>NZ_JACIFP010000001.1:303556-607113 GCF_014197435.1 Gordonia humi
GGGCGTGTACGGAGCGACCAAGGCGGCTCAGGTCGCCCTGGCCCGGACGGCCGCCCGCGAGCACGGCCGACACGGCATCCGATCCAATGTCGTCTGCCCCGGCCTGGTGATCCCGGAAGGTCCCGAAGCCGTCGGAGACGACAGCCTGTGGTCCGGCGGAGCAGATTCGGTGTTCAACGAGAATCAGATCGACTACCTGCTCAAGGACACCCCGCTCGGCAGGCTCACCCTCGCAGAGGACGTGGCCGACGCCGTCGTCTGGCTGAGTTCGGATGTCGCCGCCCGGCAGATCACCGGGCAGTTGATCTCCGTCAGTGGCGGATACACGATGCCCTGACCGGACCCACACGGGCCGCCGACTGTCGACCGACGACCGGCCGCCCCGCATCGGCCACCCACCAAGCGACGGCCCGTCGTCCATCGCGCGTCGCGCCCGCGCCGTCATCCACACGCACGGTCGGAGACGCCGATCGTGGTGTGCTCGAATGGACTCTCTGGGTGCTGCCGACCCGACAACCCGCCCACCCGCACCCGACCGACCGACGCGAGACAGGATTCGACTATGACCGCACACTCCTCCCACGACTACCGCCGCCCGCTCGACGGAGTCCGCATCGTCGAAGTCTCGAGTTTCGTGGCCTCGCCCCTGTGCGGGGTGACCCTGGCTCAGCTGGGCGCCGAGGTGATCCGCGTCGACCCGGTGGGCGGCGCCGCCGACGTGCACCGCTGGCCGCGCACCGACGGCCATAACGCGGCTCCGGTCGGAACGTCGATCTACTGGACCGGATTGAACAAGGGAAAGCGGTCGGTCACCGCAGATCTCCGCAGCGACGCCGGTCAAGAGCTGGTGCGACGCCTGATCCTCGACTCCGGGCCCGGCGGCGGAATCCTCGTGACCAACTCGGGCGGCCGTCAGTGGATGAGTCATGAGCGGCTGGCCGCCGAGCGCGCCGACGTGATCACTCTGGAACTGCTCGGCGGCAGCGACGGCCGGCCGGCCGTCGACTACACGGTCAACGCCGGGCTCGGCTTCCCGCTGCTCACCGGCCCGGAGGGCCACAGCGCACCGGTCAATCACGTACTCCCGGCCTGGGACGTCGTATGCGGTCTCTACGCGGCATTGGCCGTCACCGCCGCCGTCCGCAGACGCGAGCAGACCGGCGACGGCAGCGCCATCCGACTGCCGCTGGAAGACACCGCCCTCTCCGTCGCCTCCACCCTGGGGTATCTCACCGAGCCTCAGGTCAACGCGCATAGCCGCGTATCCACCGGCAATGACGTCTACGGCACGTATGGCACCGATTTCGCCACGGCGGACGGCGACCGTGTGATGGTGGTCGCACTGACTCCGCGACACTTCCGCGACCTCACCGAACTCACCGGCACCACAGCGGCCGTGGCCGCGGTCGGGGAAGCGCTCGGCGCCGATTTCAGCCAGGAGTCCGACCGTTATCTCCACCGGCAGGTTCTGTCGGCGCTGTTCGCCCCGTGGTTCGGCACGCACACCACCGCCGAAGTCGAATCAGCACTCGCAGCGTCGTCCGTGCTCGCGCAGCGGTACCGAACGTTCGACGATGTGGTGGCGCAGGGCATCCTCGCGGAGAATCCGCTGTTCGCCGCTCTCGATCAACCCGGGGTGGGCAATCACCTCGCCGCCGCCTCACCCGCGAGGTTCGACGGCCACTATCTGCACGTGGGTCCGGCCGAAGCCTTGGGCGAATCGACCGAGGCATTCCAGTAGCGGCGCCCGAGGGACGGTGATCAGGAGATCACCGTCCCTCGAACGCGGGACGCTCCTTGTTGAGGAACGACGTGACCGCATGCTGCGCATCGTAGGTCCCACCAGTGTCGACGATGCCCTCGGATTCTGCGCGCAGTTGGTCGGACAAGGTCCGTCCCCAGGACTCGCGCAGGAGTCGTCGTTGACGTCCGTACGCGAGGGTCGGGCCGGTCGCCAGCTTCTCGGCTTTCGCGAGCGCGTAGTCACGGAGTTCCTCGGCGGGCACGATCTCGGCGACCAGGCCCCAGTCCTGCGCGGTCCGCACGTCGACGCGCAAGTTCTCCAGGTACATGCGCCGGGCCCGTGCCTCCCCGACGATCCGGGGAAGATGCCACGTGCCGCCGCCGTCGCCGGACAGGCCGATACCCGAGAACGCGGTGCAGAAGATCGCACCCGGTTCTGCCACCACGACATCGGCCGCATACACGAACCCCAGCCCACCGCCCGCCGCGGAGCCCTGCACCGCTGTGACGACAGGGCAGTCGAGCCTCTCCAGAATCCGGAAACCCTCATGGAACGGGTCCGTCATCCGCGCGGCGAGCGCTCCGATCCCCCCTGCAGGCGCCCTCGTGAAGTACTCGATGTCTCCGCCGACGGTGAGCGCCGGTCCGTTGCCCGCGATGAGCACCGCACGCACGGCGGGGTCCGCAGCGATCGCTCGCGCGACGGTCAGCCATTCCCCGGCCAGCCGCAGATCGATCGCGTTTCGCTGCTCGGGCCGGTTGAGAATCACCCGCGCGACGCCCGCCGCGACCGAATAGTCGATCGTCTCGAGGCTCTGGAGATCGGAGCCCGGGTGCGCCGGGACCGCGGCCCTCTCCGCACCCGCGACGGCGGCAGCCCACACCGCGGTGTCGGTCAGCTGTCGCAGTGCCGATATGCGGCCGTTCTCATCGAAGGTCACCGTGTGGACGAACGCGGCGTCCACCCGTCGTCCGGTACGCCGGGCCGAACCCCGGTACCAGCCCGAGACCTCGACGCGATGCTCATCGATCGGATCCATGGACGTGGGTTCGGCCTGCAGCGCGAACGCACGACCGATGGCCCACCAGAAGTCGTGGATCATCGCGTCCGGTCCGTGGTACTCCCCGCCGAGACCCAGGGGCAGTCCCGCCGCGGTCCGCCCGACGAAGTCGTCGCTGAGGAGACGCGAAACAGCTTGTGCGTCACCGGCTGCCAACGATCTGTACAAGGTGGAGAGAACCTCACTACGCGATTGATCACTCATCGTTCGGCACTTCCCTCGTCTCGACGGTGATGGGCGGATTCTCCGACCATCATAGAATTGATTTTAACTTATATTCAATTACACGGGAAGTGCCGCGCCTCTCCTCCGACCGATGAATGCGGCGATCGCGTACTCGACGTCACCTGCGTCAGGTCGGACCCCGGGCGCGGATGAGACCGCACTCACCAGCCTCGTCGATCGGAGCGCCGACCGGCGTGCTCGACAGACGTCGGCGGCGCCGTCAGTCCGTCGGAGCGACCGCCGACGACAGTCCCGCATACACCGCGACCGGCACCCCGTCGAGCTGGTGCACGCGGACGGTGGTCCCGAAGATCTCGGTGAGCAGATCCGAACGCATGATCTCCGCGGGCGTACCCGACGCGGCGATTCGACCGTCTCGCAGCACCACGATGCGGTCGGCGTAGGCCGCAGCGAAGTTGAGATCGTGCACCACGACGATGATCGTCTTTCCGAGTGCGTCGGCGGCGTCGCGCAGGCGATCCATCATCCGCACCTGGTGGCGCATGTCGAGATTGTTGAGGGGCTCGTCGAGCAGGATGACGTCGGTGTCCTGAGCGAGCACCATTGCGACGTACGCTCGTTGGCGTTGACCGCCGGACAGCTCGTCGAGGTATCTGTCCGCGAGGTCGTGCAGTCCGAGAAAGCCGATGGCGTCGTCGATCTTCACCTCGTCGTCGGACGACAGTCTCCCGCGGCTGTGCGGGAACCGTCCGAACGCGACGAGGTCGCGCACCGACAGCCGCGCGTTGACCGAGTTCTCCTGCCGGAGGATCGCCAGCCTGGTGGCGATCTGCGTCGCCTTGTAGGAACTGATCTCCTTGCCGTCGAGCAGCGCGGTGCCCGAGGTCGCGTCGATCAGTCGCCCGAGAATCGTCAGCAGAGTCGATTTGCCCGCTCCGTTCGGACCGACGAGCGCGGTCACTCCACCGGACGAGAACTCTCCGCTGACCGGCCCCAGCACGGTGTTCTCGGTATAGGTCTTGGTGAGATCGGCGAACTCGATCACATGGTCCCCTTTCTCAAGAGCAGGATCGCCAGGAACGCGACACCACCGCAGAACTCGATGATCACGGTGAGGGTCCCGGCCGCATAGAAGACATTGGTCAGCACGAACTGACCCGCGGCGAGGGTGAACACGCCGATCAGAACACTCATCGGCAACGTCGCACGGTGCCGCCAATCGCCGGAGACCTGGTAGGCGAGCGTCGCGATGATGAACCCGAAGAAGGTGAGCGGTCCGACCAGTGCGGTCGAGACAGACACCAGAATCGCGATGAGGACCAGGGCGATCGTCAGTTCGCGTTGATGGTTCACCCCCAGGCTGGTCGCGGGCTCGCGACCGAGCAGCAGGACGTCGAGCACCCGACGGCGGCGCCAGACGATCACTCCGACCACCGCGCAGATCACGGCGGCGATCGGAAGCAGTTCGGTGTTGACCGACCCGAGCCTGCCGAACAGCTTGATCTGCAGCGCGTCGAAGTCGGACGGCGCGATCAACCGCTGCAGGAACTCCGAGACGGCCCGGAATGCCAGGCCCATCACGACGCCGGCGAGGAGCAGCAGGAACAGACTGGCGAACCTGCCGGAGAACATCCATCGATACAGGACGCCCGCGAACAGGACCATCCCCGCCGTCTGGAGTAGGAACTGCAGGATGCTGTCCGAGTTGTCGACGAATCGTGCGCCGACGACCGCGACACCGACGGTCTGGATGAGAACGTACAGCGAGTCCAGACCGATGATCGATGGAGTCAGGATCCGGTTGTGCGTCACGGTGTGGAACAAGACCGTCGCGACGCCCTGGCAGAAGGCGGCGAGCACGATGGCGGACGCCGTGCGGAATCGCCGATCGAACGACGGACCGAACCGGAAGTCCCACCGCATCACATCGTCGGCGCCCGTCCGAATCAACAGGAACAGGACCAGCGCGGCCGCCGCGAGGGCGATCGCGACACCCATCCGCATCCGCCAGGAGAACCGGCCGGTGCGGCCGGCGCCGACAGCCGGAGCGGAAGCGCCGTCAGAGACTGTCACGGAACCTCCTTGAGAGGATGATCGCCAGGAACGCCGTCGCACCGACGACACCCATCACGACCGACGTGGGGATCTCCATCGGCCGCACCACCACTCGCCCGATGAGGTCGCACGCCACGACCAGCACCACGGCGAAGACGCCGATCCACGGAAGGTTCTTTCGCACGTCGTCTCCACGCAGCATGCTGACGACGTTGGGCACGACCAACCCGAGGAACGGGATGAAGCCGACGACGACGCTGGTGACGCCGGACGCCAACGCGACCATGGTGACGCCGATGGCCACGGTCCGCCCGTAGTCGAGGCCCAGACTGGTCGCGACATCGCGACCCAGCCCCGCGATCGTGAAGTAGTTGGCCATCAGGTAGCAGGCGACGGCGACGACCAGCACGGCCCACAGGGGTTCGTAGAATCCTCGAACGATGTGGGCGAATCCACCGGATCGCCAGGCGACGACGGCCTGAAGCATGTTGCCCTCGATGGCGATGTACGTGGTGACCGCACCGATCACCGCACCCAGCATCAGCCCGACCAAGGGCACGATCGCCGTCTTACGCGCCCGAACTCGGTTGATGATGGCGAGGAAGACGACGGTGCCGAGGAATGCCATCGTCGTCGCCACGGCCATCCGCACCAACGGCGAGGCGCCGGGGATGTACATGAAGCACAACAAGATGCCGAGTCCCGCCCACTCCGCCGTGCCCGCCGTGGTCGGTTCGACGAATCGGTTCTGGGTCAGCCGCTGCATGATGACGCCCGAGAA
Organism: Gordonia humi; assembly: GCF_014197435.1. Classification (NCBI taxonomy): domain Bacteria; kingdom Bacillati; phylum Actinomycetota; class Actinomycetes; order Mycobacteriales; family Gordoniaceae; genus Gordonia; species Gordonia humi. Next base: position 309,383 of record NZ_JACIFP010000001.1, read on the forward strand.
GCTCATCGCGACACCGGCGAAGATCAGTGCAAGGGTGCGCGGCACTCGCGAGATGAAGAACATCCTCCACATCTCCGAATCGCCGTGCAGCAGGCCTCCGATCGTGATGTGGTACTCGCCGACCAACATCGACGCGATGACCAGTGCGACGCAGAGGACGGCGATCCCGGGAAGAAGGTAGCGGCCCGCACCGGAAGCCGTCGTGGACGTGCTTCCGGTGCGGGCCGCGGTGGGTGACGACGGCACGGCTACTTGTCGGCGCCCATCGCGCCCGCGATCTGCTGGTAGCTCTCGCCGTAGCCCTGGATGCCCTCACGGACATAGAACTGCGGGTCGAGGTAGATGATCTGGTTCGACTTCTTGAAGGTGGTGTTCGCGAAGGCGTCCTGCGCATCGATGACGGCCTTCGCCGGAGTCGCCGTCTCACCCGCCGTCGCGACGGCGGCGTCACGGTCCATCACGATCACCCACTCGGGGTTCGCCTGCGCGATCGCCTCCGGAGTCAGGCCCGAGTTCTGGTGGATGTCCCCGGCCTCACCGGCGAAGACGTCCCGCACGTCGAGCGGTTCGGTGAGCGGGCTGATGCGCTTGGCGCCGTTGTCGATCTTGCCGCCGTTGACGTTCGCGAGAAACACGGTCTGACCGGTGGCCGCGCTCTTGGCCGCGTCCAGCTTGGTCTGGAAGTCGGCGACGATCTCCTCTGCCTGGTCTTCCTTGCCGAAGACCGTGCCGAGCGCCTCGGTCTGTCGACTCATCTGCGCGACACGTCCGCCTTCGGCATCGTCACTGGCCGCGACGTCGATGAATGCTCCCCCTGACGCATCCGCCATCTTCTGCAGTTCGTCGCTGTACTTGCTGAACCGATAGCCGCCGATGATGAGGTCTGGCTCCACGTCCTCGATGACATCGAATTTGGGTTCGCTGTGGGTCCCGACGTCCTTGATGTCGCCGTCGTCGGCCCAGTCCGCCAGTTGATCGGAGCTGAACAACTGCTTCGGAATCGCGACCGGGGTGACCCCGAACGCCTTCACGGTCTCGGCCGCGGTGTTGTCGAGAACGACGACCTTGGTCGGGTTCTTCGGGACTGTGACATCGCCCAGGTTGGTGCTGATCGTCACCGTTTCGCCATCGGCCGACGACGATGCGTCATCCGATGAGGTCGTCGAGCACGCGGTGAACGCGACGGTCGCTGTGACCAGCGCCGCCGCCACTCCGGCGCGCTTGATGAGCGAAAACATAAAGAAGCCTCCAAAAGTAGGTAAGGAAACCTTAAAATCTGCGTGGTCAGGCTAATCTAACCAGAGTTCCGAGACTGCGCGGCCCTCGGCCCCGAGCCCGCCCCGAAACCCTGCTGGAGCGGACGGTTCACGCCGTCGACATCCGCCGATCACCCCGCGCGCCTCATCTCACGCGAGCGTCGGGAACGTCAACGCCGCCTGCACCTTTCGAGGAATCGACACCGGTCTCGACCGGAACCGCGCGGTGGCGAACACCGATGAACACCCGCCCGACGGCGACTCCACTCACGACCGCGTGGTCAATCTCACGTGATGACAAATGCCCATCCTGTTCTATAGAATATTTTCAACATTCCATAGAAGGGAGTCGTCAGTGATCACGCTGTCGTCCGAGGAGCAGTTCATCGTCCAGACCGTCCGCGAGTTCGTCGACAAGCAGGTCAAGCCCGTCGTCCACGATCTGGAACACGCGAACACCTATCCCGAGGCGCTCATCGAGCAGATGAAGGAGATGGGAATCTATGGACTCGCGATCCCCGAGCCGTACGGGTTCGCCGCCGTGTCGATGCCGTGTTACGTCCAGGTCACCGAGGAGCTCGCGCGCGGCTGGATGAGCCTGGCCGGCGCCATGGGAGGGCACACCGTCGTCTCGAAACTGCTGTTGGCGTTCGGCACAGACGAGCAGAAGCAGAAGTACCTGCCGCGCATGGCCACCGGCGAGCTCCGGGCCACGATGGCGTTGACCGAGCCAGGAGGCGGATCCGATCTGCAGGCCATGCGCACCGTCGCTGCGGCCACCGAGTCCGGATACACGATCAACGGGTCGAAGACCTGGATCAGCAACGCCCGCAAATCCGATCTGATCGCGCTGCTGTGCAAGACCGACCCGACCGCGCAGCCCGCACACAAGGGCGTCTCGATCCTGTTGGTGGAGAAGGTTCCCGGTTTCACCGTCTCCAAGGACCTGCCCAAACTCGGATACAAGGGCGTCGAGAGCTGCGAACTCAACTTCGTCGACTGCCACGTGCCCGCCGACGCACTCCTGGGCGGTGAGGAGGGTCGCGGATTCGCTCAGATGATGAAGGGCCTCGAGGTCGGCCGCATGCAGGTCGCCGCCCGCGCGACCGGGGTGGCTCGCGCCGCATTCGACGACGCCCTGCAGTACGCGCAGGACCGCGAGAGCTTCGGGGTGCCGATCTGGAAGCATCAGTCGGTCGGCAACATGCTCGCGCAGATGGGCACCAAGCTGTACGCCGCGCGCAGCCTCCTCCTCGACGCCGCGCAGCGCTTGGACACCGGCGCACGCTGCGATATGGAGGCCGGTATGGCCAAACTGTTCGCCTCCGAGACCGCGATGGACATCGCCCTGGACGCGGTCCGCATCCACGGCGGCTACGGCTACTCCACCGAATACGACGTCGAACGCTACTTCCGTGACGCCCCGCTGATGATCGTCGGCGAAGGCACCAACGAGATCCAGCAGAACGTGATCGCCAAGCAGTTGGTCAAACGCGGCGGCCTCGACATCTGACCTTCCGCTTCCCGCCCACCGGCGAATCCCATGATCGCCGACGGCACCCTGCAGACCACTCCGGGCACCCACGAAGGAGCCGACCGATGACCGACGCCCCCACCCCCCTGAGCGAGCACCTCGCAGCGTGGTCGCCCGAACCGCTGCTAGAAACCGCGATCCTCGACCCCGCCCAGGCCGATCGCCTCGCGGCCGCCCTCGACCTCGACGAGCACCGCACCGCCGGGGACGAGCTCCCCATCCCGTGGCACTGGGTCTACTTCCCCGACTGGCCCGCCACCGCCGACCTCGGCGACGACGGACACCCGGCCGAAGGACACTTCCTGCCACCGATCCCGCACCGCCGCCGCATGTTCGCCGGTTCGACGATCGACTCCGCCGCGCCCCTGCGCCTGGGCGTCGAGACCACCAAGCGCTCAGAGATCACCGGGATCACCGACAAACTCGGACGCAGCGGCGCCATGCTGTTCGTCACCGTCCGCAGCCAGTACTTCCAGAACGACGACCTCTGTCTCGTGGAGGATCAGAACATCGTCTACCGCAGCGATGCGAACACCGGGGCACGGACCGCACGCGACGACACTCCCCTCGCCGCGGGAACGGCCCCGTGGTCGACGGAGCCCGCCCCGTCGTCACGGACACTGTTCCGGTACTCGGCTCTCACTTCGAACTCGCACCGCATCCATTACGACCACCCGTACGCCACCGGCGTCGAGGGCTACCCCGATCTCGTCGTGCACGGACCACTGCTGGCGACCTACCTCGCCGACCTGGCGCGCACCGCATCCGGGAGACCGTTGCGACGCCTTCAGTTCCGACTGACCAGACCGTTGTTCCTCGGCGACCGATTCCGCGTCGAGGGCGAACCAGCGGGCGAGGACGTCGCACTCCGCATCGTCTCCGGCGACGGCACCGAACACGTCACCGCGACGGGAGCCCTCCGATGATCGGCCTCGACGACCTGCGCACCGCACGAACCCTCCTGTTCGTCCCCGGCAGCGCACCCGACCGCTTCCCCAAAGCGGCTGCGATCCGTGCCGACATCGTCGTCATCGACCTGGAAGACGCCGTCGCCGCCGACCGCAAATCCGTGGCCCGTGAAGCCGCCGCCGAGTGGATCGCCAACGGAGGCAGAGCAATCGTGCGAATCAACGCCGTCGACACCCGATGGCACACCGCCGACGTCGACATGGCCGCGGATCTTCGCGTCCCGGTGATGCTCGCCAAGACCGGCGACCCCGCGCACGTGAACGCCGTCTACGCGCGCACCGGCGCACCGGTGCTCCCTCTCATCGAGACCGCATCCGGTGTCGCATCCGCAACGTCCATCGCCTCACGCCCGGGCGTCGCACGACTGGCGTTCGGCAGCATCGACTACGCCAACGAGCTCGGCGTCGACCCCACCGACCGCGAGTCGTTGCTCCTGACCCGTTCCATGCTCGTCCTCGCTTCGGCCACCGCGGGCGTCGCGCCACCGGTCGACGGCGTCACCACCGCGCTGAACGACCCCGCGGCCCTCACCGACGACGTCGCATACGCGGCCCGCATCGGACTGCCCGCCAAGCTGTGCATCCACCCCCGCCAGGTCGCCCCCGTCCACGCCGCGCTGGCACCCACCGAGGACGAGATCGCCTGGGCCGACAGAGTGGTCGCGGCCGCTCGGATCGACGGCGACGCCGTCGCCGTGGACGGACACATGGTCGACGCCCCCGTCGTGGCGCGCGCAGAGCGCATACTCGCGACTGCTCGACGGTGATCCAGTACGGCCGGAGCACCGTCACCCCGCAGTTCTCACACTCCCCGGCCGGGCGGACAACGATCACCGGCGGGATCGAGCCCGCACCCCGCCGACGTCCTATGCGCCCCAGTCACGAATCGGTGTCGGCATCGTCCCGCCGATGCTCGGCGAGCAACTCACCCGCATTGCGGATGTGCGCCGACATCGCGGCACGCGCGGCCGCTGCGTCACGACCGCGGAGACTGTCGATGATCGCCCGGTGGTCGTGGGCGGACGCCTGCGGCCAGCCCTCGACCGAGGCGAAGAACTTCCGCGGGGCGTAGCCGAGCGACCCTTTGATCATCCAGGACAGCTTCGGAGCGGCAGCGATCCCGTACACCACACTGTGGAACTCGTGATTGTGCATCTCGACGGCGTCGTAGTCGTGCGCATCGGTCGCCGCTTCGAGTTCGCGCTGGATCGTCTGCAACCGCTGAACATCGTCGTCGGTCACCCGCTCGGCGGCACGGGCCGCCAGTTCTCCCCCGAGCAACGACTGCGCGACGAACACGTCCCGGATGTCGTCACCGGTCAGCGGAACCACGACGAAGCCCTTCCGGGGCTCGACCCGCAGAAACCCCTCACTCTGCAAGGAGAGAAGACCCTCCCGCGCGGGGGTCGCCGATATACCGAGTTCGTCGGCGACGGTCTCCGGTCGAATGTACTCACCGGCACGCAGCGCACCCGCGACGATCAGCTCGCGGACGTGGGACGCCGCATCGTCGCTCAAACGAGGGCGGGACCGGCGGGCACGGCGAGCGGTCGAAGACGTCATAGGACGAATAATAGTCTATATTTTCGATGTCGAGAGGGCGGTCGACGAGCGGCGCCGTCGGCGGACGCGCCCGCAGCGGCCCGGTCCGGGCGATGAAGGCTCGGGCGCTTCGCGCCGCAGACCACAACCGCCAGACATCGCCGCCGACCGTGCCCCAACTCACACCGACCGCCGACGACTCGCGTCACCTGCACGTTCTCGCCGCCCGCCGTCACATATCGGACCCGTTGATAACGACGAGATAACAGCCCGGCGACGTACTCATGTACGTTCGTCGGCAGCCCTCGAGAGCCTCACACCCCCGCGGACGCCCCTCCTGTCCGAGTGACGAGCGTCGAGGCGTGCCCCTTCCCCCAAACAGTGCAGGTCCCCGAATATGTCGCCGAAACGAAAACAGACGCTCACCGCGGCGTTCATCGCCGCAGGCCTCGTCCCCCTGGCCGGTTCGCTGATCGGCGCATCGGGCACCACGGACACCACGACCGCCGCACCCGCGCCGGTCAACGTCGCGGACGTCTCCACCGTCGCCGCCCCGGCGGCACCCGAGACCGCCCCGGCCCACACCGCGGCACCGTCGACGACGACCGCCGCGAAGACCCGGACCGAGCTGACGAAACCCGCACCGAAGCTGCCGAAGTCGGTGACGTCGGGCGACGTGCCGCGCATCAACTTCGCCGCCTACCGCGACGCCGAGAAGACCATGGCGCACACCGATCGCCGCTGTCACATCGACTGGAGGCTGATCGCGGGAATCGGCCGCGTCGAGTCGCACCACGCCGATCTCGGCGCAACCGACCGGCACGGCACGCTCCGCACGCCCATCTACGGCCCGACTCTCGACGGGTCGCTCGACGGCAACCGTGTCGTGGCAGACACCGACGGCGGGAAGCTCGACGGCGACTCCACCTACGACCGCGCGGTCGGCCCCATGCAGTTCCTCCCCGCGACCTGGAAGCAGTACGCCGCCGACGGCAACGGCGACGGCGAGGCCGATCCGCAGAACGTCTTCGACGCAGCGCTGACCACCGCCCGCTATCTGTGCGACGAAGGTCTGGACCTGCGCAAGGCCGCCGACCGCGTGACCGCCGTCCTGCGCTACAACAACTCGATGGACTACGTGTCCGACGTGCTGGGATTCGCCCGGAGCTACTGAGGGGTCTCGGCAGCGGCTCTCCTGGGCGGAGCCGAGGGGCTCGACCGACGTGGGACACACCGTCAATGCCTGGCGACGAGCTCCATGATCTGCACTTGAAGCTCACCGACGAGTCCGCCGAGGATCGCGCCGATGGCGATCATGAGCGGCTCGTCGTCTTTGAAGACGGGCCGCATGATCGACTCATAGCCTTCGGGCGAGAGGTCGGCCATCTTGGTCACGATCGTGTTCTCCAGATCGACCACCGATGCCGCGTAATCTCGCACCTCGGGAAGCGCATCCGGCAGATGCGCGATGACAGCATCGGCGACCTTGTCTTTGACGGCCCGATAGCGCTTGGTGCCGACGACGACGGTGACGATCGGGCGCACCGACGACGTCTGCTCGTCGATCGCGTGCTGCACCTGGGTGCCGATCAGCGCGAACATCTTGTCGGCACCCGGTCCCCGGAGGACCGCCTCGAGGAGGTTGTCCGGTGAGAACAGATCCTCGGCGAGGATCTTGGCGTAGTCCCGGGTGACTTGTTCCCGCTGAGCGTGCAGCACTCCTTGAAAGGTGAACAGTCCCAAGAACTTCGTCGGATACAGCGGCCGGAAGAGCATGTTCAACGCGATGTAGTCGCTGAGGAAGCCGACCGCGAAACCGAACGCAGGCATGATCCACGGATTGTGGAAGATCGCCCACGCGAACATCTGCACGACGCCGATTCCGAAGCCGAAGTAGATGCCGCTGCGGCGCACGAACGCCATCGCGTCGGCGGTGACGGTCTTGAGGAGCCGCTCGAGCTTCAGCTTGTTGCGTACCAGAGTGGAGACGGCCAGGTACTGCAGGTCGATGTACCGCGGCATGTCCGACCGGACCTCGGCGAGAAGTCCCTCGACGATGTCGGGGGCCTCTTTGCGGACCTGGGTCTGCACGGCCGCCCGCGCCCGCTCGGGCAGCGAGTCCCACAGGCCGGGACGCACCTGTTCGGCGATCTCGCGAGCGATGTCGTCGACGGCGGACGACAACGGACCCTCCAGCGCGGCGATGGCCTCTCGCGCATCGAACCGGTCCAGGATCTCCTCGGGCCGCAGCAGTTCTGCGGTGAGGAGCTCGATGGTCTTGGAACCGACCTTGCCCGCGCGGCGCGGCACCACACCCTGCCACCCGAACGGGCCGATGCCGCGGAAGTCGATCGGACGGAAGATCATGCGCAACGCGATCAGCTTGGTGAACCAGCCGACGAACGCCGCGATGATCGGCATCGACAGGTAGATCCACCAGTTCAGACTCACATCGTGGGTGATCTCGCTCCACGACTGGATCGCCACGACGTGGGCGGTCATGCCTCGTCCCGCATCGCCGTCGACCACAGTTCGTGGCCGAGCGGAGACAACGTCAGACTCCGTTTCTCTATCTTCGGGCCGACCGGACCGAGCGATGCGCGCTTGACCGCATCCATCACGCTCGTCTCGGCGGCGAGGATCTCATAGTCGGTCTTGAGTTCGGGATCCTCTGGACCGATGTCGATCAGGCCGAGGGACAGCAGATGGCTGACATATGCCGGCACCATCGCGGGCAGCCCGAGGTTGGCGGTGCGCCCGACCAACGACACGTTCTCCAACGCCACCGACCGCGAACCGCCGCGCCGCCACGCGACGACCTTGATCAACGGCGACGACGATCCGTCCGACAACGCCCCGATGATCCGCGCCTCATCGGCGACGAGCTGATCGACGATGTGGCTGAGCAGTTCCAGCCTGCTCTCGTCGCTGCGCTGATTCACCGCTTGTTCGAGGAGCCGATGCATCGTCGCCGAGACATGCCGCGCCGACGGTTGCACCGGCCGAGCGGGCGCCACCGTCTTCTCGTCGGGTTCGCCGTCGGCGATCTGTCGGTGGTCGTCGCCGAGCCGATCGTCGGCGGCGTCGCTGCCGACGAGGGAGTCCAGCCCGGCGTTGGCCAGCGCCAGAAGCTGCTCCTCCGACCACGCGGCCACGTTCAGCGCCGTCCGCGTCGCGGCGACGGCGCCCTCAAGCAGAGAACGCGGGGTGTCGACGCCCAACCCGAACACGATCAGACCGCCTGTCCGACAACGTGTACACAGGCCGAAACGGCACTCTCGACAACCACCACGGACTCCTCACACCCTGCTCCTCGGCGGAGATTATCACGACGGCACCGGTAGCGACCTCGACTGCGCCAGACCCGGGATCACCATTGAGATCACGGTGACGACGAGCCGTGACCGCGGACGGTCGCACGGCGTAGCCCGGTCCGACCCGCCGCCGACGCCACTACAATCGCAGACGGCGAGGGAAGTCGACGACCGGAGGCGCACGGCCATGATCCAGTACAGCCAGACCACCGTCACCGACGATCACACCCGCCTCGCGGTCCAGCTCCGCGGGCACGGCCCGGCCCTGCTGCTCCTGCCCGGGCAGGCCAATGATCATCACTGGTGGGACCGGGTCCGCAACGACTTCGCGGGCGACTTCACGACGGTCACCTTCGACTACCGAGGCACCGGCGACAGCGAGGAGTCGGCCGAATACAGCACCCGGCTGTTCGCCGAAGACGCTCTGGCCGTGATGGATTCGCTCGCGATCGAGAACTTCCACGTCTACGGCACGTCGATGGGAGGCCGCACGGCCCAGTGGGTCGCCGTGTTCGCGCCCGATCGCGTCAAACGTCTCGTGCTCGGCTGCACGACGCCGGGCGGTCGCCACGCCGTCGAACGCAGCGACGAGATCCGTCACCTGCTCGCCGGCCATGATCGTGAGGCGGCCCTCGAGGAGGAGATGTACACGCCGACCTGGCGGGCCGCACACCCCGGACCGTACAAGACGCTCGGCGACCCGACGATGTCCGCCCGCGCCCGCCACGGCCACCTCGCCGCGAGCAACAACCACGACGCGTGGGACCGCCTTCCGGAGGTCACCGCGCCGACGCTCGTGTTGCACGGCACCGACGACCGGTTCGCACCCGTGGTGAACGCGCAGATCATCGCCGACCGCATCCCGGACGCGAGAGTCCACACCTTCGACGGCGCCCGCCACGGCTATTTCGACGAGTGCCGCGACGAAGCGAGCGGCATGGTGATGGAGTTCTTGACGGTGTGAGGGTTCAGGCCGTGACGCGGAACAATCGGACGGCCTTCGACAGATGGAGGTGTTCTGTTACCCGATTCGGGTAACAGAACACCTCCGACGATCGCCGTTACCCTCGACCCCATGGGCTTCTTCCGCCGCAGGTCGGCCGCCTCCGCACCGCAGAAGGTCGAATCGCAGCGCGACGCCGTGTTCGAGCAACTCGCTGCTCCTGACGCCGACTGGATTCGCGAGACCGCACGCCGAGTCCTCGCCGAGAACGGCGTCGAAGCCGTACTCGACGCCGACGGTGCGACGTTCACGGCCTCGGACGGCTACCGCATCACACTGGACAACGTCGTCACCACATGCGCGCGCCTTCCACGTGAGGAATGGCTTCCGTACATCACTGCTCACTACGGCAGTGCCGCCCGGTCGGCAGCGCTCCCGAAGATCGACGATCTCACCGCTGAACAACTCCGCACACAAGTCCGCACGCGGGTCCTGCCGACGGACAGCCTGGAGATCGGCGGCATCGATCTGTCCGGCTACGCACGTCCAGTCGCCGACGGACTCTGGGCGGTGCTGTGCGTCGACTTCCCGGAGACCGTCAGTTACGTGTCGAGTGCGACGGCCGCCGCGTTCCCCGATCTGGACGGCCTGTTCCGAAGCGGACAGGCGAACACCGACGCCGAGCCGATCGCCACCGTCGAGCACATCGACGGCGGGCTCGTCGGTGTCACGGGCGACTCCCTGTTCATCGGGTCCAAGGTGCTGAACATGGCCGCACTGCTCGCACGGACCGTCGACCGCGACGCTCCGAACGGCGCCGTGTTCGTCGTCCCCGAGCGATCCTCGGTGCTGTTCCACGTGATCGACGATCTCGACGCCGTCACCGCGATCGGCACCCTCGCCACTGTCGGGGCGAGCATGTACGTCGAATCGACATACGCGGTCTCCCCCAATGTCTTCCACTGGTACCGCGACTTCATCACCTGCATCGGCGGCATGAACGACGACCACAGCGGCGTCACGATCCGACCGAGTGTGGAACTGACAGAGATCCTGAATCGGCTGGCCGAGTGAAACGTCGACGCGTTCGCCGCGCGCTTCGCGAAGTTCTTCACGATCCGATGTGAGTCACGCGCCGTCGCCCCTGACCAATGTCCGCTCCCCGGGACGAAGACCAGCGCTACCCGCGTCGGGGAGCATTCACCGGCTATCTTCGATCCCATGGCCCCCGACATCGCGTTCTACTTCGATCCCGTCTGCCCGTTCGCGTGGATGACCAGCAAGTGGATCCGCACCGTACAGGCCCAGCGCGACTACACGGTCGATTGGCGGTTCATCTCGCTGCGACTGCTCAACGCCCACGTCGACTACGACGCACACTTCCCGCCCGAGTACGAGGCCGGGCACACCGCGGGACTTCGCCTGCTCCGGGCCGCGGCGAGCATCAGAGGCGAGCACGGCCCCGAACCGATCGGTCCGCTGTACACTGCGCTCGGCCATGCGATCTTCGACTCCCACACCGGCAGCTACCTCGTCGACGACACCGACCTGCGCGGCACCGCCGACTTCCTCGACCCGATCCTGACCGACCTCGGACTGCCGTCGCATCACGTCGACGCCCTCGACGATACGAGCCTGGACACGCTGATCCAGGCCGAGACCGACGAAGCACTGGCGTTGACCGGCCGCGACGTCGGCACCCCGATCATCCAGTTCCAGCCACCCGAGGGCGTCGCATTCTTCGGCCCGGTGATCAGCCGGCTGCCGAGCGACGAGGACGCGACCCGTCTGTGGGACCACGTCATCGGGCTAGCCTCATTCCCCGGATTCGCCGAATTGAAACGGAGCCTGCGAGAGAAGCCCCAGCTCGTCGCGTTCGGTGTCGCCGACGATCAGGTCGGCGTCGCCGAGGACTGGCACGCCGGGAGCCGTCGCACCGACGAGTAGGTGGTCGCGATGATTCCTGTCCAGCGACCGCCGGAGCCTGCCCGCGCTCACGACTGCTCCACGCATGAGATCTCTCCGTCAGTGATGGTCCCGACAGAGTTCGATGAACCGGACCGGCGGGCGACGAGGAACACGATGCCGACGATCGCGGCGAGTACGACCGATCCGGTGGTGACGACGCCGAGCGGCAGAATGCTCAGCGATCCCGCGACGCCCACGAGCGGTGCGACGATCCCGCCGAACGCGAATCGCGCAGCACCGAGGATCGACGACGCAGTGCCGGCGAACTGCGGATAGTCGGCCAACGCGATCGTCGTCGACGGCGGCGTCGTGACCGCGGTACCGCCGACCAGCAGCACCAGCGAGACGAGGACGACGGCCAACGGCACGTGCACGAGTCCGGCGGTGAGCAGCCCGAGACCGCCCGCACCCGCCATCGCGACACCGACGATCAGCGTCCCCGGAATGCTCCACCGTTCGCTGCCGAGCCCGGCGAGATAGCCGCAGAGTGCGAAACCCGCGGAGTTCAGGCCGAACGCGAGCGCGTACTGGAACGGGGACAGCCCGTACACCCCCTGCAGGACGTACGTCGCTCCGCTCAAGTACGCGAACAACGCCGCGTTGACCAGCCCCTGCACGAAGACCGCGCCGACGAATCCCCGGTCGCCGAACAAGACGCGCATGTCGGCGGCGACCCGGGCGAAGCCGCCCGAGGTACGGCCCTCGACGGGCAGGGTCTCCCCGAATCCGGCGGCGACCCACAGCAGGATCGCCACCCCGATCCCGGCCAGCACGAGGAACAGACCGCGCCAGTCCATCAGCGTCGTCAACGCACCGCCGAGCAGGGGTCCGATGACGGCCGCGAGGCCGCCGATCACGGTCAACCGCCCGTAGAAGCGGATCAACGCGCCGCCCGCGTACACATCGCGCCCCGCAGCCTGGGCGATCACGATTCCGACGCCGCCCGCCAGGCCCTGCACCGCCCGGGCCGCGACGAGCACCTCCACCGTGGGGCTCACCGCACACAGCACGGACACGACGACATACGCGATCACCCCGATCAGCAGCGGGCGACGACGTCCGAATCGGTCCGACAGCGGACCGGCGATCAACTGGCCGCCCGCGAGCCCGATCAGACACGCGGTGACGGTCAACTGCGCCGTCGACGTCGCCGCACCGAGCTCCACTGTCAACGCCGGAAGCGCGGGGAGATAGAGGTCCATCGAGACGGGCCCGAACACGGTCAGCGTCATCAACAGCACACCGAGCCGAGTCGACTCGCGTCGCCGTTCGTGAGCCGTGCCGACAGAATACGTCATGACAACCAGTAGAGAGCTGGGCCGAACGGCGAGGAACACCCTGTCGAGGGGTGCACTCGCAAGGCATCCCGAACACATCGCCGGTTCCGTAGTTTCGAGGCATGGACAACCGAGCAGAGGTGCGCGAGTTCCTCATGTCGAGGCGCGCGAAGATCAGCCCCGAGCAGGCGGGCATCCCCGCGGGGACCAACCGCCGCGTCCAGGGACTGCGTCGCTCCGAAGTCGCCATGCTCGCCGACGTCAGCGTCGAGTACTACGGCCGACTCGAGCGCGGCGCGATCTCGGGTGCCTCGGCGTCGGTTCTGGAGGCGATCAGCAACGCCCTGCAACTCGACGACACCGAACGCGCACATCTGCTCGACCTCGCCCGTGCCGCCGACGGCATCCCGACCTCCGGCCGTCGACGTCGACGCGCCGAGACCGCGCACGCGAACCGCCCGACCCTGCAATGGACGATCGAAGCGATCACCGCGGGTCCGGCCTACATCGGCAACGCCCAGCTCGACGTCCTGGCCACCAACGCCCTCGGAAAGGCGTTCTACGCACCCGTGATCGGCGACGGCGGGCGTGTCCCCAACCTCGCGAGATTTCAGTTCCTCGATCCGGCGTCACGGGAGTTCTACCCCGACTGGGACCTGTTCGCACAGATGTGCGTCGCCAACATGCGGGCCGCCGCCGGTCGGGACCCCCACAACCGCGCACTTCAGGACCTCGTCGGCGAACTGTCCACCCGCAGCGACACGTTCCGGACCCTGTGGGGCGCGCACAACGTGCGCACGCACGGCGCGGGTACGAAGCGATTCCATCATCCCGTCGTCGGCGAACTCACCCTCGCCTACGAGGAACTCGCTGTCACCGCCGATCCCGGGCTCACACTTCTGATCTACACCGCGGAGCCCGGATCCGAGTCGGCCGAACGACTCGGCCTGCTCGCCTCATGGGGAGCCGACGTCCACGGAGCGGCGCTGCACACCGATCTTCGCGGACGAGGCGAGGCCTCGGTCGCACCGCGCGAGACGCGAAACGAACCCTGAATCCGCGCGGCCGACGACGGTCCGAATCTCCACACACGGTGTGCGCTCTCCTATGCTGTGAGTAGTCCTGGCGACGAAAGGCAGCCATGAAAGAACAGTTCCGCGCCCTGATCATCGACCGTGACGACGAGAAGAAGCAGTCCGCCCAGGTCGCCGCCGTGTCGTCGGATCAGCTCCCCGACGGGGACGTGACCGTCGAGGTGGCCGCATCGACGCTCAACTACAAGGACGCCCTGGCGATCACCGGGGCGAGTCCGGTCGTCCGATCGTTCCCGATGGTGCCCGGCATCGATCTGGCGGGCACCGTCGTCGAGTCGAGCAACGCCGACTTCGCACCGGGCGACCGCGTGGTCCTCAACGGCTGGGGCGTCGGCGAGAAGCACTGGGGCGGCCTCGCCGAATACGCACGGCTGGACGGGAACTGGTTGATCCCGCTCGAATCGGCGTTCACCTTCGAACAGGCCATGGGCATCGGAACCGCGGGCTACACCGCGATGCTGTGCGTCATGGCGCTCGAACGTCACGGCGTGGCGCCCGACTCCGGCGAGGTCCTGGTGACCGGCGCGGCGGGCGGGGTGGGCAGTATCGCCGTCGCCCTCCTGTCCGGACTCGGCTACCGGGTCGCGGCCGTGACCGGCCGCCACGAAGAGGCCGACTACCTGACCGGTCTCGGCGCCGCACGCGTTCTGCCGCGCACCGACTTCACCGAACCGGGCAGACCACTGGCCAAGGAGCAGTGGGCGGGCGCGGTCGACGTGGTCGGCGGTCAGGTCCTGGCCAACGTGTGCGCGGGAGTCAAGTACCGCGGAACCGTCGCCGCGTGCGGACTCGCCGGAGGCATGGACTTCCCGGCGACCGTCGCGCCGTTCATCCTCCGCGGAGTCACTCTCGCCGGCGTCGACAGCGTCATGTGCCCCGTCGACGAGCGCCGCGAGGCCTGGCGCCGACTGGCCCGCGATCTCGACCCCGCGGTTCTCGAGCCGGTCACGACGACGGCCACCCTCGACGACTGTGCGCGCCTGGCCGACGAGATGATCGCCGGGCGGGTGCGCGGACGGATCGTGGTGCCGCTCGGGGCCTGACACCGGAGGACGATCGGCACGACCGTCGACGACGAGACGCCGCTCCGCAGACCGGACGAAACCCAGACCAGACCACGTCGCAGACGAGAAGAAGCCGTCGGCGGCGGATGCTCCCCCCTGGAGCCACCCGCCGCCGACGGCTTCTTCTCACGCTCCGCGAAGCGTTTCGCCGTTGGACGACGTCGACACCTACCAGGCGTTTCCCGCCCGGCCGGTCCCTCCGCCGAACGCCGTCCGCGTGCGCCCTTCCCCGATGAGCACAGCAGTTACCTTACAGCAAACAGAGGACTGTTGCTACCCGTAAGTAATATTCACCGAGCCCGACAGACTACTCGCCAGTAGGAGCGATGAACCGGCTCGTCACGGGCAATTGTTACACAAAAAGAATCTCGCGTAACAAACGGATATTTCGCCCAACCGCAACTGATTGCTAGTATGTAGCGGAACATGCATGAAGGGTCCGCGCGCCCGTACTCCTACGGCGACGCGCGCTCAGGAGCGACACCCGAGACGGCTCGGCGTCGCATTCGAGGGGGAAGGCACAATGGACGACGGATTCGCCCGGCGATTGAACAAACTGTTCGACACGGTCCACCCGCCGGGGCGCAAGCCTCACACCAACGCCGAGGTGGCGGACGCGGTGTCGGCCACCGGGCACAAGATCTCCAAGCCGTACCTGTCCCAACTGCGGAACGGGCATCGAACCAACCCCTCGCACGAGACCGTCACGGCGTTGGCGCGCTTCTTCAAGGTCAAGCCCGACTACTTCTACGACGACGTGTACGCCGCCAAGATCGACCACGATCTCGAACTCCTCTCCCAGCTGCGCGGCCGCAGCCTGCGCCGTCTTTCGAGTCGAGCGTTCGACCTCTCCGAGGAGTCCCAGGACATGCTCGCCGCGATGGCCGAGAAGTTGCGCCGCGGCGAAGGACTGCCCGAGATCCCGCTCGACTGACGTTCGGGCCGATCCGTCGCGTTCGGGTCGGCACCCGTTTTGGAGACTGTGATGCACACACTGCTCGCACGCGCGGCACGGCCCCTGGGCGTCGCCGCGCTGACGCTCGGTCTGCTCGGCGTCGCGCCCGCGCTCGCCGCGGCGCATCCGTGGCACCATCACTGCAATCATCACAGCTGCGGGAACGACGACGGGAACGACGACGGAGTCGTCGTCACACCGACCGTCCCGACGACGACCCCCGACGAGCCGTCGTCGTCGGTACCGGTCCCGAGGCCGACAGTCCCGAAGCCGCCGACCACGGCGCCGCCGTCGACCGACTCCGGTTCCGACGACGGCCGGGACCCGGGAACCGTGTACCAGGACCTGGGCGACATCGGCTCCGACCACGACGAGAACCGGTCGGCGGACAACCCGCCGATCACCGTGCCGGGTCCGAAGACCGCTCCTCGCACTCCGCGCACCGCCGCGAAGGCGCCGACCGCTACCGCACCGACGACATCGCCGTCACCGAAGCCGAAGCCGAAGCACACCCCGACGACGGCCGTTCCGCCGACGACGGCCCACACCGCCGCGGCGCCCGCGCCGCGCACAGAAGCCCTACCGGTGCCGACCTCGACCGTCGGTGCAGCGCAGTACGCCGCAGCGGGCGGCGGCTTCGCCGGAATGATCGTGGTGGCCGGGGCCGCCGGAGTGGTCTCGCATCGCGGTGCGCGAGCCGGACGTGCGAGAGTGAATGCTGCACGTTCCGAATTCCTCTCCCCACGGTGACCGTATGACCAACTCCGCCGAGGCCCCGCGAGGGGCCCGCCGATCGCATCGTCGTGTCCACGCGGCGGTCGACGCGGTCCTCGACGTCGCCGCGCAGAAGCAGGCGGGCTCGCTCGAAGACATCGTTCGCGCGGTGGGCGACGCGCGTCGTCGCCCGATCACGGTGATCGTCGACGACCTCGCGCCCGGGGTGTGGGGGCAGCGCCGCGGCTTCGACGACTACGACGAGATCGTGCTCGCCCGGTCGCTGCCCAGTGAGGCCCGGACCCTGGCCCACGAACTCGGGCACATCGTCTTCGGTCACACCGGAGCGCCCGCCGACGACGCCACCGTCGCCGTCGAGGACGATCTGATCGCCTACATGCTCGGCACCGCGGCCGACGACCCGGACGACACCGGACCGCAACTGACTCCCGAGGAACACGAGCTGCAGGAGTGGGAGGCCGAGGCGTTCGCCGCCCGTCTCCTCCAGCGCCTGCGGCAACTGCATCGTCGCCACTCGCTCCGCCCCATGCTCCGATACGACGAGGCCCTCGGATGACTTGGTTGACCTGGGTCATCGCCGTCGTGTGCGCGGCGGCGGTCGGCTCCCGCATCGGCAGGCTCACCGTACGTCCGCCGTCGTTGGCACGGAGTTCCGTCGCGGTCGCGGCGATCACGGTGGCCCTGGCCGCGGCCGTCCGCACGCCGACGGTCTCGGAAGTGCTCACGCCGATGGGCGAGAAGACCCCGATGCTGACGTTCGTCGGATGCTGGGTGGTGGTCTTCGCCGCCACCAGCCTCATCGGCGCGGCATCGCTGCCCCGGATGGGTCGCCGCGGACTCCATGCGACGACCGCGGTGATCCTCCTGGCCGCCGTGGCCGACCTGGTCGCGATGTCGATGACCGGCGAGGTGATCGTCGGTTCGGTGTTCATCGTCGTGACCGGGGTGCTCTCACTGCTCAACGGGGTCCAGTACGTCGCCTGGCATCCGCTCGGCCGGGCGATCGGCTACTACCTGATCGGCATCGCCGTGGTCATCGTGATCGTCGCGACCGACCTGCACCGCACCGATCCGGGCGGGGCCTGGTGGGCGGTGGCGATCATCGTCATCAGCTTCGCCTGCTCGTCGGTGATGCTGTCCTCGTGGTTCGTCGCCCGACGCGACCTCCGACGGATGCACACGCTGTGGAGCGCCCTGGTCGACGCGCATCCGGAGATCGCCACCGGCGACTATCAGTCGACCACCACGGTTCTCGCGGCGACCGACCGCGTCTCGCAGATCCTCGACGGCCTCTATCTGCACGCGGGTGCGGGTCTGATCCCCGCGGGGTTCGACGACGAACAGACGCACGGACCTCGCCCGCGGGCGCGCGAAGTGGCCGTGTGGCTGCGTTCGTCCGAGGTCGTCCCGATCGATCCCGACAAGCTGACGACACCGCCCGAGCTGTCGGATCGCCGCTGGGTGCAGCTGATCGCCCTGGAGTACGACCGCGCCGGATAGACCTCGGCCGCCCCTCAGTGCAGCAGCACGCCTCCGTCGACCGGGAGGGTCTGGCCGGTCATCCACCCCGCGTCGTCGGAGAGCAGGAACGCCACGACCGACCCGATGTCGTCGGGAACGCCCAAGCGCTTGAGCGGGTACGCCGCCGCGACCTCTTCTTCCCGACCTTCGTAGAGGGCGGTCGCGAAACGCGTCTTGACCACTGCCGGGGCCACCGCGTTGACCCGGATGTCCGGTCCGAGCTCCTCGGCGAGCGACGCGGTCATGTCGATGACGGCGGCCTTCGACACTCCGTAGAACGCGATTCCCGGAGCCGGCCGGATGCCCGCGACGGACGCGATGTTGACCACCGCGCCGCCGTTCTCCTTCATCCACGCGCGGTACACCTTCTGCGTCCACTGCAGGGTGGAGACGACGTTGACGTCGAGGATCTTGCGTGCGGCGCCCGCGTCGAGGTCCATCAGCGGACCGAACACCGGGTTGATTCCAGTGTTGTTGACGAAGTAGTCGGCGCTGCCGAAGGTCTCGATGGTCGTGGCGATGACCTCGTCCTGGTGATCGGGGTCGTCGGCCGATCCGGCGACGGCCAACGCCACCCCGGAGCCGCCCAGTTCGGCGACGGCCTCGTCGAGCGCGTCCTGCTTGCGCGCGGTGATGACGACCTTGGCGCCGTCGTTCACCAGTCGCTGCGCGATGCCGAGGCCGATACCCCTGCTCGCACCCGTGACAATGGCGGTCTTTCCGGCGAAACGTGCGGTCATACGACTCTCCCTGCGGTGATGCCGGCGTCCGGCACAGAAATAAGCGATTGCTTACTTTCTATCGTCCGCCGGGCACCCGCGTCAAGGGTCGCCGACGCTGCGGAGGAGTCGGACGACGGCTCGGCGGAGCTGCCTGTCGCGGACCCTTCTCACGCACACGGCTCGGACGGGAACAGCGTCTCACCCGCATCGTCGGCGAACGCCGCGTCGACGCGCGCCGCGGCCTCCGCCGGGTACGTCCGTCGCACGAGATCGGCCATGATCGACACCGCGGTCGACGCGCCCGGGGAGGCGCCGAGCAGGCCTGCGATCGTTCCACCGGCGCCCACCACGAGCTCGGTGCCCTGCTGGAGTTCGCCGATGCGCCGCGGATGCGGCTTCACGAGTTGGGCGCGCTGGCCGCCCGCCACGAGTTCCCAGTCGGCGAAGCGCGCATTCGGCCAGAACCGTTGCAGTGCCGCGAACTTCCGTCGACGCGGCGACGCCAGCTGTGTCACCAGGTAGCGGACCAGGTCGAGATTCGCCGCCATCGCCGCGGCGATCACGTGCAGGTTGTGCGGGCGCAGAGTTCTGAAGAAGTCGGCCCACGACCCCTTCTTGAGCAGCTTGGTCGAGAACGTCGCGTACGGGCCGAACATGAGATGCTCCCGACCCCCGACGAACCTCCGGTCCAGGTGCGGCACCGACATCGGCGGCGCACCGATCTCGGCCTGTCCGTAGACCTTCGCCCCATGCCGTCCGACCGCCTCGGCGGCGTCGGTCCGGAAGAACGCGGCGCCGACAGGCAGAACGGCGTACCCGCGGACCTCGGGGATCCGAGCCTTCTGCAGGAGGTGCAGCGCGTGCCCGCCCGCGCCGACGAACACTCGCTGCGCACCGATCCGGAAGCTCGCCCCGGCGGCCGTGGTGCCGCCGACCGTCCAGCCTCCGTCGGGCCCGCGGGTCAGGTCGCGCACTTCGTGGCCGGTGCGCACCTGCCCGCCGGTGTCGGCGACGATCCGCAGGAGGTCTCGGGTCAACGCACCGAAGTCGACGTCGGTACCCGCGAGCTGCCTGGTGGCCGCGATCGGTTCGGCCGGATCGCGCCCGTCCATCATGAGGGGCGCCCACCGGCCGACGGTCGCCGGATCGTCAGTGAACTCCATTCCGGCGAAGAGCGGTTCGGCCGACAGCGTCGCGTGACGAGTCCGCAGGTAGTCGACGCCGTCGACGCCGAACACGACGTTCATATGCGGTGCACGGTGGATGAAGTCCGCCGGATCGATCAGCCCTTCCCTCCCGAGATACGACCACCAGGCCAGACTCTCGCGGTACTGCGCCGCGATCTCGGCAGGCCGGGTCCCGTCGGTCGGGTCGGGCATGTAGTTGAGTTCGCAGAACCCGGAGTGTCCGGTGCCCGCGTTGTTCCACGATCCGCTGCTCTCTGCGCCGAGGCCGTCCAATCGCTCCAGCACGACGATCCGCAGACTCGGATCACCCACCGCGAGCATCGAGCCCAGCGTCGCCGACATGACGCCGCCGCCGATCAGCACGACATCGGCCGTCTCCGTCGGCAGATCGTGCATCGCCTGCCGCTTCCCTTGTCGCTGGTCGAGCGAAGTCGAGACCCTCATGACTACTCCCTCTCCTCGGTTGCCTCTTCTACGATCGACCCCCGGCGATCAATCCGTCCAATGAGAAGTATCGGCACTACAATCCGAATATGGATCAATGGATGGTCGAGCTGGCACCGGCGCTCCGCGCGCTGACCGCCCTCGCCGATCACGACGGCTACATGACCGGAGCCGCCGACGCCCTCGGAATTCCGCAGTCGTCGATGAGCAGACGCATCCACGCCCTGGAGCGGGCGCTGCGCATCCCGCTGATCGCCCGGGACGGGCGCGTCGTCCGCCTGACACCGGCGGCGCTGCGTCTGGCCGAGTCGGCCCGCGGCCCGCTCAACGAGCTCGACGCCGCGGTCGCCGAGGTGACCGGCGACGCCGACCCCGATCACGGCACCGTGCGATTCGGTTTTCCGCTCACCATGGGCCACGGCCGGATCCCTCGCCTGCTCGCCGAGTTCAACCGCGCCCACCCGGGGATCCGTCTACAGCTGAAACAGGCCCACGGCGCCGAGCTGAGCGACGATCTACGGCGCGGCGACCTCGATCTCGCTC
This sequence comes from Gordonia humi, assembly GCF_014197435.1. Lineage (NCBI taxonomy): Bacteria > Bacillati > Actinomycetota > Actinomycetes > Mycobacteriales > Gordoniaceae > Gordonia > Gordonia humi. The sequence goes on from NZ_JACIFP010000001.1 coordinate 330,450, forward strand.
TGACGATCCCGCCGCCGCGCGGCCTGCCTCACACCGTCGTCACGCACCAGGAGATATGCGCGACGCTCCCCGCCGATCACCGACTGGCCCGCGACCGCCGCATCACGCTCGCCGACCTCGCAGACGAGCGCTTCGTCGCCAATCCGGCCGCCTACAATCTGCGCATGCTCACACAGGAGTGGTGCGGCGCAGCGGGTTTCGAGCCCAACGTCGGTGTGGAGGTCACCGAGTTCTCCACCATCCGAGAGTTCGTCGGCCTGGGCATGGGCGTCGCACTACTGCCGTTCACGGATGCTCCGGCCGCGGGCACCGTCCAGATCGCGCTGGCGGGCGAGCACCGCCGCTCCGTCGGACTGACCTCGGCCACGTCACGGTTGACGCCCGCGGCGCGGCGGCTGTCGGACTTCCTCATCGATCGCGAATGAGTCGCTCATCGACTCGCCGACCCCGCATTCCGCACGCACCCGATATTCGACCCCCTCCTTCGTGCAGGTCGCACCGCATCCGACACACCGCCGCGGATCGGATGCAGCGGCCGGCGCCGTGCCGGGCGATCACCGAGACTCTCAGCACATTCTGGCTGTAACGTTCTTCAGCTCTGCGACGATCCTCAGATTTCAGTACCGTGAATCGCATGGCAGACATCATGATCATCGGCGGGCACGGCAAGATCGCCCTACTGCTCGCCCCGCTGCTCGTCGAGCGCGGTGACACCGTCACCTCCGTCATCCGCAACCCGGAGCAGGCTGACGCCGTCCGCGCCACCGGTGCGAATCCGCTGGTGCTCGACGTGGAGACCGCTACTCGCGACGAACTGGCCGCCGCCGCCGACGGTTTCGACGCGATCGTCTGGAGCGCGGGCGCCGGCGGCGGCGATCCGACCAGGACCTACGCCGTCGACCGCGACGCCGCGGTCCGCAGCATGGCCGCGGCCGCCGACGCGGGTGTCGACCGCTACGTGATGGTGTCGTACCTGGGTGCCGGCCCCGATCACGGCGTGCCGAGCGACGACTCGTTCTTCGCGTACGCCGAGGCCAAGGCCGCAGCCGATGTCGCGCTGCGCGAGTCGGCCCTCGACTGGACCGTCCTCATGCCGGGGCGTCTGACACTCGACGAGCCGTCGGGCACCATCGACCCCGCGGCGATCCGCGCCGCGAACGTCCCGGGCACCTCCCGCGCCAATGTCGCGCTCGTGGCCGCTGAAGCACTGGCGAATCCCGCCTCGGTGCGCCGGAACATCCCGTTCACCGACGGCAACGTGCCGATCGAGGTCGCGTTCAGCTCCCTGTAGTCGCGGCGATTGCGCACGAGGGGTCGCCCCGGCCTTCTCGTGCGCAATCGTTCATGGTCACTCCCGATAACGCACGATCAACGGTGCGTGATCGGACAGCCGCGCCTCCGCCGACGACTCCTTGTCGACCCAGACCTCCTCGGCGCGACGCGCGAGTCCCGGTGAGGCGAGCTGGTGGTCCACCCGCCAGCCCACGTCCTTGGCGAACGACTGCCCCGCCCAGCTCCACCAGGTGAGCGGCCCCGGTTCGTCGCCGCGGAGCATTCGGACCACGTCGATCAACCGCCGCGGAGACAGCAGCGACGAGAACCAGTCGCGCTCCTCCGGCAGGAATCCCTCCATCTTTCGGGCCGGTCGCCAATTGGTGACGTCGTAGGGAGTGTGCGCGACGTTCAAGTCCCCGATCAGGAGGAACTCACGTCCGGCGCGGGCAGCGGCCAACCGGTTCCGGTCGAGTTCGCGAGCGAATCCGGCGAGAAACCTCATCTTGCGGTCGTATTTGGCGCCGCCGTCCATCTCCTCCCGCATGCCGCCCGGCCGCTGCAGCCGCGCGGGCAGCCCGCCCTTCGGCAGATACAGACAGGCGACGGTCATCCGGCGGTCGGCGAGATCGACCTCGATATACCTCCCGTGCGAGGCGTACGCACCGAGCCCGCGCGCCTTCGGCGGCGTGAGCGCCCACGAGCGTACGGCGGCGGGCTCGCTGCGCGTCAGCAGCCCCACCCCGTTGCGCCCGGGGATCGATCCGACATCGATCGACGCGGTGTAGCCGGGGAACTCGCCGACCTCCGACACCGGGCACCGCAACTCCTGGAGACCGACGACGTCCGGCGATCGATCGGCGAGCCAGGCGTCGAATCCCCGTCTGCGAGCAGCACGGATGCCGTTGACATTGAACGACGCGACGGTGAACGAGGGACTCATCACGCATCCAGAATGCCCTGGGCCATAGGAATCGACCAGCCGCGGCTGACAGAATGAGCCCATGAGTCGCCCCCACGTGTCGCATCAGAACCTGAACCTGCGCACTCTCGAGCAGTCCGAGAAGCTGCAGAACGTGTGCTACGAGATCCGCGGTCCGGTGCACGCCGAAGCGGCGCGCCTGGAGGCCGAGGGCCACCGCATCCTCAAACTGAACATCGGCAATCCCGCACTGTTCGGGTTCGAGGCGCCCGACGTGATCCTGCGCGACATGATCCACGCCCTCCCCTACTCGCAGGGCTACTCCGAGTCGGCGGGCGTCCTGTCGGCACGTCGCGCCGTCGTGACGCGCTACGAGTTGATCCCCGACTTCCCGTACTTCGACGTCGACGACGTCCTGCTCGGCAACGGGGTGTCCGAGCTGATCACCATGACGATGCAGGCGCTGCTCAACAACGGCGACGAAGTCCTCATCCCGTCGCCCGACTACCCGCTGTGGACGGCCATGACCGCATTGTCGGGCGGCACGCCGGTGCACTACCGCTGCGATGAGGACAACGGATGGAATCCGAGCATCGAGGACATCGAATCGAAGATCACCGGTCGCACCAAGGCCATCGTGGTGATCAACCCGAACAACCCGACCGGGGCGGTGTACTCGCGCGAGGTGCTCGAACGCCTCGTCGAGGTGGCCCGCAGGCACTCGCTGCTGATCCTGGCCGATGAGATCTACGACAAGATCCTCTACGACGACGCCGAGCACATCAACGTCGCCTCGCTGGCCCCCGACCTGCTGACGTTCACCTTCAACGGACTGTCGAAGGCCTACCGGGTGTGCGGCTACCGCGCCGGCTGGGTCGTGATGACCGGACCGAAGGACCACGCCCGCGGTTTCATCGAGGGAATGGGGATCCTCGCGTCGACTCGGTTGTGCGCCAACGTGCCCGCCCAGCACGCCATCCAGGTGGCGCTCGGCGGATACCAGAGCATCGACGCCCTCGTCGAGCCCGGCGGCCGACTCCTCGAGCAGCGCAATGTGACGTGGGAGAAGCTGAACGAGATCCCGGGCGTCAGCTGTGTGAAGCCGATGGGCGCCCTCTACGCGTTCCCGAAGCTCGACCCCGAGGTCCATGAGATCCAGGACGACGAGAAGTTCGTTCAGGACCTGCTGTTGCAGGAGAAGATCCTCGTCGTGCAGGGATCGGGCTTCAACCTCGACGATACGAGCCACTTCCGGATCGTGACGCTGCCGTGGGCCCGCGACCTCTCTGAGGCGATCGATCGGATCGGCAACTTCCTGTCGTCGTACCGCCAGTGAGCACCCGCTAGCTGAAGCTAGCGGTTAGGTGTGACCAGTGGTACCGTGTCAATGAACAATGGCACGATCGGAGACGATATGACCGACTGGCACCGCAGCGACCTCACGGTCGGCGACATTCGACTGGCGACCTATTCCTACGGGGACGCGGCGGAGTCGGATCGCCCCGCCATCGTCCTCGTACACGGTTGGCCCGACACCCACCACCTGTGGGACAACATGGCCCCGCAGCTCGCCGAGCACTACCGCGTGTTCGCGTACGACACCCGCGGCTTCGGTGAGAGCACCCGCCCGGACGACGTCGCGTCGTATCGCCTCGACGCCCTCGCTCAGGACCTGTTCGCGGTGATCGATTCGGTCACCGACGGCGGGTCGGCGCACGTCGTCGCCCACGACTGGGGCTCGGTCCAGACGTGGGAGGCCGTCACCACGCCGGGCGCGTCGACGGCCATCGCATCGTTCACCTCGGTGTCCGGCCCCAACCTGGACTTCCTCGCCGAGTGGGCGCGCGCCCAGCTGTCGTCGCCGACTCCCGGCAACATCGGTCGTGCGCTGTCGCAGGTGGCATCGTCCGCGTACACCGGCTTCTTCCAGATCCCCGGCGTCTCGGACGCCTTCTTCCGCGCACTCGGCTCGGACAAGCTGTGGACCGAGTTCCTGCACGCGATCGAGGGCACCCCGCGCGAGAACGTGTCGTTCGCGCCCACCCTGCGCGAGGATATGATCTCCGGTCTCAAGCTGTACCGCGCCAACATCCGCGGCAAGCTCGCGCGACCGAACCCGCGTCCGACGTCGGTCCCGGTCCTCGAAGTGGTCAACGACCGCGACATCGCGTTGCGTCCGGCGATCTACGGCCGCACGTACACGCATGCGGACAAGCTCTGGCGCAAATCTTCGACCACCGGCCACTGGCTGCCCTACACCAATCCCGCCTACCTCGCGGCGACCGCGATCGAGTTCATCGACGCGATCGAGAACGGGACGTCGAGCGCACCGAACACGATCGACCGTGCCCGGCAGCTGGGCGCCCCGCTGCCGTTGACGGGCAAGCTCGCCGTCATCACCGGCGCTGGCAGCGGCATCGGCCGCGAGACGGCGTACGCGCTGGCCGCCCTCGGCTGCGAAGTGGTCCTCGCCGACATCGACACCGCGTCGGCCGACGAGACGGCAACCGAATGCAAGGCGAAGGGCGTGCTCACCAACGTGTACGAGCTCGACGTCTCCAAGACCTCGGCGGTCACCGAGTTCGCCGAGACGGTGCGCGCCCGCCACGGCGTCCCCGACATCGTCGTCAACAATGCGGGAATCGGCCTGGGCGGCAGCGCACTCGACGCGACCGAGGAACAGATCGACCGTCTCATCGACATCAACCTGCGCGGCGTGATCAGCGGCAGCCGGGCGTTCGCCAAGCAGATGGTGGCGCGCGGAGCCGGCGGCCACATCGTGAATCTGGCGTCGGCGGCGGCATTCACACCGTCACGCGAGCTGGGCCTGTACTCGGCGAGTAAGGCGGGCGTCCTGATGTTCTCCGAGAGCCTGCGGGCCGAGCTCGCCGACCATCGGATCGGCGTCAGCGCGATCTGCCCCGGCATCGTCAACACCAACATCACCGCGGCCACCGAGTACGCGGGCGTCGACGACCAGGAAGCCATGGCGCGCAAGGTGAGCGGCTTCTACGAGAAGCGCAACTACACGCCCGACAAGGTGGCGCGTGAGATCGTCCGCGCGGTCGTCTCCAACAAGGCCGTCGTGCCGGTGACCCCCGAAGCCAAGTTCGGGTACCGCGTATACCGATTCATCCCCTGGGTGTCGCGGATCGCGGCCCGGGCGAAACTGACCGGATAGGAACCGCTATGACCAACGCACACGTCACCCACTCCAACCCGGACACCGACCCCGGCGAGGTGGAGTTGCACGCCCGGAACGTCGAGTTCGACCTGTCCGACAGCCCGCTGCACTGGATCCCGGGCAGCCCCGTGTCGTCGAACATGATCACCGTCCTGAATCTGCTTCTCCCCGAGGGTGAACGCTGGTTCGTCGAGACGTTCAACGAGGCCCTGCCGATGGTCAAGGACGAGAAGCTCGCCGCCGACATGCGCGGTTTCGTCGGCCAGGAAGCGATGCACGCCGAGACGCACGACAAGGCCGTCCACACCTGGCTCGTCCACCGCGGGATCGATCCGCAGCCGTACCTGGATCAGATGGAGTGGATCTTCCGTCGCGTCCTGGGTCCGCGCGACGGACAGACACCGCAGGCCCGGCAGAAGCACCTGATCGAGCGATTGTGGCTCATCGCGGCGATCGAGCACTACACGGCTCTCCTCGGCGACTTCGCCCTCAACTGCACGTGGGCCGAGAACGGCGCCGACCCGGCCATGACCGACATGTTCGTCTGGCACGGCGCCGAAGAGGTGGAGCATCGAGCGGTGGCCCACGACGTCGCTGCCTACTTCGGCGACAGCCCGCTCCGTCGCGGACGCGCGATGAGTCTGGCGCTGCCGTTCCTGGTGATCCTCCTGGTCCGCGGATTCCGTTTCATCAACAGCCAGGATCCGACGTTCACGCAGATGAGCGTTCCGGCCCGATACGGAAAGTGCATCAAGGCCTACTTCGTGGAGTCGCGACGGGGCGTGTTTCCGAAGCTCGGCGGCATCGTGCTGGCGACGGCGACCTACTTCAAGCCCGGATTCCATCCGACCGAGATCGGCGACACCGCCCAGGCCGTCGCGTATCTGGCGACGTCACCGGGTGCTCGGCGCGCGGGATGACCACGGTGAACCACATCAGACACCCGCACGAGACCGATCTGGTCGTCGAACCGCCCCATCTGACCGGGCGGTGGCGCCGCGACCCGCTCATGCGTTTCGTCACCGGCATCGGCAACACCTGGTTCCCGTTCTGGGCGCCCCTCGCACCGCTGCGCGACCTGGCCGAGAACGACGACGTCCAGCGACTGGAGATGGTCGGCCGCGAGGTCGTCGCCCACGATGAGAACGTGATCGCGCTGACGTTCGCCGCCCCGGACCGTACGGTGCTCCCCGAGTGGCACGCCGGCGCCCACCTCGACCTCCTGCTGCCGTCCGGCCGGATGCGCGAGTACTCGCTGTGCGGTGACCCGGGAGACCGCACCACCTACCGCATCGCGGTACGACGGATCCCCGACGGCGGCGGCGGATCGGTGGAGGTCCACGACGAGCTGACGGTCGGCGACCCGATCCGGATCAAGGGACCGCGCAACGCCTTCCCGCTCGCGATGCCCGGATACGGCTCGCCCGTCGGACGCCTGCGATTCGTCGCCGCCGGCATCGGGATCACCCCGATCCTGCCGATGGTCGCGATCGCCGACCGCTTCGGTCTCGACTGGTCGATGATCTACACCGGCCGCACCCTCGATTCGATTCCGTTTCGCGAAGAGTTGGCCCGCTACGGCGACCGCGTGCAGATCCGCACCGACGACGAGCACGGTCTGCCGACGATGGACGAGTTGGTCGGCGATGCGGGCGAGCACGGTCTGGCCGTGTACTGCTGCGGTCCCACATCGATGCTCGAAGCGCTGCGCACGCACCTCGTCGGCCGCACCGACGTGGAACTGCACTACGAGCGCTTCTCCCCGCCGCCGATCGAGAACGGCACCGAGTTCACGATCGAGCTCGCCTCGACCGGTGAGCGGGAGACGGTCGCGGCCGACGAGTCGGCGCTGACCGCGCTGCGTCGTCTGCGACCGGCCGCCCCGTACTCCTGTCAACAGGGTTTCTGCGGAACGTGCAGGGTCCGGATCTCGAGCGGCGACGCCGATCACCGAGACGGACTCCTGACCGAGCCCGAGCGCGACGCGGGATACTTCCTTCCGTGTGTGTCTCGATGCGATTCGGGGTCGTTGACGATCGACGCGTAGGGCGCCGCCCGGGCGTGTCATGCGACTCTTCTCCGCTCCGGTCGCGGGGTTTGGAAGAATCGTGGGAATGACGGAGTACCGGATCGACGACCTCGCTCAAGCGGCAGGCACGACGACGCGGAACGTCCGCGGCTATCAGGACCGCGGGCTCATTCCGCGTCCCGAGAGGCGTGGCCGCATCGCCGTCTACAACGACGAGCATCTGTCTCGGCTCCGCGTCATCGACGACCTGCTGGGCAAGGGTTTCACGATGACGCACATCGCGGAGTTCTTCGACCGGATGGAGCAGGGCGAGGATCTCGCCGAGGTCCTCGGCCTCCGGGAAGTGGTGTCCGAGCCGTGGTCGCGGACGCCGTCGGAGACGGTCTCGGCGGCGGCGTTGCACGAGATGCTGGGCACGTCCGATCCGGAGCTGCTGACCCGCCTCGAGGGTTCGGGACTGATCGCACCGGTCGGCGACGCACGTCCGCCCCTGGAGTACACGATCACCGACACCGAGAGCATCGACGGCTACGTGCGGCTGCTCGGCATCGGTGTCCCGCTGCCGTATCTGCTCGACATGCAGCGCAGACTCGACGACGACATGGACCGTGCCGCGCACACGCTGATCTCGGCGGGCCGCAGCGCGATCACGGAGGGCCGCTTCGACGGGTGGATTCCGGCGAGCGACTCCGAGACGGACTGGGCGTCGTCGTTCATCGGCGAACTGCGTCGTACCGGTCGAGTCGCCGCGCACAACACCCTGTATCGCGCGCTCGACCGGGAGCTGTCCCGGCAGCTCGACGACTATCTGTCGATCGCCCGCGAGCGCAAGCACCGGCGCGACTGACCTGCGACCGTCTACCCCAGCACGATCGGCGGCAGCCCGGGGATCGGATTCGGGATGGTTCGCCGGTGAGGTCTGGGCTTCGGCGACGGACCGGGTGCGGGTGCCTGTTCGGTCGTCCGGCTCGGTCGGTCCTTCGACGGGGTCGACGGCGGAGGCGGGGGCGGCGGTGTCGTGTACTTGAGCATCGAGCCGCGCGCCGCGTCGACCTCGCTGCGGTCGGCGGAGTTGGGGATGTGCTCGGGCGCCGAGCTCGGGGCGGTGGTCTCCGGTTCGGTGGCCGACGAGTCGCCGATCTGGTCGATGCTCGGACCGTCGTGCTCGTGGATGTTCATACCGACCGCGACCCCGACACCGCCGAGCCCGAAGACGACGACGACCGCCGCCACGGCGGTCATCCGCCATCGGCGGCTGCTCTCGGCGGCCCGTCGTTCCTCGTCCTGCGCGTCGTCGGCGCCCGTATCGGGTTCCGGATCGGCGTCGGTCACCGGGCCGTCGAACCGGACGTTCCCGTACTCGTCCAGGCCATAGTCGGCGGGATCGATGCCGGAGGCGCTGAACGAGACCGGACCCGACTCCGACGGCTCGGCGCCCCACGCCAGGTGCACGGGCTCGTCCTCGACGCGATCGAGTTCGTTCGTCGCATCGTCGTCGCCGCCGAAAGTCTCCGGGAACGGGTCGCCGGGCAGGAGCGCGGTGAAGCCTCGTTCGGTGAGTGCCTCCCACAGGCCCGGCCAGTCGTCGGCGCCCGGGCCGAGCAGGATCGCGTCGACGGGCGACTGTCCCGCGAGTTCTACGATCATCCCGTGTAGGCGGTTCACTTCGGGGACAGTCGCTTCGACGATCTCGGCGCGGGTCACCGACAGGAAGCGGAGCGATCCGGGGCCCACGACGAGGGCGCTGTCGCGGTCGCCGATGGTGGTCCGGGCTCGCGTCGCCAGGGCCGTCAGTTCGTCGAAGACGGCGGGGTCGGACGCTTCGGGGACCTTACCGGACTCCCACAGATCCGACGCGATCCGCACGTCGAGGACGTCGGGCACGATGCGGGGCTCCGACAGCGATGCCACGACCCGCCTCGCACCGTCGACGTGGCCCGCCCACAGGCCCGTCTGCCCGAAGGTGACGGCCAGTACGACGCCCGTCGGGGCGTCCGGGATCGTGAATCCGGCGAGCCGGGGCGGAGCGTCGTACTGATCGGCCATCAGTCAGCTCTGGAAGTTCAGATACGCCTTCGACGGCGTCGGACCGCGTTGGCCCTGATATTTGGATCCGACGGAGGCACTGCCGTACGGCGTCTGCGCCGGACTCGACAGTCGGAACAGGCACAGCTGCCCGATCTTCATGCCGGGCCACAGGGTGATCGGCAGATTGGCCACGTTCGACAGTTCGAGCGTGATGTGTCCGGAGAAGCCCGGGTCGATGAATCCCGCGGTGGAGTGCGTCAACAGACCGAGTCGGCCCAGAGACGACTTGCCCTCGAGTCGCCCCGCGAGGTCGTCGGGAAGACTGCACACCTCGAGGGTCGAGCCCAGGACGAACTCCCCCGGGTGCAGGACGAACGGCTCACCGTCGGCCGGTTCGACGAGGCTCGTCAGCTCGTCCTGACGCTTGGCCGGGTCGATGTGCGTGTACTTGGTGTTGTTGAACACGCGGAAGAGCCCGTCGAGGCGGACGTCGACGCTCGACGGCTGGACGAGCGTCGGGTCGAACGGCTCGATCGCCAGCCGTCCCCCATCGATCTCGGCGCGGATGTCGCGGTCAGATAACAGCACGTTGATGAGGTTACTGCAGATGGGGGCGTGTCCCTGAATCAGCGGACACGCGGATTCGCAGAGCCGATGATCTCGACAATCCTCGCACCCGCAGCCGCCACGACCCATCCGATCGCTCAGCCGCGCCGAACTCACTCACACAGACACCGTCAATAGAAAGGTCGGAGGCGTTCATGTTCCGTCGAACCCTGGTCACACTCTTCCTCACCGTCATCGCCGCGTCCGCCGCGCTGATCGTCCCGTCCACCGTGCGCGCGGCACCGCTGCGCCCGGTCGCCCAGGTCGACCTGAACCGCTACCTCGGAGTCTGGCACCAGCTCGCGGCGAATCCGGCGCCTTTCAACATCGACTGCGTACGCGACACGACAGCCGAGTACTCGTCGATCGACGCGCGCACCGTCCGGGTGAAGAACTCGTGCACGTCGGTGACCGGTGCGCACCGCTCGATCGTCGGACGGGCGCGAGTCAACGGGCCGGCCGCGCTGCACGTGTCGTTCCCGGGGGTGCCGACCCAGGAATCGGTGTCCGGACCGAGCAACTACCTGATCGCGTACATCGCACCCGATTACTCGTGGGCGCTGGTGGGCGATCCCTCACGCCTGTCGGGCTTCGTCCTGTCTCGGTCGGGTCGCGTCGATCACGCGACGTGGCGCACCATCGTGGACGTCGTCGAGCGCAAGGGCTACAACCCGTGCCTGATGGTGACATCGCCGGTCACCGGCGGATATCGCGACATCCGCCCGCTCTGCACCGTCTGATCCTCAGCGCTTCGCGGTGATCTCCGAATAGCGGTCGAGCGCTTCCCGGCGCTCGACCGCGTGATCGACGATCGGCTGCGGATAGTCGCTCGGCGGACCGTCGGGCAGACGATGCACCCGGCGCCCGGCCACACCGCGCAGTTCGGGCACCCACCGGCGGACGTAGTCGCCGTCGGGGTCGAACTTCTCGCCCTGGACCGTCGGGTTGAACACGCGGAAGTACGGGGCGGCGTCGGTGCCGCATCCGGCGACCCATTGCCAGCCGTGCTGGTTGGATGCGAGGTCGCCGTCGATGAGGCGGTCCATGAAATGACGTGCGCCCCACCACCAGGGGAGGTGCAGATCCTTGGTGAGGAACGACGCGACGATCATCCGAACGCGGTTGTGCATCCATCCCTCCGCCGTCAACTGCCGCATTCCCGCGTCGACGATCGGATATCCGGTCCGGCCGCGGCACCACGCGTCGAACGCGTCGTCGGCGGACGGGCCGTCGTCGTAGGGCATGGCGTCGAATCTCGCGTCCTGGTTGCGGTAGGCGGTCTCCGGTCGCTGATGCAGCACGTCGGCGTAGAACTCGCGCCAGCACAGTTCGCTGCGGTACTTCGCCGCGCCGTCGTCCGCCCGCGTCCGCAGGTCGTACAGGAGCGTTCGTGGATGGATGCACCCGAACTTGAGGTAGGCCGACAGGCGGCTGGTCTGATCGAGATCGGGTCGATCGCGCCCGTCGGCGTAGTCGGCGAGGTCGGCGGCGATGAACTCGTGCCACCGGGTGAGCGCGGCGGTCTCGCCCGCCGCGATGAGCGGTGCCGCGTCCGGTCGCGGGATCTCCACGCGCGCCCGCACCGCGGCATCCAGCCAGCCGACGGTCTCGGCGTCCGTCCGCGCCGGCGCCCGCCACCCGTGTTCGTGCCATGCCCGTTGAAACGGTCGGAACACGCGGTACGCGGTCCCGTCGCCCTTGACCACCCGGCCCGGTGCGACGGCGTACGGCGAACCGGTCCGGATCAGCGGGACGTCGCCGAGCTCTTGCTCGACCAGTCGGTCCCGACTCCGTCCGTAGGGCGTGAAGTCCGCCGACACGTGCACCGTCGCGGCCTCCAGTTCCCGGGCGAGTGCGGGGATCTGCACGGTCGGATCGCCGCGTACGACGATCAGCCGCCCTCCCAACTGCTCGTCGAGCGCCCGCAAGCAGCCGAGCATCATGTCCCGACGAGGTCCGCGCGCGGCCAACCGATCGTCGAGCACGAACACCGCGGCCGCGACATCCGACTCCGCCGCTGCCGCCGACAGCGTCGGGAGGTCGCCCAGACGCAGGTCACGACGGAACCAGACGATGGATGGACGGCCCTGGCTCGAAGTGGTCACCACACCACGGTACGGACTCGAATGTGTGCCCGAGGCCACGTCGACGTCGAGGTCCGGCGACGGGTTTGTTAAGGTGATCATCGCACCGATCGAGGTGCGCAGTGCCGATGTAGTTTAGTGGTAGAACATCAGCTTCCCAAGCTGAGAGTGCGGGTTCGATTCCCGTCATCGGCTCCACTAAATCCGCTGGTCAGAGCCGCAAATCCGCTGGTCAGAGCCGCTTCGCTCGCTCGGATCACGCCCAGCCGGGCAGCCCACCCGGAGAACCTCTCACACCGCCGTCTCCGCGTACTCGCCGACCTCGGCGTCGTCCTCGACCACCGGCCGCAGCGCCCACGCTCCGACCACCGCCGACACCAGCGATACGCCGACGGCCACGAGCGTCGCCTGCGCGAGACCGTCGAGGAAGACATCGGCCACGACCCGCCGGATCGCTTCACCCGCCCCGGCGGGCGCTCCCGCGGAGACCTCGACGCCGGCCATCACCGACTGCTGTGCCGCGTCACGCACCGGGCCCGGCACACCGAGGTCGGTGAGCCGATCACTCACCCCCGCGACGTAGACCGAGGTGAGGACCGATCCGAGGACCGCGACGCCGAGGGTCCCGCCGATCTCCCGGGTCGTGTCGTTGACGGCCGAGCCCGCACCGGCCTGCTCCGGGGTGAGAGCATCCATGATCACCTGTGTGCACGGGCCCGAGATGCAGGCGAGACCCGCCGCCATCAGGACCATCGACCAGATGACCAGACCGAAATAGGTGGAGGACGCGTCGACCAGTTCGACGAGGGAGAAGCCGCCCGCCATCGCGAGGGCACCGAACACGGCCACCACGCGTGGACCGAACCGGTGCGCGGCAGCCATGGCGACCGGCGAGAGCACGGCGACCACCGCCGCGAAGGGCAGCGTCCGCACGCCCGCCTGCAGCGGGGTGTATCCCATGACGGCCTGGAAGTACTGGGTGATCAGGAAGATGAAGCCGAACAGTGCGAAGAACGCGACGGCCACCATCCCGGCCGCGGCCGCGAACCGCCGGTTGGCGAACAGCCGCACATCGAAGATCGGGTGCGCGGTGCGGCGTTGATGGACGACGAACACGCCGAGTACGACGAAGGCGCCGAGGAGGCCGAGAAGTGTTCTCGCCGAGGCCCATCCAGCATCCGGCCCCTCGATGACGGTGAAGGTCAGGAGTCCCAGACCGACGATCGACAGCAGTACGCCGAGCACGTCGAATCGAGGAACCGGAACATCGTCGCTCGCGGGGGCCGGCACGGCCAGCACCACCGCGATCAGCGCGAGAAGACCGAACGGGACGTTCACCCAGAACACCGACGACCATGAGAAGTGATCGAGGAGCCAGCCACCGAGCACGGGTCCGATCGCGATCGCGACACCCGACGTCGCCGCCCAGACACCGACCGCGGCGGCGCGCTCCTTCGGATCGCGGAAGGTGCCGACGATCAGCGCCAGCGTCGCCGGAAAGACGATCGCGGCGAACACACCGAGGCCCGCGCGCGCCGCGATCAGCTGCCCCAGCGTCGTGGACACCGCCGCACCGACCGACACCGCGCCGAATCCGACGATGCCGGTCACCAGCATGCGACGGTGCCCGAACCGGTCACCGAGGTAACCGCCCGCCAGAAGCAGTCCGGCGAAGACCAGCGTGTACGCGTCGACGATCCACTGCAGACCGGAGACTCCGGCGTCGAGTTCTCGACTCATGGTCGGCAGTGCGACGTTGACGATCGTGTTGTCGACCATCACCAGCAGTTCGGCGACGCACAGCGCGGCCAGTGCGAACCATCGACTCCGCATGATGCCCCTCCATTCGGTATAGAACCTTGTCCTACATAAGAAGAACACCGTTCTACATCCGAGTCAAGGGTTTTATAGAACACGGTTCTAGTAGAGTGCGGGCATGTCCTCCGCCAACACCGCGGGGCGTCGTACGCCCGCAGCCCAGATCAAGTCGTCGCTCATCACGGCCGGCCGCCGGATCCTGGAGGAGAAGGGACCGAACGGGCTCACCGTGCGCGACGTCGCCAAGGCCGCGGGTGTCGCACCGATGGGCGTCTACAACCATTTCGACGGCAAGGACGGACTGCTCGACGCCCTGGTCACCGATGGTTTCCGTGAGTTCGGCGAGATGACGGCGGCCACCGACAGCGATCCGACCGAACGGCTGACCGCCGCCGGTGTCGCATATCGCGCGTTCGCGCTCGCCAATCCGACGGTCTACTCGCTGATGTTCGGCGGGTTCTGCAAACCGGACGACGAGGTGGCCGATCGAGCGTTCGAAGGTCTCGTCGAGATCGTGCGGTACGGTCAGGTGGGCGGCATCATCGTCGACGGCGACCCCGCATCGATCGCGATGCAGGTGTGGTCGTGCGTACACGGCGCCGTGAGTCTCCAACTCGCATCGGGATTCCCGAAGAGAATCGAGCTGGACGAGAACTACGACAACGTGATGGCGATGGCGCTCCGCGGTCTCGCGCCGACGGCCTGAAACGACTCGGGCACTCGAAACGACCTCCGCGGTCGTTTCGAGTGCCCGAGTGCGATCAGCCGATCAGAATCAGAGGCTGATCGGCGTCCCGTCGTAGAGGACGTCGAAGAACTGGGTGGCGACGAGCGTCTCTCCCTTGTCCTTGTCCATGCCGAGAGACTTGCGGTACGAGTAGATGTGCTGCAGCGACAGCGCCTGGTACAGCAGCGGAAGCAGGTCATGCTTGCCCGCGTACACGTCCGACGACCCCTTCGCCGCGTGCAGGTCCTCCTTGAGCTTGGACGGGTGCAGGAAGATGTCGCGTACGACGGCCGATTCGACGGCCTTCTTGCGACCGGCCGGGACCACGACCAGCTCGCCCGGATCGAACATCGCGGTGTCGAACTCCTCGGCGGTCGCGATGGTGCAACCCGCCGTGGGACGCGGGTTGCACTCCACCATGTAGTGAGTGCCGTCGTCGGTCTTCATGTAGTCGAAGCTGAGCTGGCCGTGCCAGTTCAACTCCTTCGCGATCTTCTGAGCGGCGGCGAGCGCCTCGGGTGCGTCGATCGACTCGTAGACGATGCCTCCCCGGCCGTCGATGGTCAGCGCGTGCTCGTAGGTCGAATGCAGAACCACTTCACCGTGGTGCACGACGCTCCAGCTGCAACGGTCCACACCCTCCAGGTACTCCTGCACCATCCACGGATCGTCGACGGTCGGCGCGATGTCGTTCACATCGCCCTCGCCGGCGAGCGGCCCCGTGTTGGTGATGATGTCCATGCCGCCGCGGCCGTAGGCCGCACGTGCGAACCAGTGATCCCACTGCTTGGTCGCCTCGATGAACTCTTCGTGAGTCGTCGCCGTGATCGGCTCGGCGACGGGGAGTCCGAGCTGCTTGCACAGCTCGGTGAACGACACCTTGTCGTGCACCTTGAGCAGAGTCTCCAGATCAGGGAAGAACAGTTCGGCGTTCGGGTGCGCCGCCGCGATCTTGTCGCGCCCGGCCGCCAGGTAGAAGACCTCCTCGAACATCGGCACCAACCAGTTGGTGGCGTCCTCGCTCATCAACTCGATCACGGTGTCGACGAAGGCCGCGGGCTCCTGCGTCGGCGGCGGGGTCACCTCGTGTCGAGCCGCACCGCGGCCGTGCATGCCCGGTGACGCCCGGAAGCTGTCGGTGGCGAGCACGTGCCGTCCGGCCTGGCCGAATTTGCGGATCTCGTCCACCGCGAACGGCATCCGAGAGGTGGTGGCGAGAATACGGGGTTCAGCTGGCTTCATAGGCCAAACAGTATCGACGTAACCCGACTTTCCGCCCGTCTGGCACAGCGAGCACGTCTCGGTTGGCACAGACTGGTTCCCGTCTGGCACCACCTGGTCGCCGAACGTCTCGGCGGCTCACGCCGCGGCGTTGGCCCGGGCGATCTCGGCGAGCGGATACGGTGCGTGCTCGGGGATCCAATGTCCGACGTCGGGCAGGACGTGAAGCTCGTACGGCGCATCGACGTATCGTTCGACGAGGTCGGCGCCGCGACGGGCCAGCGCTGTGTCGGCCGCGCCCCAGACGTGGGCGGTCGGCACCTCGATCCGGGCGCGCATCGCGGCCATCGGCAGGAACGGCATCGCGCGGTACCAGTTCAACGCCGCGGTCAGGGCGTCGGCGTCGACGATCTCCCGATGCACCGCACTGATCTGTTCGGGATCCATGCCCGCCGACTCCAGCACCCTGTTGAACACCAGCGGAGCGCGCAGAGCAAGCGCCTCGGTGGCCGCCGGGACCTGGAAGGCCGCCATGTACCAGCTGCGTGCGACCTGATCGCTGCCGAGCATGGATCGCACGAAGGCGCCCGGGTGCGGCACGGACACGGTGGTGAGAGTCCGCACGAGATCCGGCCGAAGCGCGGCCAGACTCCATCCGATCAGCGCGCCCCAGTCGTGGCCGAGCACATGGACGGGCTTGCCGCCCGATTCGTCGATCAGCGCGACCACGTCTTCGACGAGTTCGGGCAACCGGTACGCCCGGCGGCCGTGGGGACGAGCACCGGGCGAGTATCCGCGGAGATCAGGAGCCAGTGTTCGGTACCCGGCCGTATTGAGCAGCGGCGACGTGTAGCGCCAGCACCGGGAGGTCTGAGGAAAGCCGTGCAGGAGCACGAACGTGCCCTGGTCCGGGTCTCCCTGATCGATGACGTCGAAGGTCAGACCTGCGGATTCGAACTGTTGCATGGGGCTGCTCCAAACGTGTTCGAGAAGTTCTCGCATAGAATTGACTTTTGAGTAGGTTAAGCAGCGCAGATCTATGTGTCAATAGTCGATGTAACGGTTTGGGCGCTGGTGTCTGCGGACGCGACCACGCGCTCGGGTACGGTGTCCACGTGGATAAACGCAGGTCAGGAAGCAAAGGGGTGCCGCGCGCCGAGCGCGAGTCCCAGATCCTCGACGCTGCGCGTTACGAGTTCGGGACTCGCGGCTACGCGCTGGTGCACGTCGCCGACGTCGCCGCGCGCGCGGGCATCTCCAAGCCTCTCGTCTACGAGTACTTCGGTTCCAAAGAGGGCCTGCACGCGGCGGCCTGCGCTCTCGCGGGCGCTCGTATCGTCGACGGCATCGCCACCGCGATGACGTCCTGGGCCGACGAACCGATCGACCGCGGGATCGCGGTCCTGCGCGCCGTCTTCGCCGCGCTCGCCGACCGTCCGCACGACTGGAACGTGGTGTTCGACTCCTCCCTGCCTCGCGGCTCCGACGTCCTCGAGACGGCCAAGACGTTTCGCCGTCGGCTCGTCGGCCAGGCCGCGCACGGAATCGGATCGTCGTACGGCGCGGCGCTGTCGGATCCGCTCGATCTGTCCGCGCTGGTCCGCATGTGGACGGCGACCGTCGGCGCACTGGTCGACTGGTGGCTGCAGTATCCGGAGACCACACCCGACGAGATGGCCGCCCGCACCGAGCGGATTCTGCGCGCGCTGCAGTCACCCGGCTGATCGGCGGGCGGAGGGCGCGCTCACCGAGTCCTCGCGCGTCATCGACGGCCGATGAGGTATCGCGCGGTGACGGCCACCCCTTCGTCCGAATCGTCGGCCAGCCGGTTCAGCGCGGATGCCGCCGCCGGACCAACGATCTCGCCGAGCGCCTGCGCGATCCGGCGACGCACCGCCGCATCCGATCCCAGCCGCTCGACCACCGCCGCGACGATCATGTCGGCAGCGCCGTCCGCGGCGATCACGCCGAGCGCCTCCCCCGCGTCGACGTCGGCGACACCGTCCACCACCAGATCGATCAGCGCGGGGACCACATCCGGGTCGCCGCGGTCGGCCAGCCCGAGGACCGCACGGCTTCGCACCGTCGGATCACCGTCGGCGACAGCCGATCTCAACGCGACGACGGCGCGCTCCCCCGGCGTCTCGACGAGCACCGACACGGCTCGACGCCGCACCTGCGCATCACGGTCGGCAAGCGCGGTGATCAGGACCGACGTGGGGTCGTCGCCCGATCTGGCCAGAGCCCACCGCAGCGCACCCGCGACGTTGAGATCGTCCTCGTCCAACAGGGCGCGTGCGAGACGCTCGCCCGACATCGCCTCGGCCGACAGCGCCGCCCGCTGACGACTGGACGCGTCCCCCGACTCCAGCCCCGACAGCAGTGCCACCACCTCGAGGACCTGCTCCCACCGGTCGGCGCCCGCGTCGGCGACCGTCCGTAGGCGCGCGAGCAGGTCCTCCTCACGCGCGATCCGCGCCCGGGTCCTCACCTCCAACTCGGCGACCATCTCCCCCGGCGCGAAGTCCGGATCGTCGAGCGCCTGGCCCACCTCTTTCAGCGAAAGCCCCAGTGCGCGCAGGCTCTCCACATGGAAGATGCGGACGATGTCGTCGGCCGAGTACTCCCGGTACCCGGCCGACGACCGACCGCTGGGAGCCGCCAGCCCCACCGCGTCGTAGTGGCGGAGCATCCGCGCGCTGACCCCCGACCGTCGCGCCACTTCGCCGATCCGCATGGCGGTCCTCACTCTCCGAGCGCAGCCACCCGGCGCGCCTGCTCGACGTCGAACACGAACGCCGACTCCGGGTCGGCGATCACCTGTTCGGTCGCGACGGCGTGTCCGCGGATCACGGGATCCGCCGAACGAGCGGCCCGGTGGACGACGGGCAGCGCCGCCTCGCCGAGCTCGACGAACGCACGGCTCAGACTCCGATGCAGGTCACCGTCGCCGCGGCCGAACTGCGTCGCCAGTATCTCAGCCAACGCGGCCTCCCCGCCACGGGGAACGAGAATCACCGCGGCACGCCACGCGCTGCGCGCGACCTCGTCGTCGGCGTCGGTCAGGAGTTCGCGCGTCACGGACGGCCAGGCCGCGGCGGACCCGATCTTCGACAGCGTGTGCAGCGCCTGACTGCGCGCCTGCGGGATCGGCGAGTCGAGCTCGGCGATCAATGCGGGCACCGTCGACGAGGCCGGCTGCCGGGTGATCGCCCAGGTCAACATGTCCCGGACATAGAAGTCCGGCTCGACGCGGCACCGTCGCAGCAGGGCGTCGAGCAGTCGTGCGTCGGGTTCGGTGCCCGCTGCGAGCGCCGCCCGCAGCCTGATCGCCGTCGTCGGCGCGGCGAGCGCCGCCTGTAGCCCGGCGATGTCGTATCGGGTCATGGTGACCACCTCCTGACCACCATTCGACGGGTTGTCACAGTGTGAAGGTCAAGGCCGTTCCACTGATTCGCGGCGAACATCCGGCCATACTGTCCGAATGGGACATCGCATCGTCGCGCTCGCCACGGCCGTCGCCCTGGCGCTCCTGCTCGCGCCCGCAGCCACCGCCGCCCCGACGCCGAGTGCTCTCCCGGACGACTTCCTGTGGGGTGTCGCATCGTCGGGATTCCAGTCGGAGGGCTCCTCCCCCGACAGCAACTGGACCCGCTACGTCCGCGCGGGAGAGACCGACGACGCGATCGGTTCGTCGGTCGACTTCCGGCACCGCTACCGACAGGACGTCGCACTCGCCGAGGACCTCGGCGTGACGGTGTACCGGGTCGGTATCGAGTGGGCACGCGTCGAGCCCCGACCGGGAGCGGTGGACCAGCGCGAACTGGCCTACTACGACGATCTGATCGCGAGCATCGTCGATGCCGGAATGAAGCCGATGATCACCCTGGATCACTGGGTGTATCCGGGCTGGATCGCCGATCGCGGGGGTTGGGCGTGGTCGGGGACCCCGACGGCCTGGCTGCGGCACAACCGGATGATCGTCGACCGCTACGCGAAGTACCACCCGTTGTGGATCACCATCAATGAGCCGACCGTGTACCTGGAGAAGGAGCTCCAGCACGGCGGCATCGGAGTCGGCGACGTTCCGACGATGATCGACCGACTCGTCCGCGTTCACCGCGCCGTCTACGATCACATCCACCGCCGCGACGCGAACGCGATGGTCTCGTCGAACATCGCCTACATCCCGACCGTGGAACCCCTCATCGATGCGGCGATCGCGGACCGGATGGCCGACAAGCTCGACTTCGTGGGCGTCGACTACTACTACGCCGTGTCGCCGACCGATCCGAGCGCGATCAACGCCGCACTCGGCCGCATGTGGGACGCGTCCATGGCCGCGGACGGCCTCTACTACGCCCTCCGCGACCTGCACCAGCGGTTCCCCGGCAAACCGCTGTACGTGGTGGAGGCCGGACTCGTCACCGAGAACGGCAAACCACGACCCGACCGGTACCGCCGCGCCGACCACCTGCGCGACCTCGTCTACTGGATCCAACGGGCCCGCGGCGACGGAGTTCCGGTGATGGGCTTCAGCTATTGGTCGCTCACCGACAACTACGAGTGGGGCGACTACGCCTCCCGGTTCGGCCTGTACACGGTCGATGTGAAGACCGATCCGAGCCTGACCCGCACGCCGACCGACGGTGTCGCCGCCTACCGGAAGATCACCGCGCGGAACGGCGTCGGGCCGTCGTACCGGCCGAGCCGTCCCGCGCAGTGGTGCTCACTGGTCGCCGCGCCGGACAGCTGCGCGCGGCCGGTGCGCTAACCCTTCGGCGAGCGCCCCGCCTCCTTCAATGCCAGACGCAGGGCGTATTCGAGCTGGGCGTTCACGCTGCGCAGATCGTCGGCCGCCCATTTCGCGATCGCGCTGTGCACGTCCGGATCCAAGCGCAGCAACACCTTCTTGGGAGCACGCTTGGCCGGACGTTCGCCGGCGGCGGTCATGCGTACAGCGACCCCGCGTTCACGACCGGCTGGGTGGCGCGGTCGCCGCACAGCACGACGAGCAGGTTCGACACCATGCCTGCGCGCCGCTCCTCGTCGAGTTCGACGACCCCCTGCTCGGACAGTCGGTCCAACGCCAGACCGACCATGCCGACGGCGCCTTCGACGATCTGCTGGCGGGCGGCGACGACCTGCGCGGCCTGCTGGCGCACGAGCATCGCCTGCGCGATCTCCGGCGCATACGCCAGATGCGTGATTCGTGCCT
The DNA here is from genome assembly GCF_014197435.1 of Gordonia humi. NCBI lineage: Bacteria > Bacillati > Actinomycetota > Actinomycetes > Mycobacteriales > Gordoniaceae > Gordonia > Gordonia humi. The sequence goes on from NZ_JACIFP010000001.1 coordinate 351,559, forward strand.
CGATGACCTCGATGCCCGCGGTCGCCGTGCGTTCGCGCAGCTCCTCGGTCAGCTCTTCGGCGACCGTCGCACCGTCGCGGAGGCTGGTGCGATCCTGCTGGTGCGCATCGTACGGGTGGATGGTCGCCAGGTGCCGGACGGCCGCCTCCGACTGCGTGGCGACGTACTGCTCGTAGTCGTCGACGGCGAACGCCGCCTTGAAGCTGTCGACCACGCGATAGACGACGACCGCCGCGATCTCGACCGGATTGCCGTCCGCGTCGTTCACTTTGAGCATCTGCGTCTCGAAGTTGCGGACCCGCAACGAGATCGACTTCTTGTCCGACAACGGCACCAGCAGCGAGAATCCCGGCTGGTTCACCGATCCGATGTAGCGGCCGAAGAACTGGATCACCTTGGCCTCATTCGGGCCGACGACGGTCAGCCCGGTCAGTCCCAACAACGCCGCGACCCCGATCAGGATCGCGACGACGGCCAGGGCGACCCAGCCGGCCGATCCACCGTCGGACAGCATCGCGATCGAGGCGACGGCCGCGACCGCGCAGACGACGATCAGTACCAGCCCTCCGAGCAGACCGAAGAATCCGTTCGTCCGCCAGGCCTGACGTAGTTCCATGACGCTCCCCTAACTATCGAAGTGATATCACTACGGTATCAGCTTCGCACCGCCGCCACCCGCTGGCCGATTCCGACCAGCGGGGAAGGGAGCGACCGGTAACCGGAGTCAGGACGAGCGCGCCGCCTTGGTCATGCGCCGGGTACCGGACTTCACCTTCCACGACTGCGCGTAGCGCTGCCCGGTCCGGCGATCGGCGAGGTCGTTGACGAAGTACCAGTCCATCTGCGCCGCAGCGGGGGTCACGGTCATGACGCCGTACCCGTGGTCGTCGGTGTTGACCCAGCGGGTGTGGTGATTGGTCACCTTGATGGCTTCGGCGGCGACGTCGCCCACCGTGTGCGGGGGGACGTCGAGGATGTCGTCGATGTTGTTCGACGTGACGGACGGGACGACGAACTCGGTGGCGACGGTGCCCGCTGCCGGATAGTTCGCCGGCGTGCGCGGAATGTCGTTGGCCCAGGACATGTGGATGTCGCCGGTGATGAACACGACGTTCTTCTTGCCGGCGTGGTCGATCGCGTCGAGCAGTCGCTTGCGGTCGGCGACGTAGCCGTTCCAGTCGTCGCCGCCGAAGGCGACACCGTTCTCCGGGATACCGATGAGTTCGGTGAGCGGCTTGGTGGTCTTCGGATCCAACGGCGGGATCAGGAACGGCGAGATCATCACCGAGTTTCCGATGATCTGCCACTTCGCGGTCGACGACGCGATCCCGCCCTGCACCCAGGCCATCTGCTTCGCACCCATGATGGTGCGCGACGGGTCGTCGGACTGACGCGAGAACTGGTCGGCGGAGATGTCGCGGTAGGTCCGCAGGTCGAGCATCGACAACTCGAGCAGCTTCCCGTACGCCAGTCGGCGGTAGATGTGCCGGTTGTCGGCGGACACCACGGGCCGCACCGGCATCCACTCGAAGTACGCCTGGTCCGCGTGCGCCTTGCGCGGCGCCCACGGCCCCTGCGACGGCTTGTGGTTCTCGGCGCCGTGCGCCCACTGGTCGTTGGCCGCCTCGTGGTCGTCCCAGGTGACGATGAACGGATGCCTGCCGTGCACGGCCTGCGTGTCGGGGTCGGACTTGTACTGGCCGTGGCGGATCCGGTAGTCCGCGAGGGAGACGATGTCGTGCGCCGGGGAGTGTCTGCGGACGGCGCCGTTCTTTCCCCCGTACTCGCCGGGGCCGTACTCGTAGATGTAGTCGCCGAGGTGGATCACCGCGTCCAGATCACTGCGACCGGCGAGGAACCGGTAGCTGCTGAAGTAGCCGGCCTCCCAGTTGGAGCAGCTCACGACGCCGAACCTCGCTTCGGCGACATCGGCGCCGGCGGCAGGCGCGGTCTTGGTCCGACCGATCGGTGACATCGCACCGGCGGCGGGACCCCCGGTCACGCGGAAGCGGTAGAAGTAGACGGTCGCCGGGCCCAGGCCCGTCGCGTCCACCTTCACGGTGTGGTCGCGGCCGGCGTCGGTCGAGGTCGATCCGGACGCGACGATCTCGTCGAACGAGCGCGCGGTCGCCACTTCCCAGGTCACCGTCGAGGCGCCTCCGCGGCCCGATCCGGGGGTCGCGTCCGGCGACGGCGTGACGCGGGTCCAGAGGATCACGGCGCCGGACAGCGGATCGCCCGAGGCCACACCGTGGCGGAACGCGGGCGACGCGGCGTCGGCCGAACCCGCGCGAGCGACGAGCGGCAGTCCGACGGCGAGCGCACCGGCGCCCGCGGCACCGATGAAACCGCGGCGGGAGAGTGTGACAGGGGTGGGATTCTCAGACATCGCCGCTCACCGTTCCACACCCCGATGACTCGTCGGTGAACGGTGAACGAACCTCTGATGCCGCCGAGTACCCCTGGTGGACAACGAATGTTCAGAAGACCGTGCCAGTATCGATCGCATGATCGAGAACAGCCCCGAATCGGTCGGAACCACGCCGAACCGTCGAACCTTCCTCGCCGGAGCGGCGACCGTCGCAGGCACGGCCGCCGTCCTGGGCGCATCCGGAACCCTTGCTCCGGAGGCGTCCGCGGCCGCACGCTTCCCCCTTCCGAAGAACGCGGACCGACTGCGAGTCCTGGTGACCGGCGACGCGGGCACCGGCGACCAGGCGCAGTACGCCGTGACCACCGCCGCGCGGAAGCTGCACGCCGCCGCACCGTTCCACATCGCGCTCGGACTCGGCGACAACATCTACGAGAGCGGCCCGAACGGCCCCGACGACGCCCAGTTCCACGCCAAATTCGAGAAGCCGAACGCCGGCTTGGACTTTCCGTGGCTGATGGCCCTCGGCAATCACGACAACACCGCGATCTTCCCCGGCGACGGCGGCTGGCTGCTCCGCGGCGACGACGAGGTGAAGTACCACTCGCGGTCGCGGCGCTGGTACATGCCGTCGCGGTTCTACTCGGTGGATCTCGGCGTCGCCGAGTTCTTCATCGTCGATCTCAACCCGCTGGCGGCCTACATTCCACCGTTCCTGTCGCCGGAGTGGGAGCCGGGTGGACACTACATGACCCGTCAGGCGCGCTGGCTCGACAAGGCTCTCGCGTCGTCGAGTGCCACCTGGAAGTTCGTCTGCACCCATCACCCGTATGCGAACAACGGACCGCACGGTCCGGCCGGCGACTACGACGGCCTGCCCGCGCCGCTCGACGGCGCGGCGGCCAAGACGTTCGTCGAGAGGCACATCGCCGGACGCGCGCAGTTCCTGTTCTCCGGCCACGACCACAGCCAGCAGGTCTTGGAGAACGTCCCGGGCCTGCGCGGCACTCGCCAGATCGTGTCGGGGGCGGCCGCCAAGACGGTGAACAAGGCGTCGTCGAAGCGTTTCCGCGCCCGCTACGAGAACCTGCGCGAGCGCGGCTTCATGGCACTCGACATCACCGAGTCGGCGGTCGGCCTGACCGCGTACGAGGTGTCGCCGGGATCGGGTTCGAGGAAGACGTTCGAGACGACCTACCGACGCTGACTCCCCACACCACGAGCCAGGCGCTCATCCCGCCGACCTGGATCCGCTGGGCCAGACCGAGGAGATGATCGCCGTCGAGCCGATCGGACACGAGCATCCAGCCGGTGCTGAGTGCGACGACGGCGAACACGAGGGCACCGGCGGTCGCCATCGGCGGCCATGCGCCGTCGCGCACGGCCGCCCACGTCGTCGCACCCATCGTCACGAACAGCGCGAACACGGCGAGTGCGCTGGTCACCGCGTGCACGACCGGGACCGCGTCGAGGGGAGACAGCGCGTCGGCCACCGTCGCTGCACCGAAGCAGCCGACGGCGACCGTGGCGATCCGTGCTGCGACGCCCGGCGTTCGCGGCGACCGCTGAAGCAGCATCGCGGCCGTGATCACCAGGACCCCGGTGACGATGTCGCCGTACTCGTACGCCTGATGCCACGGCACACCGGGCTCCTCCAACTGTGACAGGAAGGTGCGGAACCGGTCGAGCCCGGACGGCTCGATCAGGTCGAGCACCCACGACGAGTACGTGATCCCGCCGACCGCCAGGGCGACGGCCGCCGCCCACGCCCCGATGCGAGTGCGGCCGCCCCGCGATCCCCATGCCATCTGACGATTATCACCGAGTTCCGCCGGGTACCGGCGCCGTGCCGCGCCGCGGCGGCACGAGTCCTGCTCGCGCATGGGCGACGACGATCTCCGTCAGCGCGGTCACCAACGACGACCGCAGCTTCCAGTACTGCCAGTAGAGCGGGATGTCGATCGGTCGGCGAGCGAGCGGCACCAGGTCGGCACCGGTCCGCGGATCGGCGATCTCCACTTCCGGCACAGCGCCCCAACCGATTCCCGCCTGGATGGCCCGCCGGTACTCGGCGGCCGCGGGAACGTAGGTCACCGGCGGCGAGATCGGCTCGGCGACCAACCTGTTCAACGCCTTGAGCTGCAGATGGTCGTTGTGGTCGAACATCACCATCGGCGCGTATCGCATGTCACGCGCTCGGACGCCGTGCGGCAGCCAATGATCGATGAACGCCCGCGAGGCCACCGGGAAGTAGCGCAGCGAGCCGAGTCGCACCGTCTCGCAGCCGCGTACCACGGTCGGCTCGGACGTCACCGCACCGACCACGTCGCCCGAGCGAAGCATGGCGGTGGTGACGGACTCGTCGTCGCGATGCAGATCGACGTTCACCGGATGCGCGGCGTGGAACTCGGCGATCACCGGCAGGAACCAGGTGGCGAGGGAGTCGGCGTTGCACGCCACCTGCAGGTCGACGCGCGGCAGTCGACGTGGATCCAGGTCGTCGTCGTGAGCGATGCCGGTCAGTTCGCCCTGCGCTTCGGCGACGAGAAGAGACCACTGCTCGCCGAGGCGCGCCAGAACCTCGCCGTCGGCCGTCGCGGTGACCGGTTTGACACGGCGGACCAGGATTCTGCCCACCGAGTGCTCGAGCGCCTTGATCCGTTGACTCACCGCGGACGGCGTGACGTGCAACGATGCCGCCGCCGCTTCGAAGGTGCCTTCGCGTAGCACCGCAGTGAGGGTCAAGAGGCTCTCCGCCGAGACGTCCATGCCGGTAATCACAATTAGAGATTCTAAACTTTATGAAGGATCACTATCTGGACTAAGTATTTTCCTCTTCTTAACGTCGGTGGACGTGACCACCACTCTGCTTCTCGCCGCGCTCACCGGACTCGTCACCGGCGCCGGCCTCATCATCGCCATCGGCCCGCAGAACGTCTTCATCATCAGGCAGGGCATCAGCGGCGCGCACATAGCACCGGTGATCGCGGTGTGCGTGGTCTCGGACATCGTCCTGATCAGCGCGGGAACCCTCGGTCTCGGTGCGGTCGTCGCCGGACACCCGGCCATCGTGAGCGTGGCGAAGATCGTCGGCGGGGCGTATCTGATCATTCTCGGAGCACTGGCCGCCCGGCGTGCGTGGCGCCCCACCGCGACGTCGATGACCAACGACGACCCGTCGCGCACACGGGGTCTGTGGGCCGCGCTCGGCACCGCCCTGGCCCTCACCTGGCTCAATCCGCACACCTATCTCGACACCGTGTTCACGCTGGGCTCCATCGCGAACAGCCACGCCGACGCCCGCTGGGCCTTCAGCATCGGCGCCTGCGTCGCCAGCCTGATCTGGTTCCTGGCGCTGGGGTTCGGTGCGCGGAAGATGGCTCCGATGTTCGCCTCGGTGCGCGCCTGGCGACTGCTCGACGGCGCGATCGCCGTCGTCATGGCGGCCCTGGGCATCGGCCTGATCGTCATGAGCTGATTTGCAAATCGTGCGAGAGTGATTGCACCGCACCGAATACGCGCAACGAGGAGTGCCGATGACGGACGACCGCACCGAGATGATCGACGTCGGAGACGATGTGCGGATCGCCGCATGCCGGACCGGCGACGGCCCCGCCGTCCTGCTGTCGGCGGGCCTGGGCATGCCCGCGGCCACCTGGCAGTTCAGCGGTCTGCCCGCCGCTCTCGTCGATGCGGGATTCTCGGTCGTCACATACTCCGCGCGCGGGGTGTCGCCGTCATCGGCACCGCCCGCCCCGTACTCGGTCCACGACATCGCCGCCGACGCCGCGGAAGTGCTCGACCACTACGGCGTCGACGAGGCGGTCATCGTCGGCTACTCGATGGGCTGCTACGTCTCGCAGGCGCTCCTGGACGTGTGGGGCGGCACGGTCCGCGGGCTCGCGATGGTGGCCGGGCTGCGGTCGTCGACGATCGGCGTCGTGGTCAATCGGATGGAGCTCGAACTCATCGAGACGTTCGGCCACGTGCCCGCATCGGTCTCGCTGTTCGAGCAGCTGATGACCACACCGTCGCCGTCGATCCTCAAAGACGATACGCAGGTGGCGAATTGGCGCGCGATGCTCGACGGCGCGAGCGACGAGGCGTGGACGTCGATCGACGGTCTGCACGGCTGCACGCGCGCCTCGTACGACTGGATGAGCGCGGGCGAGCCGACCGTGGAGCGACTCGAAGCCATCACGTGTCCGACGCTCGTCGTCGGTTTCGGCGACGATGTGTACTTCCCCGCGACCGGGTCGGCCGAAGCGGCCTCGCACATCCCGAACGCGACCTGGACGCTCCTCGACGGCCCCGGCCACGGCGGCCTGATCTTCGACCCCGAACACCGCGCGACAGCGGCGGTGACGGAGTTCTGCCGAAGCCTGTAGCCCCCGACCGGCTGGACGACTCCGCTAGATCGGCCGACCGTCCCACTCGTGGTCGTGCATGAAGCCGCCGTCGAGACCGACGCGGTACTTGCGGGCGTCGTTCGCGATGTAGGCGTAGGCGAGCGGCATCAGCAGCCCCGGCTTCGGGTCCTTCTTACTGGCGATCACGTCGTCGGCCTTGCGCATCTCGGCGAAGAACTTCCGGAACGTGTTGTTCGGGTACGAGCTCTTCTTCCAGCCGTAGATCGCCATCCCGGCGCCGATCATCGTGGTATGACCCTTCGGCGGGGTGATCAGCTCGGTGTTCTCGCCGAAGAACGCGCGGTCCACCCGGTCCTCGTCCTTGAACATCATGATTCCGCTGGTACCGCGCGGGTTGCACTCGATGGTGACCAGACCGCGTTCGGGGTTGTCGATGAAGTCGAGCCCCATGTGTCCGGTGAAACCGACCTCCTTCACCAGGCGGCGGGTCCACTCGACGATTCCGGGATGCTCCACCTGCTCGAAGGTCAGACACGAGCTGCCGCCGATCGCGTAGGCGACGGGATAGGTGGCGTGCGCGTACATCTCACCGTCGCGGCACACCGAGTACGTGCAGTAGCGGTCGCCCTCGAGCCACTCCTGCGCGATCCACGGATTGGTCGGATCGTAGGTGAGGTAGCTCAAGTCGTCGCCCGGGTACGCCTTGTAGACCTTCTGCGAACCGCGTGAGTACGCCTGTTTGACGGCGAACGGCGTCGTGAAGTCGTTCGCCGCGGCGACGGCGTCCTCCGGTGAGGAGATCTCCCGGAACTTGAGCGTCTCGATGCCGCGGTCGACGAGCGCCTGCTGGTAGGAGAGCTTGTTGTGGAGCATCTCCTCGATCTCGAACGACGAGAGGAACAGCTCGCACGTTGCCGGGAAGAGTCCGGCCATCATCGCGAGGATGTCGGTCTCCTCGTGGATCGGGATGACGATGTCGACCTTCTCGCGTTCGACGATGGCCGCGAGTTCCCGGCAGTACTCCTGCGGCTTGTACTTGGGCGGGCTGACCCGGTGGAACGCCGTCGTGGCGTTCGACCACTTGGAGACCCCGCCCCTCATGCTGTCGACGACCGTCACCTGATGACCGGCCGCGGCCATACGACGGGCCAGGTTGAGGGTCAGAAACGACCTTGCGAACGTAATCAGCACATGTTTGCGCGCACCAGAGACCACTACTACAGAGTAGACACAGGCCGGTACCGGCCGTGTACGGTATTCCTTCGAGTGTTCTCCAAGCCAGCTGAATAGGAATCGGGTTGTTCGCAATCGGCGTCATCGCTGCGGCTATGGCCGCCGTGGCGTACGGGGTTTCGACCGTTTTGCGCGCTCTGGGCGCACGGCGGGTCGCCGTCGAGATGCGAGAGGACGGCAGAACCGGCGCAGACTCGGCGGCGGCGCCGTCGGTCGGTTCGACGATGTCGACCATCGTCGATCCCGCGTTCATTCTCGGCACCCTCATGGTGATCGTCGGTTTCGGCGGCGGCGCGCTCGCCGCACGGTTCCTGCCGTTGTTCCTGGCGCAGTCGATCGTCGCCGCCAATCTCGTGGTCACCGCACTGCTCGGCACCCTGTTGCTGAACATCACCCTCCACACTCGCGACTGGGTCGCCATCTGGCTGGTGGTGCTCTCCCTGTTCATGCTGGGCGTCTCGTCGGCTCCGCATGCCAACGACTACGCGGAGCGCAGCTTCCACTGGGAACTGTTCGGGGCGACGATCGTGGTGGCCGCCGTCGCCCTGGTCGGCGTGTACACGTTCGGCAAGTACGCGGCGGTCGTCGGCGGCGCGGCCGCAGGCCTGTTGTTCGGCATCATCGCGGTGTCGGTCCGCATTCTCGACGGCATGAATCCGTTCGATCTGGCGGCCCTGCTCACCGATCCTGCGGCCTACGCGCTCGCGGTGGCGGGTGCGGTCGGCTTCTACGTGCAGACCGTCGCGCTGCAGGTCGGCGCGGTCAACGGCGTCACCGCGCTGCTGGTGACCGGTGAGACGGCGCTGCCGAGCCTGATCGGCGTCGTGTTCCTCGGTGACATCGCCCGTCCCGGCATGGAGTGGCTGGCGATCGTCGGGTTCATCGGCGCGGTGATCGGCGCGGTCCTCGTCGCCTGGTACTCCACCGGCGACCCCGATCACTTCGGCGAGGCACCGCCCGAGAAGGGCGGCTGGCGCCGCGGCCGCGAAGAGACCGACGACGCCTCCGCCTGACGCGGCCCTGCCGGTCGAGCCCGTCGACTCCGCTCCGGAGAGCCGAAGTCGAGACCGTCAGTCCCGCGCCGGACTCGACGCCTGCGCCCAGAACCTCTTCGGAATCCGTCCGGCTCCGGCCGCGAGACGACCGCCGAGAACGGCGTGCCGCATGGCCGCGGCCATCGCCTCCGGGTCGTTGGCCCGGGTCACCGCACTGGCCAGCAGTACCGCGTCGCATCCGAGTTCCATCGCCAGCGCCGCGTCGCTGGCCGTGCCGATACCCGCGTCGAGCACGACGGGGACGCTCGCCCGGGCCACGATCATCTCGATGTTGTGCGGGTTGGCGATTCCCAGACCGGTGCCGATCGGCGAGCCGAGCGGCATCACGGCCGCCACCCCGACGTCTTCGAGACGCTGCGCGAGGACCGGGTCGTCGTTCGTGTAGGCCATCACGTCGAATCCGTCGTCGACCAACGCATCGGCGGCCTCGACCAGTTCGAGCGGATCGGGCAGCAGCGTGTGGTCGTCGGCCACCACCTCGAGCTTCACCAGGTTCGTCTCGACCGCCTCGCGACCCAGCTGCGCGCACAGCACCGCCTCGGCCGTCGTATGACACCCGGCGGTGTTCGGCAGCACCGCGATGTCCAGGCGACGCAACAGATCCAGGACCCCGGTGCCCGACGCCGGGTCGACGCGACGCATCGCGACGGTCGTCAGCTCGGTGCCGGAGGCGACCAGGGCGCGTTCGAGGACGGCGAGGTTCGACGCCCCGCCGGTGCCGGTGATCAGCCGTGAGGTGAACTCACGACCGGCGACGACGAACTTCTCAGCCACCCTGCACCGCCGTCAGGATGTCGATCTCGGCGTACTCGCCGATCTCCTCGGCCCAGCGCGTCTTGGGGCGGACCACGCCGTCGACCGCGACGGCGACGCCCGTGTCCGGGAGCCCGAGGTGCTCCAACAGACGCGGGACGTCGACGGGGCCGTCGATCCGGATGTCGTCGCCGTTGACGGTGAGTTCCATGTCAGCCTTCTCTCTCGGGGTGGTTCAGGAGTTCTCGGATGCGGGCCGCGGTCCACGGCGACAAGGCGATCCCGTTGCGGCCGTGCCCGGTCGCGATCAGAATCCGCTCGTCGACGCGCCTCACCACCGGCACGCCGTCGACCGACGACGGGCGTATCCCCGCCGCCGCCTCGGCCAGCTCGTAGGTGCTCAGCCCGGGCATCACGGCGATCGCATCGGCGAGCAGTTCGGCGACGCCGATCGCCTGCGGGGCCCGGTCGTCGGGACCGAGGGCCTCGTACTGGGTGGCGCCGACGACGACGCCGTCGGCGCGCGGGACCAGATAGATCGGCCGCCCGTGGCGTCGCCCGCGGATCACGTGGGTCGGCGGCGGCACCGACCAGCGGGTACGCCGCAGGCGCAGGATCTCGCCCTTCTCGCCGCGGAGCGGCACATCGGCGCCGACGAGGCCGGCCAACGCGGTGCTGCCGAGTCCGGCGGCGATGAGGACCTGGTCGCCGGTGAGTGCGGTCGGATCGTCGACGGTGTCGGTGACGATCGTGCCGCCCGCCTGCTCGAATCGTCGGGTCAGCGCCGCGAGGAGCAGCCGATTGTCCACGGCACCTTCGCCTTCGGCGAGATAGCCGCCCGCCGTCCCGCGCGCCAGCGCCGACTCGTGGCGTCGCAGTCGATTCCCGGTGCATCGCGGCAGATCGACGTCGGGCATGCGGCCGCGGACGAAGCGCACCTGTTCGTCGAGGTAGGCCAGATCGGTCGACGACACCCCCAGCAGGATGCTGCTGTCGGCGGTCCTGACCGCCGGATCGCCGAGTCTGGTGAGGAAGTCCGGCCAGAGCGCCGCCGACGCCGCGGCGACGTCGAGGAGTTCACCTTCGCCGGGATGTCCCTCGCCGAAGCAACCGAGCATCCCGCCCGCCACGTGAGCAGCACGTCGACGAGCGCCGGCGTCGTACACGGTGACGGTCCATCCGTCGTCGGCCGCCGCCAGCGCGCACGCCAGTCCGACCACCCCGCCGCCGACGACGGACAGTTCACGTCTCACAGAAATCGTTTCCCTTCGCCGGCATTATCCGGATCAGGTCAGACGGTCAGCGACGGTCCGTGTCGCACTCTCAGCCCGGCGCCGGCGGACTCCCGTGTGTTGTCTCGTTCACGATCAGCTTACCGTTGCTGTCATGAGCGACTCCTCCCGCACCGCGATCGTCGACGCCCGCCTGTACCTGTGCACCGATGCCCGCCGCGAGCGCGGCGACCTTCTCGAGTTCGTCGCCGAGGCCGTCGCGGGCGGGGTCGACATCGTCCAACTGCGCGATAAGGGATCGGCGGGCGAGCAGCGGTTCGGCGAACTGGACGCGTCGGCGGAGCTGGAGATCCTGGCTGGACTGCGCGAGGTGGTCCACGCCGGCGGCGCACTGCTGTCGGTGAACGATCGCGCCGACATCGCGCACGCCGCGCGCGCCGACGTGCTCCACCTCGGCCAGGACGACCTGCCGCCGTCGGCCGCCCGCGCGATCGTCGGCCCCGAGGTGGTGATCGGCCGGTCGACACACGACGCCGACCAGATGCGCGCCGCGGTCGCCGACCGCGACGTCGACTACTTCTGCACCGGCCCGCTGTGGACGACGCCGACCAAACCGGGCCGCGCGGCCACCGGCCTCGATCTGGTCCGCGCCGCGGCCGCCGAGGCGAACGACAAACCCTGGTTCGCGATCGGCGGCGTCGACCTGGAACGAGCCCCCGAGGTCGTCGCGGCGGGAGCGACACGGATCGTCGTCGTCCGCGCGATCACGGCGGCCGACGATCCGCGAGCTGCCTCTTCCGCACTGCGCAGGGCGGTGCTATCGTGATCGCCACTATGACGTGGAAGCTTCTCGTAACCCGCCGCAGCGGGGTCTGATTCGACCGACCCCCCGCTGCGGGTTCGTCGTCTCTCCACTTCTTTACCGTCGGTCACCGAATCTTCGACCGAAATGAACCGACGTGATGCACTCCATTCAGTTCCAGCCGTCAACCTGTATCCGTGACGGGCACGGCGACCACCGTTCCGGCCGATCCTCGGTCGGCCGCCGGATGCCCGCCTGGTTTCCTCAGGAGGCGGCCACGATGACCACGGCACACTTCGACACGACCTACGCCCCGACCGGTTCCATCTCCCTGCAGGCCTTCTCGATCGAGCCCGCCCGAGCCGACGCCGTCCACTGCACCGCGCGCGTCCAGATCTCCTCGCGCACCGTCAGTCTGGAGGCCACCGCATCCGGCGCCATCGGCGCGATGACCTCGATGCTCTACGATCTCGGCGCGGGCGTCGAGATCATCTCGTTCTCGCAGCAGGTCGACGAGGACGAGGTCACCACCTACCTGCTGTGCGAGGCCGACGGCCGCCGCGGCTGGTCGTACGGGATCGGCCGCACAGCCGACGAGTCCGCCGTCTCGGCGTTGATCTCGGGGGCCAATCAGCTCGTCAACGACGGCGCGCGAAAGGCCCCGTGAGACCCGTTCGCGCGCACGCGTCCGGGACCCGCTCAGCCGAGTCGGTCCACCAACCCCGGCCACGCGGCGGCGAGCCCCGGATGCAGCGGAAGCTCGGCCACGTCGGCGGCACGGACCCAGCGGAGTTCGGTCGACTCGCCGTTCGGCGTGGTCGCGATCCGCGACGCGGCGCGGGCGAGGACCGTCGTATAGGTCCAGCCGCTCGACGCACGGTGCGTGACGACCGAGTCGACGACGTCGAGTTGGTCCCCGGTGATGCCGGCCTCCTCGAACGCCTCGCGGACGGCCGCCTGCTCGACGGTCTCGTGCGAGTCGCGGGCTCCGCCGGGCAACCCCCACGTTCCGCCCTGGTGCGACCAGACCGCGCGGTGTTGCAGAAGCACCGCGACCCCGTCGTCGGCGACGGCCGTCAACAGGAGTCCGGCGGCTCCGTGCCGTCCCCAGTACCGTTGACCGTCGGCGTCGAAGACCCAGCCGTCACCGTCACCCTGCACGCGGACCTCCCACTGCACTGACCTTGAAGAAGTACGCCGCCGGTCGGCTCGCGGCGGCTCGACACTCACCGTACCGGGTGTTGCCCGTCACCCGCAGGCGTGCGGACTAGGCTGGGGGTCGACCCAAGCGAAGGGAAAGTCGTGGCCGGGCAGGTTTCGGGTGTGCGCTCCGCGCTCACGCATGCCGGTCGCACGGTGATCCCCGAACGAGGCGGCCCCGGACCCACTCTCCGGCAGGTGATCGCCGACCGTCGAGAACTCGCGGCGATGACTCGCGAACGGGTCAGTTCTCCGCTCGTGGCGTTCCGCTTCTATGCGACCACGACGCCCGGGAAGCTCGTCATCATCCTGTTGGCGATGGTGCTCGCCTGCACACTGACCGGTTGGTACGCGTCGTCGGCGTCCACCACGCGCAGTCAGACGCTCGCATCGCTGATCGATCGCAGCGAGCCGCAAGCCGAGGCGGCCGAGACGCTGTACAGCTCCCTGTCGGTGGCCGACGCCTCCGCGAACTCGGCGTTCATCTCCGGCGGTCGCGAATCACCCTCTCTGCGAAAGAGTTTCACCGACTCGATCGCGAGCGCATCGATGGCGTTGATCGCGGCGACGGACGGCTACCGGGAAGACGCGTCCGCGCACACCGTCGACGAGGAGGGCGCACGCGCCGACCTGAACACCCTCGCGGTCAAGATCCCCGAGTACACCGGTCTCGTCGAGACCGCGCGCACCAACAACCGTCTGGGCTATCCCGTCGGATCGGCGTATCTGTCCGTGGCGTCGACACTCATGCAGGACACGATTCTTCCTGCGGCGCAACGCCTCTACGAGCAGCGTTCCTCGGCCATCTCCGAGCCCCAACGAACACTGACCGTGCCGCCGTGGGGCGTGTACGTCGCGCTGTCCCTCATCATCGGCATGCTCCTCACGACCAGCCGGTATCTGGCCCGCCGTACCCGCCGCCACTTCAACATGGGTCTGCTCGCGGCCCTGACCGCATTGGTGCTGGGGACCGTCTGGCTGTTGGTCTCCGGGCTCACCTCGGTCGCCGCGGCGAACACCGCGAAGGTCTCCGGCGCGGATCCGCTGCACACGTTGACCAGCATGCGCATCCTCACCCAACAGGCCCGGTCGGCCGAGACGTTGTCGTTGGTCCGGCGCTCCGATCCCGGTGAACTGGACCGGACGTTCTCCTCCGCGATGGACCAGATCGTCGACCGCGCCGAATCGCTCCAGCGGGATTCCGATCTCGACAAGCAGTACGGCATCACCGATCCCCTCGACGAGGTGAAGTCGGCCGTCGAACGGTGGCGGTCGGCGCACTCCGAGGTCGGCAGGCTGCTGACGGCGGGCGATTTCACCAGCGCGCGAGCGCTCACCGTCGGCGACGGCTCGATCAGCACCGCCACCGGATACGAGGAGGCGAACACCGCGCTGGTCGCCGCGATCGCCGACGCGCGGAATACGTTCCGCACCAACATCAACACCGCCCAACAGGTCCTCGGATTCACCGGCACCGGCATCGCGGTGCTCTGTTTCGTCGCGGCGGCAGCCGTGTTCGGCGGCCTGTTCCCCCGGATTCGGGAGTACCGATGAGACGTCGACTCGCCGCCGCGTCGTGCGCCGCCCTTCTCACCGTCTGCCTGGCCGCCTGCGGCTCCACCACCCCGAGCACCGGCAATCCGCCGACCACGACCGCCCAGGTGCCGCTCCCCCCGAACGTCTCGTTCGAGAACTCCGTCGACGGCCCGGATTCGCCGACCGAGTCGACCGACTGCGATATGGCGAGCCTGCGACCGGACGCGTCGCTGCCCGTCCCGGGCCGGATGCCGCCCCGCACGGCGATGGCAGACATCCTCCAGCGCGGGCGACTGGTGGTCGGCACCGACCTCGGTTCGAATCCGCTGAGCTTCCGCGACCCGCTGACCGGCGACGTGGTGGGGTTCGACGTCGACGTCGCGCACTGGATCTCCGCTGCCATCTTCGGCGATCCGAACCGGATCGACTATCGGATGGTGTCGACGGACAACCGCGTCGAGGCGTTGGCGACCGGGGCCGTCGACGTCGTCATCAAATCGATGTCGATCACGTGTGAACGGATGGCGTCCGTCGCCTTCTCGACACCGTATTTCGAAGCGTCCCAACGGATCCTCGTCTACCGCCATTCGGGGATCGAGAGCGCGGCCGATCTCGCGGGCAAGCGGGTGTGCGCCACGACGTCGTCCACCTCGCTGAGCCGCGTCCGGCATCTGGCGCCGAAGGCCACGTTCGCGACCACGGTCAGCTGGGCCGACTGCCTGGTGATGATGCAGCAGGGTCAGGTGGACGCGATCACGTCCGACACTCCGATCCTCGCGGGCATCGCCCAACAGGATCCGTGGGTGCAGGTGGTCGGCGACAGCCTCGGCGACGAGTACTACGGCGTCGGCGTCGCCAAGAACCATCCCGAACTGGTCCGTTTCATCAATGGAGTACTCGCACAACGTCGGGCCGACGGCAGCTGGCAGAACTCGTACCAGCGGTGGCTGTCGGTCCTCGGCCCCGGCAGTCCACCCCCGTACACCTACCGCGATTGACACCATGACCGACAAGCCAACCTCCCCCACCCACCAGGCCGAGACGATGCCGACCGTCGACGACGACGGGCCCGCGACTCAGGCGACTCAGGTCGGCACCATGCCTGCGGCCACTCAGGCCACCGACGGAGTGTCGACGGTCGGCACCACACCCGCCGCGACCGGGACGCAGGCCACCCAGGTGCGGCGACTCTTCGAGGACATCGCCGCATCGCGGCGCAAGGTCCGCAAGGGGCCGTCGCACATCCACGACCGGCGGCTCGGCAGCGGTCTGGTGCAGCTGCCCGACGTCACCGACATCGATCCGGCCGACGCCGTGCTGGCCAATCCGCAGATCGTCGAGTCCAAACGCACCTGTTGGCAGTGCGGTGCAGAGGTCGGCCGACGCTCCGGCCCGGGAAAGGGCCCGCTCAAGGGGACCTGTCCGAACTGCGGTTCGCGCTATTCGTTCGTGCCCGGGCTGGCGCGCGGCACGATGGTCGCCGACCAGTACGAGATAGCCGGTGCCATCGCGCACGGCGGCATGGGGTGGATCTATCTCGCGGTCGACCACAACGTGTCCGATCGGCCCGTCGTGTTGAAGGGTCTGTTGAACTCGTCCGACTCGCAGGCGCAGGCGGTCGCCATCGCCGAGCGGCAGTTCCTGGCGTCGGTGAACGACCCGGGCATCGTGAAGATCTTCAACTTCGTCGAGTGGGCCGACGACGACGGCCGACTGTTCGGCTACATCGTGATGGAGTACGTCGGCGGTCACACGCTCAAGCAGCTGACGACCGGTCCCTCGGGCAAGATCAAGCCGATGCCCGTAGAGCAGGCCATGGCCTACATCCTCGAGGTCCTCTCGGCCGTCGGCTATCTGCATTCGGTCGGGCTGGTCTACAACGACGTGAAACCCGACAACATCATGATCACCTCTGATGACGTGAAGCTGATCGACCTGGGCGCGGTGTCTGCGATCAACGGGTACGGAAGACTGTACGGCACACCGGGATTCCAGGCACCGGAGATCACCGAGACCGGACCGCAGGTGGCCACCGACATCTATTCGATCGGTCGGACGCTGGCCGTGCTCACCGTCGACATGCCGATGGAGGACGGCAGGTACCTGGACGGGCTGCCCGATCCGGACACCACCGCGGTGTTCGTGGAGAACCCGTCGTTCTACTTCCTGTTGCACCGCGCGACGTCGCTCGATCCGACCGAGCGATTCGAGTCCGCGGAGGAGATGACGGCGCAAGTCCTCAACGTGCTGCGCGAGACCGTCGCCCTGCACACCGGTGTGCCGCGGCCGTCGTTGTCGACGGTGTTCACCCCGCAACGCTCCACGTTCGGCACCGAGCTGCTGCTGGCGCCGGTCGACGGGTTCTTCGATCCGAAGGACGCCGCGATCCACGACCCCGCCGACATCGCGCGGGCGTTGCCGGTGCCGCTGGTCGATCCGACCGATCCTGCTGCGAACGTCCTGACGTCGGCGGCGCTGTCGTATCCACGACAGACGCTGGACACCATCAAGGCGGCACGCGCCGAAGGCTTCTCGACGCTCATGCCTGCCGACAAGGTGCCCTATCCACGGCAGAACGCCGAGCATCCGTCGCTGGAGATAGACCTCGCCGAGGCGCGCGCCCATCTCGAACTGGGGAATCTCGACACTGCTCTGGAGCTGCTGCGCGAGGTGGCCGACAATCACGGCGAGTCGTGGCGACTGCACTGGTTCCTCGGCATCTGCGCGCTGCTGAACGCCGAACCGGAGCTGGCCTTCGAGCGCTTCCACGAGGTACTCGAGGCGCTGCCCGGCGAGGTGGCGCCCAAGCTGGCCGTCGCAGGTACTGCCGAGCTGATCGGCTACTGGCTGTCGGCCGAGGGCTACTCCACCAATGAACAAGCCGCGCAGGTGGAACGCTGGTACGACATCGCCCGTCAGTCGTACCACGACCTATGGCTCACCGACCACTCCATCGTCACCGCGGCGTTCGGATATGCACGCATGCTGTTGGCCGAAGGAGAGATCGAGCAGGCCATCGAGCCGCTCGACGAGGTTCCGATCACCAGCCGTCACTACGGGACGGCGCAGATCAGTGCGATTCTGGCACTCGTGCACGGGCGGCCGCCCGGGGCGGTGACCCAGGACGAGTTGTTCGAGGCGGCGACCCGCTTCAACCAGATCGGCACTGACGATCCGCGTCGTCGCCGGTTGAAGCTGATCGTGTTGGGCAGCGCACTCGGCTGGATCGACGCGCACCCCGAGCAGGGCGAAGGCGAAGACTTCCTCGGCTTCCCGTTCACCGAGCCCGGGTTGCGCGCAGGCACCGAGCGGTCGTTGCGTGAGCTGGCACGGGCCACGCGCGACAACCGTGCGCACCGCTTCCTGCTGGTGGACCTGGCGAATCTGGTGCGGCCGGCGACCCTGTTCTGACGGCGACCTGTTCCAGTCGGATCGCCCCGCCGCGATATCAGAACCGCAGGTCGATGGTGTCCGCTCCCGTCACCGACACCGCCGCCAGCGAGGTCGGTGTGATGCCTCGCCGGAACCTCGCACTGATTCCGGTGACGTTCTGTCCCGCCGCGAGCCGCGCTGCCTGCCCACGGGTCAGGTCCAGATCGGCGACGGCGATACGGCGCAGGTGATCGTCGCCGTTCATGTCGGTGGACGATGTCTTCATCGACAGGACCGCCCGCGCCCCGTCGACCCTGATGATCGGATCGGCGACAGCGATCTCAAGCAGGTGGAATCGCGTGTAGACGACGACGGTCCCTCGGTAACGGAGCTCGCCCCGGCCGTTGCGTATCGTGTTGTCGGTCAGCTCGAACGACATCCGGTCGGCAGTGTCGACACCGGCACCGCCCGTTCCCGCGAGGGCGCCCTGGGTCGCCTCGATCGCGGCCGGCAGCGTCGACGACCAGCCCCAGACCAGGTTCTTCGGCGCCGGCACGGGCGTGTTCGGCCCGGGCGTGGTCGAGTAGTCGAGCGGGACGAACTTCTCCTGCGCCGCATTGACCGCATTCGCCGCACCGTACGTGTATACGCCCCAGCGCTTGTCGGCCGGGGTCTTCTCCGGCGTCGCGAGGGTCAGGCGGGCGGTGAATCGTCCCCGCGCGTCCAGCCTGACCCACTGCTGCTCGACGGTGCGTCGCAGGTCGAACGGGACATCGGGAATCTTGTTCAGTGCCGACTCAGACAGCGCCCACTTGGTCTTGCTGCGGACTTCTGCGCGCGATGACGCCGGAGCGTTCTTCGACGGCTGCCAGGTCGGCGCGAAGCCGCCGAAAGTGACGAAGGTCCCGTGCGGGACGCCCGGCGGGACGGGCACCGGGAGACCCGAGGTGTTCGCGTTCGGATCGAAACCCGTCCCCTTCACGACGATCTGATCGCCCGGGTGCAACTCGACGCCACCGGCCGGGGTCACTCCGTCGGCGAGGTACACGCTGATCGCGGGCCGGAAGCGATCCGCAGCGGCCGGTCCGGTCGCGACGGCGCCGCCGACGAGCGCGACGACCGTGGCCAGCAGGAGGATGAGGAGACGGCGCAATCCAGACATGAGCAGAGCCTAGCCTGTGTACCCGCCTGGTGATCAGAGTCTTC
The DNA here is from genome assembly GCF_014197435.1 of Gordonia humi. Classification (NCBI taxonomy): domain Bacteria; kingdom Bacillati; phylum Actinomycetota; class Actinomycetes; order Mycobacteriales; family Gordoniaceae; genus Gordonia; species Gordonia humi. The sequence goes on from NZ_JACIFP010000001.1 coordinate 370,689, forward strand.
GGTCCCCAGTCCGTGCCGAAATGTTCAAGACCCGGACGCCCGACTGGAGGGAGGATCGTACGCATGAACACACGACACGACATGAACATCTGGCCCGGACTCACCTGCGACGACGCTCTCGCCGAGCGCGCCTGGCTCGAGAAGGTCGGCTTCACACCCGGCATCCTCGTCGAGGGCGACGGCCCCGGCGAGGTGATCCACTCGGAGATGCTGTGGCCCGACGGCGGTCGGGTCATGGTCAGTTCCTCCGGCAAACAGGATTCGACGTTCGCGACTCCCATCGGTGCGGCGAGCGTCTACGTCGTCGTCACCGATCCGGACGCGGTGTACGCCAGGGCCATCGACCTGGGCGCGAGGATGGTCCGCGACATGGCCGAGGAGGACTATGGATCGCGAGGGTTCTCCATCGCCGATCCGGAGGGCAACGTATGGAGCTTCGGGACGTACGCGGGCTGACCGACGCCGTGCGGAGTGCCGGCGTCGACGTGGTGCCGTATGAGATCACGCATGTCGCACCCGGCACGCATCTGGGCATACCGTCGTCGACGGTCACACTGATCGTGGACCTGTGCGACGGTCTGGACCTGACGGGTCCGGGACTTCCCCGTCGGACCACCTTCACCTGTGGGATCGGCGAACTCCATCGCGAGGCGTTCACCGTTCACCACGACGGCACACAGATCGGCGTCCAGCTCGATCTGACGCCCGGCGCGGTGCGGCGACTGTTCGGCGTGCCCGTCGGCGAGCTGCCGTCGATGCTCGAACTCGACCGGATCGACGCCGGATTCACCCGCCGACTGCGGGACGCCGTCGGCGAGGTGCCGCACCCGGCGAGGCGCCGGGCGGCGTTCGACGTGCTGGTCGACCAGATGTCCGGTCGCCTAGCCGGCCCTGTCGGCGCCGATCCGGACGCGGTCCGCACCTGGCGGCAGATCCTCCGGACGCACGGCACGGTCACGGTGTCCCAGTTGGTCGAGCAGTCCGGCTGGTCGGCCCGTCGGCTGACCGGCGTGTTCACCGCAGAGTTCGGCATGGGTCCGAAACAGGCGGCCCGCCTCGTTCGGTTCGACACGGCACGCCGCCGCCTCGAATCGGGCCGATCCCCGGGCGATGTCGCAGCCGATCTCGGGTTCGCCGACCAGGCCCACCTCACCCGGGAGTTCACCGCGTTCACCGGGCTGCCGCCGACGCGGTTCCTGCGAGTTCGCGCGAGCGAGTTCGCCGCCGAGTGAGGGCGCCCGCCGACGCCCTACGTCTCGATCCGGTTCCCGTCGGAGTCCCAGTGCTCGGCGACCTTCTTGCTCGGCTGGACGCGGGGCGGCTCGCCCGGCATCTTCGGGGTGCCGACCATTTAAGCGGTGTGCATACCCGGGTTTACCGACGTTGATCTCTACCGCTGTGCGCAGGGTAAGGACCGCAACGACGATTGTTCCAACAATCTGACCTGTGAACATCTCTGGGACTGGATCGTGTAATTTAACGTCATCGTGGCTCTTCGCAGTTAACCGGGCAATGCCTGGTCAGGCGCTTGGCGTGTCGTTGACGTGAGCGGCCCCTGGCCTCGGTGATTCTGGATGTTGTCAAGACAGTCAGAGCACCGGAGGAACAGGGGCCGTGGATCATGGTACGTCGTTGTTGTTGGGGTTGGAAGGCGTCGAGGTCGTCGGGGTCAGTGTCGGCGGGCCGGACGGGCGAACGCGGATCGTCGATGTCGGTACCAGTGATCCGGCGGCCTCGTGCTGCCCGGGGTGCGGTGTCCGGTCGACGTCGGTGAAGGAGCGGGTCGTCTGCACGCCCCGCGACATCGGCTACGGGGATGCTCCGATCATGGTGCGGTGGAACAAGATTCGGTGGCGGTGCGTGAACTCAGAGTGCGCGCGTGGGTCGTTCACCGAAGCGATCGGGCAGGTCCCGCGTCGTCGGCGGACCACGACCCGGTTGCGGGAGACGATCGGGCGGGCGATCGGCGATGCCGCTCGGTCGGTCGCCGAGGTCGCTGCCGGGCACGGCGTGTCGTGGCATACCGCGCACGGCGCGTTCGTCGACATCGCCGCCACGGCGTTGACCGATCCGGCCCCGACGTCGGTGCTGGGGATCGACGAGACTCGCCGTGGGAAACCGAGGTGGGTCCGCGGCGGTGATGGTCGGTGGGTGCGGATCGATCCGTGGGATACCGGGTTCGTCGATCTGGCGGGCGATCAGGGACTGTTGGGGCAGGTCACCGGCCGTACCAGTGCGGTGGTGATCGACTGGCTGGCCGCGCAGCCGGCCCCGTTTCGGGATGCGATCGAGTACGTGGCGATCGATCCGGCCGCGTCGTATGCCGCGGCCGTCGCGGTCGCGTTACCGAACGCGCAACTGGTCGTCGATCACTTCCACCTCGTGCAGTTGGCCAACGCGATGGTCACGAAGGTCCGTCGGCGGGTCACGTGGGACCGACGTGGTCGTCGTGGCCGGTCGACGGACCCGGAATGGGCCAACCGCCGCAGACTGTTGATGGGTCGAGAACGGTTGTCGGACAACAAGTATCAGAAGATGATCGCCGATCTGCGAGCGCACGATCCGGGCAACGAGATCTTCGCCGCGTACATCGTCAAAGAGGAACTCCGGGCCTTGTTGGCGATGGCGCGGAGTCGGCCGCGCGTCGACGATAGCCAGATCCGCGAACGCCTCTACCGGTTCCTGGACCTGTGTGCGCAGGTCAACGTTCCCGAAGCCAACACACTGGCCCGTACCATCGAAACATGGTGGCCCGGGATCTGCGCGTTCATCCGCACCCAGGTCACCAACGCCGCCACCGAAGGCACCAACCGGCTGGTCAAGCAGGTGAAACGATCGGCCTGCGGATTCCGCAACATCGAGAACTCACGCCGCAGGATACGATTCCACTGCACCCGCAAACAACGGCGGGCGCGCATCCAGTTCCACTGCTAAAGGAACTGCCCGGTTAACTGCGAAGAGCCGTCATCGTAGATCAAGAAAGCGAGATAGAATCCGGCGGCATTGAACGCGGCCAAGAAGAACTGTTTACCTCCACTGATATCTAGGTTCACAGTAACTTAACCTTTCAGTCGTCCAACGATCAGTGAAATTGCGCCTGACGCAGAACCCTGAAATGGTGCATACGGAGTGCAACTGGTCCGCTTTCTCAGGGAGATTGATAGCTGGATTTGTGGCGGACGGACCGCGACTGCTCCGATTGTCAATTCCGCCCAGTGAGCGTCCGGCCGCCGTGCTGCGTGATAGATTCTCTAACGCTTCCAGCTGGACATGAATAGCTAGCGCCCTTCGAGGATCTTTCCCGCGGTATCCCAGAGTTCATCCTGGTCGATTGACCCCCGCGGATACCCGATCTGAATGAATGCTCGATCTGAGTCGAGTGACCAGACTTCAGTTTCGTCGTCCTTACGAGTGGTGAATGCGAACTCGCCTAGCCTTTCGCGATCCCGCTCCGGCACTCGAGCCACAGTAAACATCGGAGCTCGATAGATCTCATTCTGATTGTCGAAATCCGCAGCGGTGACTGGATGTGTCCGCTGAACGGCCCGAATCCAGGCAGACTGTCCCGACAGCTCACCAGCCCCGTGCATATTGACGCAAATTAGAGTTGTCGAGTCTATGTCCTCTTCGTTGCACTGACGTAAGTATGGTGAGAGGCGTTCGATTCCCGCAGGGACTACCGTCCTTACCTCTTCGTTTGTCCATGGAGCGCCTGAGCTTGCACGCACTGAGGGCATTGATGCTCCATTCCCAGGTTTCTGGTGTTCGTCCGACACTGACGAACAAGACGATGACGGCAGGGACGAGTGGTGTCGCGATACGACGCAACATGGTGACCCCCAAAGTATGAACAGGCCAATCAGCCTGTGTAACAACCGCTCCCGAACCGGCGATACTCACTACAGATCCAGTGTGCGGTGGAAGCGTTATGCTCCCGCACGTGATTGCACCCGCCAAGCAATCAATAAGCAAACACTTCTCTCAGTCTATCGACAAACGACCAGATCAGCCTATGAATCCATTTGTCCGGTCCGGACGCGGACCGCGGTCCGGATGCATGCGCGCCAACCGGTTAGGGCGTTTGGGCAGCCCGTTGGCTTCATCGTCGCGCGTACCTGGTCGTGACCTCCGCACGTTATCGCATCGACAGCTCACTCCTCATGCCCGATCATCGCCGTTCCCGCGGGCATCCGTATGTGAGGCACCGAGGAGGTTTCGCGGGCGTTGCAGATGAGTCAAGCCAGCGTATAGGTAATCCAGCGAACGTGCGCTACGCCAGTTCCAAACAGTAACGGCGATCAACGTTTCACCTCTTCAGATCGGTATTCCGACTCGGTTGCACACGCTTAGGCTCGCCCGGCATCTTCGGGTACGACGGCGGATACGGCAGATCGCCGAGCCCCGTCGCGTCGTCCCGGTGGACCATCTCGAGCAGTGGCTCCAGCCCCGCCGCGTGGTCCGCGATGTCGGCCCACGGATCGCCGCGTCGCTCCACCAGACCCGGCACCGTCGCGATGGTCAACGTGTTCGGGTCCACATCGGTGAGTTCGTCCCACGTGAGCGGTGTGGAGACGCGCGCGTTCGGCGACTTGCGCGCGGAGTACGGTGCGGCCATTGAGCGGTCTCTGGCGTTCTGGTTGTAGTCGATGAAGATGCGGTCGCCACGCTCTTCCTTCCACCACGACGTCGTGACGAGATCCGGTGTGCGACGCTCCAGTTCGCGCCCCAGCGCGATCACGGCGCGGCGGGTCGCGATGAAGTCCCATTCGGGACGGATCGGGACGAAGACGTGCACCCCGCGGCTGCCGGAGGTCTTCACGAAACCGGTGTACCCGAGTTCTTCCAGTAGCGGGCGGACGTGGTCGGCGGCCAACGCGCGCACGTCGTCGAAGGTACGGTTCTCCGTCGGGTCCAGGTCGATGCGCAGCTGATCGGGATGGTCGTTGTCGGGGTCGGCGGTGGGCCAGGTGTGGAAGGTGACGGTGCCGAGGTTGGCCGCCCACACGACGTCGGCCGGGATGCGCGGGCAGAACGCCTGACCGGTTCGCTTGGACGGGAACACGATGCGCGTCGACTCGACATGGTCGGGGTGGTACTTCGTCAGATGCTTCTGGTAGATCTCGTCGCCGGTGACGCCGTCGGGGAATCGCTGCAGGAAGGTCGGGCGGCCGCCGATCGCGTCGAGGATCGGTCCGGTCGTCGCCATGGTGCGGTAGTAGTCGACGAGATCGCCCTTCCGGCCGCCGTCCTCACCGAGTTCGGGGAAGTAGATCTTGTCGGGGTTGGAGAGCTTGACGTCGACGCCGTCGACGTCGAGCATGATCGGCTTGGGCTTCACCACTGTTCAGGAGCCTTCCAGGACGTCGTGGATGTCATAGGTCAACGGGACCTCAAGCTGGTCGTAGCCGCAGCTTTCCGGTTGGCGGTCGGGCCGCCACCGCAGAAACTTCACCGTGTGGCGGAAGCGTCCGGACTCCATCTGGTCGTAGGCCACCTCGACCACCAGTTCCTGTCGGATCGGGATCCACTCGGCACTGCCCGCCGCGCGCCAGCGGGACACCTCGCCCTGGGCGACGCCGTCGGGGTCGAGCCGCATGGACTCGAACAGCTCCTGCAGCTCGAGACGCTTCGCATCCGAGAACGCGCTGGATCCGCCGACCATCCGGATCTGGCCGTCGTCGCCGTGCAGGCCCAGCAGCATCGAGCCGAGTCCGGTGCCGCTCTTGTGGATTCGATAGCCGAGGACGACGCAGTCGGCGGTCCGTTTGTGCTTGATCTTGACCATCTCGCGCTTGTTCGGCACGTACAGTCCGTCGAGCCGTTTGGCGACCACGCCGTCGAGACCGGCGCCCTCGAAAGCGGTGAACCAGTCGCGGGCGACGGCGGGATCCTGTGTCACCCGGCTGACCCGCATCGACGGACCGCCGCCGACCGCGTCCACCAGCGCCGCGCGGCGCACCGGGAACGGCCGCCCCGTCAGATCGTCGTCGCCGCGGGCGAGCGCGTCGAAGCCGATGAAGGTCGCCGGAGTCTCGTGCGCGAGCTTCTCGATCCGGGACACCGCCGGGTGGATGCGCTGGCTCAGCGAGTCCCAATCGAGGCGACGCACCCCGCCGATCTCGCGGACCACGCCGACCTCGCCGTCCACCACGACGCGCTCGGGCAGCTCGGCGCGCGCGGCCTCCACCAACTCGGGAAAGTACCGGGCCAGGTCCTTTCCGCCGCGCGAAGACATGATCACCTCGTCGCGGTCGCGGAAGATCACCGCGCGGAAACCGTCCCACTTCGGCTCGTACGACCAGACGGGGCCGTCGTCGGGCTGGTCGGGCACGGCGGCGACGGCCTTCGCCAGCATCGGGGCGACGGGCGGGTTGATCGGAAGGTCCACTCGTTCATCGTCTACGACGGCACCCGTCCGGGCAACGGCATCGAGACTATCCGTCGTGCGAGTCGGTCGGGGCGACCGTCGACCGACCCCAGCCGGAGTCCTTGGCGAGTTCGGCGAGCGGCGGCACGCCGCGGGCCGGAACCGGATTGGTGAGGGTGAGCCAGGTGCTCGAATGCACGACGCCGGGAAAGCCCACGATGGTCTCGGCGAGTTCGAGCAGCTCCGGCTGCGTCGCTGTCGCGACCCGCACGAGCAGGTCCTCTCGGCCGGTCACCGTGTGCACCTCAAGCACCTGCGGCATCTGTCGGAGCTCCTCGATCACCGCCCGCAGGCTCCCCTGATGGGTCTCGAGGGCGAGGAACGCCTGCACCACCAGACCGGCCTCGCCGAGATCGAGTGTCGGGCGGTATCCCGTGATGAGCCCGCCCTCCTCCATCCGACGGATCCGCGACTGCACGGTGTTACGCGAGACGCCCGCCCGGGCGGCGAGTTCGACGACGCCGGCCCGCGCATCGGCTTCGAGGAGTCGCAGCAGCTCGATGTCCAGCCGGTCGATACTCAACATTTCGCACTCCGTGTCGTCGGATGGCCTCGGTCTGCTGATCAATCCGTTCAGTTGTCGGGCAATCAGCGGAACTGTCGGCACCGTACTGTCCAGAATAGGCGAGCACGGCAACAATGACCTGCATCACACCCTCGGATCCGGCACATCCACCGGATCCGTGGAACCGCGACGGACGAGGACGCGCCCACCGGCGCATCCGACGCCGTCGCTCCATCGGAAGGACACACATGACCACCGCCGACACCGACCGAGCCGTCGAGTTCAGCGTCTTCGCCCACCCCGACCTGACGATCGATCCGCCGCACGAGCAGGTCGTGTTCTGCCGAGACGCGGCGACCGGCCTGCGCGCGATCATCGCGATCCACTCGACGACGCTCGGACCGGCGCTCGGCGGCACCCGCTTCTACCCGTACGCATCCGAGGCCAACGCGCTCGGCGACGTCCTCCGACTGTCCCGCGGCATGACCTTCAAGTCGGCCGCGGCCGGCCTCGACCTCGGCGGCGGCAAAGCCGTGATCATCGGCGATCCGGCGGTCGACAAGACTCCCGAGCTGCTCCGCGCGTACGGCATGTTCGTCGACACGCTCGGCGGCCGGTACATCACCGCGGGCGATGTCGGGACGACGTCGCACGATATGGACGTTATCGGCGAGGGCACCTCGTTCGTCGCATCGAAGACGCGGACCAACGGAGGTTCCGGCGACACCGCCCCGATGACCACACTCGGCGTGTTCAGCGCGCTCGAAGCCGCCGCCCAGCAGGCGTGGGGATCGTCGGACCTGCGCGGACTCCGCGTGGGAGTGGAGGGCGTCGGCAAAGTCGGTGGCGAGCTCACCGGACTGCTGCTCGCGGCCGGTGCGACGGTACTGGCAGCCGATCCGAGTCCGGCGGCCCGCGAAGCGTTCGCCGCCCGCTTCCCGGAGGCGTCGATCGTCGACGACGTGCGATCGGCACGCGTCGACGTGTACGCGCCGTGCGCCATGGGCGGAACGGTGACCGACCGACTCGCGCGCGCGACCGCGGCCACGGTGATCTGCGGCGCCGCCAACAACCAACTGACCTGCCCCGAGGTCGAGACCGTCCTCGGCGAGCGCGGAATCGTCTGGGTGCCGGACTACATCGCCAACGCGGGCGGGGTGATCCAGGCGTTCAGCGAACAGCAGGACTGGACTGGCGAGCAGACGCGCGCAAAGGCGAAGGCGCTCCGCGAGCGCACCGCACAGGTGCTGGCCACCGCCGCGGGCCGGGGCATCACCGCAGGCGACGCAGCACGACTGATCGTCGCGGAACGGTTGACCGCGAAGCGATGACCTACCGTGGTGGGCGTGGTGAACAGTTCTGCGCCCGCCGGCCGATTCGCTCCGTCGCCGTCCGGCGACCTGCACATCGGCAATCTCCGGACCGCCGTCCTCGCGGACCTGTTCGCGCGGACCACCGGCCGACGGTTCCTCATGCGCGTGGAGGACCTCGACCGGGTGCGTCCCGGTGCGGAACGGCGCCAGCTCGCCGACCTCGCGTCGCTCGGTCTGGTCTGGGACGAACCCGTCGTCCACCAGTCGCGGCGACGAGCCGCCTACGACGCCGTGCTCGGCGGGCTCGTCGCCGCGGGCGCCACCTTCGAGTGCTTCTGCACGCGCCGTGAGATCCTGGAGGCTCCGTCCGCACCGCACGCCCCGCAGGGCGCCTACCCGGGGACCTGCCGCGACCTCACCGACGCTCGACGCGAGGAGCGGCGCGCGAGCCGCCCCGCCGCGATCCGGCTGCGGTCCGAGGTCGCGTCCTTCACGATCACCGACGCCCTGCACGGCGAGTTCACCGGCGACGTCGACGACTTCGTTCTGCAGCGGGGCGACGGCACACCCGCCTACAACCTCGCTGTCGTCGTCGACGATGCGGCCGCCGGCGTCGACCAGGTGGTGCGCGGTGACGATCTGCTGACGTCGGCGCCGCGTCAGGCCTATCTCGCCACTCGACTCGGCTACGCACCACCCGAGTACGCCCACGTCCCGATGGTCTTGAACTCCGACCACAAGCGGCTCGCCAAACGCGACGGCGCCGTCACTCTCGCCGACCTCGCCGAGCACGGTGTCGACGCCGCCGCCGCGCTGTCGACGATCGCCGCATCGCTGCGACTGGCCGATCCCGGCGAGTCGATCACGATGGACCGGCTCGCCGAACGCTTCGATCCGACGGCGTTGCCGCGCGAACCCTGGATCTTCGTCCCGCCTTCCTGACCGGCCGCGCCGGTCGAGCGTCCACTGCCGATCGAGCAGGCCCTACTTCTGATTGATCCGCAGCAGATTGCCGGCCGGGTCGCGGAACGCGCAGTCGCGGACGCCGTAGTCCTGGTCGGCGGGTTCGGAGATGACGTCGGCTCCTGCGGCGACGAGCTTGTCGAACAACGCGTCGAGATCGTCGGTGGCCAGGGTGACCGCACCGTACGAGCCCTTCGCGATCAGGTCGAGAACCACCTGCTTCTCGGCATCGGTGACGCCCGGGTCGACGACGGGCGGCCGCAGGACGATCGAGGTCGCCGATCCGACGGGACCGACCGTGATCCAGCGCATGTCGCCGTAACCGACGTCGCGCCGGACCTCGAAGCCGAGCGCGTCGCGGTAGAAGGCCAACGAGGCCTCGGCATCGATGTGCGGGAGGAACGTGTAATGGATGTCGATGTTCATACGGACAACGCTAGGCGCGGCCGCCCGGCTTCGCTTCTCGATTCCTGACCGGTCTGGCGGCCTGCCGAGCCAGGCACGCCGGGACACCCTCCAGGTCTGCGACGTTCTCGCGCTGGTAGACGCTCGGCGGCACCCCGACGAGTTCGGTGAATCGTGTGCTGAACGTGCCCAACGACGACGACCCGACCGCGAAACACACGTCGGTGACCGACATGTCCCCGCGCCGCAGGAGCGTCATGGCTCGTTCGACGCGCCGCGTCATCAGATACGAGTAGGGCGACTCGCCGTAGATCCTCTTGAACTCGCGGCTCAGGTGTCCGGCGGACATGTACGCGCCTCGAGCCAGTTCCTCGACGTCGAGCGGCTTGTCGAATTCACGGTCGATGCGGTCGCGGACCCTCCGGATCGCGACGATCGCCTGTGTGCGTGCCATACGCTCGCGCTCGTCCATCGGCTCAGTTGTTGCGTCCGCGCGCGGCCACCGGCCAGGTGTCGACCACCAACCCGCCCCGGACGACGGCGACCTCGTCGACCAGATTGAGCACCGTGCACACGTGATTCGGCACCACTCGGATTCGCGAGCCTCGCACGGGAAGCGTTGCATCGGAGGGGAATTCGACGGTGGCATGGTGCTCGGACAGCGCCACGATCCGAGCCTGCGGATGATCGATCAGCCGCCCGAAACCGGAGGCGTAGTCGGGGCGGTCGGCGCCGAGTACCTTGCTGCCCGAATCCAACACCACACGGCGACCGACGGGACCGTCGTCGCGGCTGACGACGGTGGCGAGCACGGTGAGCGCGATGTCGGAGGGTTCGATCCGGCCGAGCTCCCACTGCTGTGCGTCACCGAAGACGTAGACTCCCGGCCGCGCCTCGGTGAGGCTCGTGCCGTCGGCGTCGAGGGCGCTCGGCGTGGAGCCCCCGCTGCGGACGTGCTTGCGCGCGCCGACCTCCACAAGCGAGCGCGAGGCCTTCCGCAGCGTCTTCGCCTCGCCGCGCGCGGCGGGAACGGCCTGATCCGTGCCGTAGCTGTGACCGGGGAAGGTGAACACGCCCGCGACGGCGAACCCGGCGTCGATCGCGGCCAGCGCGATCTCGCCGACGTCGTCGGGGTGGACGCCGGTGCGGTGGTGACCGCTGTCGACCTCGATGAGGACCTCGAAGCTGCGCACCGCGTCGCCCAGGCGTGCACCCGCGTTGCGTACGCCGTCGACCGAGTCGACGCCGAAGCGGATCCGCGCGGTCTGGGCCACCGCGACGAGGCGAGCGGCGCTCGATCGCGTGAGCCACAACGGGTACGCGATGAACAGATCGTCGAATCCGGCGGCCGCGAACACCTCGGCCTCGCCGATCGTCGCGACCGTGAGACCGGCGGCGCCCGCATCGACCTGCTTGCGCGCGATCTCGACGATCTTGTGGGTCTTCACATGCGGCCGCAGGGCGATGCCCTTGTCGGCCATGACTCGCGCCATCGCCGCGATGTTGCGGTCCAGGATCTGTTCGTCGACGATCACCGTCGGCGTCGTGAGCATGTCACCCATCGGCCTTCGCCTGCTCTCGCTTGGTGCCCGCGTAGTAGCGGCCGAGGAACTCGTCCCGGTACTCGTAGTAGTTCCCGTCCTCGATCGCCTTGCGGGCGCGGTCGACCAACGTGATCGTGAACGACAGATTGTGCAGCGACGCCAGCGTCGAGGCGAGCCCCTCCTTCGCCTTGAAGAGGTGATGCAGATAGGCGCGCGTGTACTGGGTCGAATAGTTGTCGAGTTCGGCGTCGAGGGGTGCGAAGTCGTCCCGGTATCGCCGGTTGGTCACGTTGTAGCGACCGTCGAAGGAGTAGATCGCGCCGTTGCGTGCCACGCGCGTCGGCGATACGCAGTCGAAGGTGTCGGCGCCGTTCTCGATGGCGGTGAACACGTCGTCCGGTTCGCTGATGCCGAGGAGGTGTCGGGGTGCGTCGTCGGGCAGTTCGTCGGTGACCCATCCGACGATGGTGCCGAGGTTGTCCTTCTCGAGGGCGCCGCCGATGCCGTAGCCGCCGAAGCCCTTGCCGCCGTTCTCCCGGTCGATGCGATTCAGCTCGACGAGGTCGCGGGTGGCCTTGCGACGCAGATCCTCGTACTGCGCGCCCTGCACGACGCCCCACAGTGCCTGCTGCGGGCGGTGCGAGCGCTCGGTGGAGAGCCGATTGTGTTCGGCGAGGCAGCGGATGGCCCACTGGCGCGTGCGTTCGAGCGAGGTCTCCTGGTAGCCGCGCGTGTTCATCAGCGTGGTGAGCTCGTCAAAGGCGAAGATGATGTCGGCGCCAAGCCGGTGCTGGATTCCCATCGACACTTCCGGGGTGAATCGGTGCATCGAGCCGTCGAGGTGCGATTTGAAGGTGACACCGTCGTCGTCGACGTTCGCCAGCCGTTCCTTTCCCTCGGCGATCGCCGAATCATCCTGCGGCCCGGTCGATTCCATCGAGATGACCTTCTTGAAGCCCACACCGAGGGACATGACCTGAAAGCCGCCGCTGTCGGTGTAGGTCGGTCCGGGCCAGTTCATGAACGCGCCGAGACCCCCCGCGCGGTCGACGATCTCGGGGCCGGGCTGCAGGTACAGGTGGTAGGCGTTGGCGAGGACGGCCTGCGCACCGAGGGCGGCAACCGACTCCGGCAGCACGGTCTTGACCGTCGCTTTGGTGCCGACCGGAACGAACGCCGGAGTGTGGATCTCGCCGTGCGGGGTGACGATCGTACCGGTCCGGCCGGACGTGCCGTCGAGGGTCGCCCGCCGGATGAACTCGCTGCTGGTCACATCGTCATAGTGCCCCATCGGGGGCGTCGGTGACGCGATGACCCACGGTATCTGCATTACCGTTGAAGCCATGACGCGCACGATGAAGCTCGCCGCCACCACTGTCCTCGGCCTGTCCCTGGCCCTGACCGCCGCCGCGTGCGGCGACGAGCAGGAGGCGCCGTCCGCCGAGCCGTCGGCCTCGACGACGGTGGCCACGCCGCCGAGCGACCGCAGCGTGCCGGTGGTTCCCGGGCCCAAACCGAAGACCGGATCGACCACCACGACCCACGAGACGGAGACCTCGACCGACGACGCGAAGACCTGCGGCGCGACCAAGGGGCCCGACGGCGCCTTGCAGATCCACCTCGTCGAGGGCGACGTCACCTGCGACACCGCCAAGGCCATCGCCAAGGAGTACGGCCCACTGATCGCGACCGGTCAGCCGCAGGACGTCAAGGGCTGGAACTGCGGACCGTCGACGACACTCGGCGAACTCGCCCGCTGCACCATGGACTCACAGGCGTTCGCCCTGGTCCCGTAGGAATCGGGTCGACGACGCATCCTGCTGACCGCGTCCTCAGCCCAGTGCCGTCGCGACCCGCTCCAACGCCGCGACGCGGCTGCCCTTGACGAGCACGGCGTCGCCCTCGGCGAGTTCGCCGAGCGCGGCGACGGCCTCGTCGACGCCGGACACGTGGGTCGCGGCCGCGCCGTAGGCGGGCTCGTCGACGGCGATCACGGTGATGCCGAGGTCGACGGCCTGCCGAGCGACGTCACGGTGCGCCGAATCGCCGTCGGCGCCGAGTTCGGCCATGGTGCCGACGACGGCGAAGCGGCGACGCGCCTCGAGCCGGGCCAGAGACGACAGTCCGGCCGCCATCGATGTCGGGTTGGCGTTGTACGCGTCGTTGATGACCGTGACGCCGGAGGCGGTGGTGCTCATCTCCATCCGCAGACCCGACAGCACGGCCTCGGACAGTCCGGCGGCGAGCGCCGTGACGGGCACGCCGAGTCCGCATCCCGCGGCCGCCGCGGCCAGTGCGTTGGGAACCTGGTGCTCACCGCGCGCCTGCAGCGCGACCGACGTCGTACCCCACGGGCTGTGCAGGGTGAACGATGCGCGGAGCTGGTCGTCGAGGGTGATGTCGGTGGCGCGGACATCGGCGTCGTCGGCCACACCGTATGTGAGCACGCGGGCCTGCGTGCGAGGGGCCATGGCGCGAACCAGCGGATGGTCGGCGTTGAGGACCGCGACGCCGTCGGCGGGCAGGGATTCGACGAGTTCCCCCTTGGCCTGCGCGACGTCCTCCAGAGTGCCGAACATCTCCAGGTGGACGCCTTCGACGCGGGTGATGACGCCGACCGTGGGCGAGGCGATGTCGCAGAGCAGGGCGATGTGGCCGACGCCGCGCGCCCCCATCTCCAGCACGACGGCCTCGGTGTCGTCCGGGGCTCCGAGCAGTGTGAGCGGCAGACCGAGCTCGTTGTTGAAGCTCTTCTCACTGGCCGACGTCGCGTACGTCGTGGCCAGGACGCCCGCGAGGAGGTCCTTGGTGGAGGTCTTGCCGACCGATCCGGTGACGCCGACGACGCGCGGCGGAAGCCCGGCGCGGACCGCGCGCCCGATGTCGGCGAGCGCGAGGGAGGTGTCGGGCACCTGCACGGCGGTCGCGTTCACGGTCGGGTCCGGTGCGCGATCGGTGAGATAGACCGGTGCACCCGCGGTGACCGCGTTCGCGATGAAGTCGTGGCCGTCACGGGCGGCGACGATCGGCACGAACAGCTGACCGGGACTGATGGAACGCGAGTCGATGCTCGCCGATTCGACGGCGACGTCGGGTCCGTGGAGTGTCCCGCCGGTGGCGGCTGCGATCTGACTGGCCTGAAGGTGCACGGGAAGAAACGGTACAGGCGAACACGTATCCTGGCATCCATGAGCACCCCCCTGCTGCGGCTGGTCGTCCTCTACGGCGGAGTCTCCGCCGAGCACGATGTGTCCCGCGTGAGCGCGGCGCACGTATTGGCAGCCGCGGATCGCGACAAGTACACCCTGATCCCGGTCGGCGTCGACAAGAACGGCGTGTGGCACCGGAACGACGCGATCGCCGCCGCGCTCGCGGCCGGTTCCTCCATTCCCGGTCGACTCGACGTCGAAGGCCCCGAAGTCGATCCCCTGAACGTGGTCCGTGGCGATGCCGGCGACCTGACCGTCGTCCTCCCGCTGCTGCACGGGCCGCACGGTGAGGACGGCACCGTGCAGGGCATGCTCGAGCTGTTCAAAGTCCCGTACGTCGGATGCGGCGTGCTCGGGTCGGCGCTGTGCATGGACAAGGCGATGGCCAAGGAGCTCGCCGCACGCGCGGGAATCCCGCAGTGCCGCTGGGTCACCTTCCGCGACGGCGTCGACGACGCCCGCACCATCGTCGACCGCGCCGTCGACGAACTCGCTCTCCCGATCTTCGTCAAACCCGCCAACATGGGCTCGTCGGTCGGCGTCTCGCGCGCCGCCTCTCCCGACGAACTCGACAAGGCGATCAACGTCGCCCTCCGTTACGACGACGTCGTCGTCCTGGAGGAGGCGGTCACCGCCCGCGAGATCGAGGTCGGAGTGCTGGGCAACAGCGCACCGGACACGACGTTCCCCGGCGAGATCAGATCGGGCAGCGAGTTCTACGACTACGAGGACAAGTACGTCACCGGCACGGCCGAACTGATGATCCCCGCACCGCTCGACGACGACGCGATCGCCGAGGTCCGCGGACTCGCCGCGGACGCGTTCACCGCACTGCGCTGCGCGGGCATGGCGCGCGTCGACTTCTTCTACGAGGAGGGCGGACGCGGCTGGCTGCTCAACGAGATCAACACGATCCCCGGCTTCACCCCGGCGTCGATGTATCCGAAGATGTGGGAGTACTCGGGAATCGCCTACCCGGACCTCATCGACCGTCTGGTGACGCTGGCGTTGGAGGTGCACCGTCGCCGAAGCTCGTTCTCGACCGAGCACTGAGGGGCCACGGGGTCCTCGCTGCGAACCCTGCTCGTGACTCGTCGGGCGGTCGTTCTCGGAAGAAGCCCGGCACGGCGACGGTCTCCCGTGCGAGAGTTGTGGCGTGAATTATCTTCTCGCCGTCGACTCGTCGATCACGGGCCCCGACTCCGTCTCCGTCCCGCTTGTCGCCGAGTTCGCGCAGGCCTGGAGCGACGCGGCGCCCGACCGCACTGTCGTCTCCCGCGACCTCACCGCGAATCCGGTCCCGCATCTGACCACGTCGGGTCAGCACTACGCCGAGGCCATGCGGCGGCCGCACGAGATCGTCGACGATGCCCAGACCGCTCTGCAACGCGAACTGATCGACGAGGTCGCCGGGGCGGCCGCCGTCGTGATTGGCGCACCGATGTACAACTGGTCGATCCCGTCGACGCTCAAAGCGTGGCTCGACCACCTGCACGTCCTCGGCATGACCACCTCGGACGAGTCGGCTCCCGGTCCGCTTCACGGCATCCCGGTGGTCGTCGTGTCCCCGCGCGGTCTCTCCTACGACAACACCGTTCCGGAGCTGGCCGGCGACTACACGGTGCCGGCTATCGAGAAGATCCTCGGCGGGTCGATGGGGATGGACGTCACCAGCGTCGTCGCGGACTACACGCTCGCCGACCGGCTCCCTCCCCTGGCCGAGCATGCGGATGCCGCCGCGCTGTCGCGGGCCGCCGCCTCCGCGCGGCTGCGCGAGTTGGCAGCGGAGCTGTAGCGCCGACCGGTCGATCCGCACAGAGGACACGTCCGCGCGGTGATCACGCATCCTCATGAACGCATGGAAAAGGCCCCTGACCTGCACTGCAGATCAGGGGCCTTGCGCGGTGGCGGAGGGATTTGAACCCCCGGTGCAGGGTCACTACACACGACATTTCGAGTGTCGCACCTTCGGCCGCTCGGACACGCCACCGAGAGAGAACTATACGGTAGGTACTCGCTCGGTGCGAAATCGGCTGGTCAGAAGCAGTTTCCGCGGTGTTCTACTGCTGGCCGCCGGATGATCCCCCGCCGGTGAACTTGTCGGCGATCTCGCCGAACTTCTCCTTGGCCGTGTTCATCGCGCCCTGCACGTTCTCGTTCTTGGCGACCTCGTCGAGCTTCTCCCGGGCGGTCGAGACCGCGCCCTTGACCTGATCGCTGCTCGCGACCTCGTCGAACTTCTCCTTGGCCGAGCTGACCGCACCCTTGACCTGCTCGCTCTCGGCGAACTCGTTGACCTTGCCGATCACCTGACCGGCGAGCTTGGTGACCTTGTCCATCGGATCGGACATTACTTCCCCTTCGGTTGTCGACGCGTGCGGCCGTCGACGGCGCACGCTTCAAGTGTGCCGCAGAATCAGCGACGGCGGGCGGAGAAGAAGCCGGTGACCAGCGACGCGCATTCGGCTTCGAGGACGCCGCCGAGGACTTCGGGCCGATGCACCAGCCGCGGATCGCGCAGCACGTCCCAGAGCGAGCCGACCGCCCCCGTCTTCGGCTCCCACGCACCGAACACCACGCGGGACACGCGCGCCAGCCCGATCGCGCCGGCGCACATCGTGCAGGGTTCGACGGTCACGACGAGCGTGCAGTCCTCCAGGCGCCAGCCGTCGCCGTACCTTCGGGCCGCTTCACGCAGTGCGAGAACTTCGGCGTGGGCGGTCGGATCGCCGTCGGTCTCGCGCCGATTCGCCGCGCGGGCCAGCTCGACTCCGTCCGGGCCGTAGATCACGGCGCCGATCGGCACGTCGCCGGGCGGAGCCGCCCGCGCAGCGTCGACGGCCGATCGCATCATGACTTCGGCGTCGCGCTGAACGCTCCCTCGGTCCACTCCGGGTCAGTGACCGATCTTGTCCAGAACGGCGGAGAGTTCGTCGGCGAATCCGAGTCGTGCGGCGATCATGCCGATCTGCTCGTCGGCGTACAGGTCTGTGTCGCCGACGATCACACTCATCACCGCATCCGGGAGACCGAGGTCCGCGAGTACCGCGAGGTCGCCCTCCTCCCACGGGTCGACGTCGTCGATCTCATCGGGGTCGAGGTCGGGGACCTCGATGTTCAGGGCGTCGAGCACGTCGACGGCGACGTCGTAGTCGACGGCCGCGGTCGCATCGGAGACGAGGAGCCGAGCCCCCGACGGCGAGGGCCGGACGACGACGAAGAACTCGTCGTCGACGTCGAGAAGGCCGAACACCGCACCCGCTGCTCGGAGTTCGCGCAGCTGCAGTTCCGCGTCGTCGAGACTCTCGAGCGCGGACGACTTCAGCGCGGACACCTTCCAGCCCCCGTCTTCACGGACGACGGCCACCGCGAAACCGTCGACATCGGGGTAATCGCTCTGCGCGACAGGCTTCGCCATGACCGCAACGGTAGTCGGTTTTCGGTGCGCTCCCAAGTCGAAATCCTGTTGCGCCCAGGTCAGGACGCTGCCGGATCCATGACCACCGAGCCGAATCCGTACGGCAGGGTCAGAGCAGTCTTCGGGCCGCTGCGCGTGACGAGCACGGCCCGCCCCAGAGAGAGCAGCATCGTGATCGGCGACCACATCACGGTCGGCAGCTGGACGTCGGCTCCGAGACGCCTCTGGATCGTCAGTCGGTCGGTCATTCTCACGGCTCCAATCGGTATCGACGGAAATGCTCGGCACTGATTTTAGAGTGGCATGGATCACTATTCTCGTGTCGGCATTGGGCGAACCCGGACACGGCCGACGATCCAGCGGGCGGCGGTCGCTCCGGCCGCACCGATGTGCCACCGTAGACACATGCCCGCACCGTCGCGCCCCGTCTGCATCCTCGGCCTCGGCCTCATCGGCGGCTCGCTGCTGCGCCGTCTGGCACCCGAGGTTCCCGCCTTCGGCTACAACCGGTCCGCGGCCACCGTCGACGCCGCCGTCGCCGACGGATACGACGCGTCCACCGATCTGGCCGCGACCCTGGCGCGCGCCGCCGAGGTCGACGCCGTCGTCGTGCTGGCCACCCCGGTCACCGTGCTCGGACCGATCGTCGACGCCGTCGCCGAGCACGCCCCCGCCTGCCTGCTCACCGATGTCGTGAGCGTGAAGGAGGAGGCGGCTCGGATCGTCGCCGCACACCATCCGGGTGCCCGCTACGTCGGCGGTCATCCGATGGCCGGCACCGCGCACTCGGGATGGGAGGCGACCGACCCCGCACTGTTCGAGGACGCCATGTGGATGATCACCACCCACGACGACACCGATGCGGACGACTGGCTGGCCGTCGCGGCGATCGCGCGCGCTGCGGGCTCATACGTGGTGCCCGCGGCGAACGACGCCCACGACCGCGCGGCCGCCGCGATCTCACACAATCCGCATCTGACGGCGGCGGTCACCGCCGCGGTGGGCGCGGGAGAGAGCCTGCTTCCGCTTCGGCTGGCGGCCGGCAGCTTCCGGGACGGGACGCGGGTAGCCGGGACCGCGCCCGAGCTTCAGCGCGCCATGCTCGAAGCCAATTCCATCGCGTTGCTCAACACTCTGAGCGAGACGATCGACCGGCTCGTCGCCGCCCGGGATCGGCTCCGGGACCACGGC
This sequence comes from Gordonia humi, assembly GCF_014197435.1. Classification (NCBI taxonomy): domain Bacteria; kingdom Bacillati; phylum Actinomycetota; class Actinomycetes; order Mycobacteriales; family Gordoniaceae; genus Gordonia; species Gordonia humi. The sequence goes on from NZ_JACIFP010000001.1 coordinate 389,664, forward strand.
GACGTCGCCGTGCTCGTCGAGGCGGGTCACCGTGCACGTCTGGCGTATGAGGAGATCGCCGGCGGTGCCGTCATGCCGATCGTCGACGTGCGGATCGGCGACGACGGGTGGGCGCAGGAACTGCGCCGTCAGGCTCACCAGGCACGAGTCTGGATGGGCTAGAGCCCACCCGCACCGGATCGGTCACCGGACGGCTGGGACCGGCTGCGGCGCCGGTCACGCCCGATGCCCGTTCCTCGGACGGGCGACGGCGTCTGCCCAGCCGACAGCGGGCGGGTCGAGAGCAGACAGCTCAGATCCGGGTCGCCACGCCGGGGTAGTCGAGCACGAGTCCGAGCCCGTCGATCGTCACCTCGACCGAACCGGCATCGGTCGTCACGACCGCCCTACCGTCACCGATCTCGTACGAGGCGACACCCGGCTCGATCTCGTAGGTCGGCAGGGTCAGGCTCACCAGCGGCACGTCGGTGAGCGCTCCCTTGCCGAGGTAGGTGTGCCGGAAGATCGGCAGCGCCGACAGGAACGGCGACATCGCCACGTCGACGCCCTCGGCACCGTCGAAGTCGCTCTGGATGGTGCTGTACGGCGTCTGCACCATCCACCGGCCGTCCATGTCGCGGCTCAGGTCGAGCGGCGCCTCACCACCGGACTTCAGTAGTCGGAACGAGAGGCGGCGAGTCACGCCGATGTCGTTGGCGACCAACTCGTAGGACGAGCTGTACGCGTCGGTGTCGGCGGTCTGCGCGGCGATGATGCGCCCGTAGGCGCGGAGCCGTCCGCCCGCGGTGTTGAGCCGCACCTGTTCGAAGCGGCTGCCGTCGACGGAGCGCCACGTGAACATCGTCTTGGCTCCGCTGTCGGGCGCCGCGTCGGTGGAAGTCACACGTCTACGTTAGGGCATCGGCGACGATGCGTCGCCGATCAGCGCGGACTGGAGGACACGCGAATCAGCCGCGCGCCTCGCAGGCGAGGGAGCCGCCGGCGTCGGCGGGCAGTTCGTCGTGCGCGACGGCCTCGCCGTCGACGGTGATGGTGCACGACGCCGGTGCGCCCGGCCCCGGGATCACTCGCAGCTGAAGGAGCCCGGTCGAGGTGCGGATCGTCTCACTCCACTTGCCGTCGACGGGGGTCCGCGCGATCTTCACGCCGTCGCCGTCGATGTACAGGATGGCCGACCCCGGTGCGGCCTCGACGTCGAGGTCCGCTTCGACGGCCGCGGGCGCCGGTCGCGTGGTCTCGCCCGGGACCTCGTCGGTCGGTTCGATGGCCTTCGGCAGATACGGGTCGGTGGTGTTCTGGGACACCGGGGTGTCGTCACGCACCGCGGTGCGGTCGGAGTCGTCGTCTCCGGAGACCAGTTTGAATGCGCCGAACAGCAACAGTACGAGCACGACGACCGACGCCGCGCCCAGGAGAGTGCGGCGTCGCGGATCGCCGGGCGGCGTCGGAGGCGGCGCATACTGCTGGACGGGTTCGTCAGGGGTCTGCTCGGCCGGCGGATCCTGCCGGTACGCGTACCGTGGGGCGCCGTCGGGGCCGTATCCGAGCGCCGGGTACTGCTGGCCGATCGCCATCGGCGGCCGATAGCTCGGCTGCTGCGCGTTCGACCGTGGTGAATCCATCCCTGCCAGCGTACGCGGAACACGGTCCGCATCCGCCACAGAGACGCCGGACGGCCCCGGAGATGATCCCCCGGGGCCGCCCGTCGTGGTCCGCGTCCGACTACCAGCGCGTCCACAGTGTCAGCGGCTTGCCACCGTTGGTGTTGATGCTGACCCAGACGACACCGTTCGGGTGCGCCGCCGCCTCGCGGACCATGCGCGTCGCGAGGCCGTGGCCGTAGTACGCGTTGCGTGACGGGACGTACCAGGTCTGGTACCGCGAGTCGGAGGCGAGCGAGTACGACGTGATGTCGCGCGCCGCGGGCGAGTCGAATACCGACTGGATGCCGCTCGCCGCGATCTGCTTGGTCTCCGCGTGCGTGAACGTCAGGAACACGCGTCCGGGCAGTTGCTGTACGGCGACCGCCGACGCGTCGCCCGCCCCCGCCGTCGCCGTCGCCGAGATGAGCCCGAGGGCGCCGATCGCTGCGAGCGCCAACGCCATGATCTTGTTCTTCATTGCTTCCTCCCCGTACCGGCGAGCGCCGGCGTGCAGATTGTTCACGGCAGCCCCCTGCTGCCGAGCTCAGACTACACCACTATTAGCTGATTGTTTGCTATGGGTCGCGTGTCCGCTTCTTCGGTTGGTCACGAGGCTTGCCGGCGGTGACTACTCGTTGCCGCCCGCCCCGCGCATCCGTCGCGAGTCACCGTGCGGGGACTGATGGGAGGCGGGCTCAAGGTGGCGCAGCGGAGGGTTGGGAGGGGCCTCGGCGACTGGTCGGATGAATTTCTCGTGGGTTCAAGGAGCGGTCGGGCTATGGGTTCGCGAACTACCCGCGGGCAACCGCGGCCTGTTTGGCCGCTTCGACCAGGTGCTCGGCGGCGCGGTTCATCTTCTTCAACTCCGCAGAGGTCAGGTCCTGATGGGTATAGGCGGCCTTGTTCTTGAAGTTGAGCAGAGTGTTCAGGTGCCGCTCAGATCCGCCGTCCGCTCGCTTGAGCAGGGCGACGGCCTCGCTGTGGTTACCGGTGTTCGAATGCACCCCGAGACGCACGCAGCAGAGCACGTCGGCGGCCGCGATACCCGCACCCACGTAGAGGTCGCCCGCGGCGTTCGGGTGCGTATCTTCCCCAAGGTCTGCGAGTTCGAAGAACTCGACCGCCTTGGACAGACGCCCTGCGGTGACCACGGAGTCGCAGTTCCGTTGACTCGACATCAGGACCTCCTCGCTGAGCGCCGCTGCGCGTTGAACCAGGCCCGCGTGCCCGCAACAGTCAGCCCCTGCTTCGACACGTCATCGAGCAGCGGCTCCCCCGCTGCGGCGGCGGCGCGGAATTGGCCCTCGGTGTACTCGACGATGCGTCCGTCGTTTCCGGTCCACGCGGCGACCAGTCGTGCGAGTTCAGTCAATCGCTGCTCCCACGCATCGTCGTCGGAGTCGGCGCCGTGGACCAAGAACAGGTCAATGTCACTGTCGAGACGCATCTTGCCGGTGGCGGCGGAGCCGAACACCGCGGCGTACCGCAGCGTCGGCCCCCACCCGTCCAGGTGCTGTTCGAGACGACTGAGGAACGTGGAGTTCAGCCGAGACAGCGCCATGATCGGCCCGGCCGCGAGGTGCTCGGCGTTGAGTCGGTAGATATGGGTTCGCCCTACCTCATCGTGCAGCACCACACCCTGCGCGGTGAGCCGGTTAAGGACCTTGCGGATGCCTTCCCCCGAGGCGGTGGTGAGGATGCGCTGGACCTGGCTGATTGTGAACGTGACGTCCGCACTCGCCAGGACGGCGAGCACATCACCATCCAGGGTCGGCGTCACCGTGGCGAACGGCTTGTTCAGCTGCATGATCCACCCCATCTCTAACTAAAGTTAGAGTAACACAACTATAGTTGGAGACATCTGGGTCGCGAACCCCGCTCGTCGCACAGCCTGCCGCCTACGACACCGGCTTCAGCCGGGAAGACGGCAACGGCACCCACCACGGATGGGGAGGCCCAAGCAGATGAACCACCCCGACGCCACGCCCGGGCTGTACACACGTTTTGGCCTTTAACCCTTTAACCCCGCATCGAGGCTTGCCCAGGCAGCAGAAACGCCAGGCGAAACATCGTTTCACCTGGCGTTACCGTGGTGCGCCCGTAGGGATTCGAACCCCAAACCTTCTGATCCGTAGTCAGATGCTCTATCCGTTGAGCTACGGGCGCGTGGCCCTGATCGAGTGTACCCGATCAGATATTCAGTTCTACCAAGGGCGTTACCTCGGTCGGCGGAGGCGAGAGGATTTGAACCTCCGGTCCCGTTTTAGCGAGACAATTCATTAGCAGTGAATCCCATTCGGCCGCTCTGGCACGCCTCCTAGCGGGTGTTCGTTTCCGAACTTCCGAGGCAAAACATTACACAGACGGATCCAGCATCTGCAAATCGGCTGGCCGATGTGCATCTCACCGCTGGTCAAGCATACATTCGAGGGGTGACACCGCGTATGAGACCAGATCTGGAGTCCCTGCCCGTCTATGTTCCCGGCAAGACCTACCCGGGAGCGATCAAGTTGGCGAGCAACGAGGTGACTCATCCTCCGCTGCCCAGCGTGATGTCGGCGATAACGGAGGCGGCGGCCACCGCCAACCGCTATCCGGACAACGGAGCGGTGGAGTTGACCGAGGAACTCGCCAAGTCGCTCGGCGTGACCACCGATGAGGTCCAGGCGGGCTGCGGGTCGGTGATCCTCTGTCAGAACCTGATCACTGCGACGTCTGGCCCGGGCGACGAGGTGCTGTTCGCCTGGCGCTCGTTCGAGACGTACCCGCTCGCGACCCAGGTGGCGGGAGCGAGCGCCGTCCAGGTCCCGCTGACCGGCGACGCCGTGCACGATCTCGAGGCGATGGCCGCGGCGATTACCGATCGCACCCGGCTGATCTTCGTGTGCAACCCGAACAACCCGACCGGCACCGTCGTCGAGGCCGCGGCACTGCGCGCGTTCCTCGAGAAGGTGCCGTCCGAGGTGGTCGTCGCCCTCGACGAGGCGTATTTCGAGTACGCGCGCCTCGACGAGGCACACGCCTACGACGGGATCGAGCTGCACCGCGAGTTCGACAACGTGGTGGTGCTGCGCACCTTCTCGAAGGCGTACGGTCTGGCAGCCCTCCGCATCGGCTACGCCGTGGGCCATCCGTCGGTGATCACCGCGCTCGGCAAGATCCACGTGCCGTTCAGTGTCGGCACTCTCTCGCAGGCCGCGGCGGTCGCCTCACTGCACGCGCAGGACGAGTTGCTCGCTCGCACGGACGACGTCGCCGCCGAACGCGCTCGTGTCACGGCGGCACTGCGCGAACTCGGATACTCGGTGCCCGATTCGCAGGCCAACTTCGTCTGGCTCGCCCTCGGCGAGGACGCGGCGCCGTTCGCGGCCGCCTGCACCGAGGGCGGCGTGGTCGTGCGCCCGTTCGCCGGCGACGGCGTCCGCGTCACCGTCACCAAACGCGAGGAGGACGACGCCTTCCTCGCGATCGCACGCGACTGGGCTCAGCGGTAAGAGACGCCTCAGCCCAATGCGGGAGCCAGGGCCTGCCACGCCAGCGGCAGGTCCTGCTTCCAGTAGTCCCACCGGTGCGTGCCGATCAGGCGGAAGTTCGACTGGAACGGCACGTTCTTGGCACGCAGCTGCGCGGCGAACTCCAATGAGCAGCGGTTGGCGCCGACCTCGAGTGCCGATCCGGCCGCCAGCTGGGCGTCCTCGGGGCCTTCTTTCGGGTCGAGTTCGGCGGCCAGGTCGAGCGGGCCGATCGCACCGGACCCGGACGAGAGGAAGAGCGCCTTCCCGCGCAGCGAGTCGATGCGACGCGCCGGATCGTGCGCCGACCAGGTCTTACCCCCGGGGGTGCCCCACATCTTAGTAGCGTCCGCACCGCTCTTGGCCAGAGTGGTCCGCACGTACGCCTCATTGGCCGGACCGGACACCGGTGGGCATCCGCTCAGTGACGCGACGCCCTGGTAGAGCGCCGGATTGCGAGTGGCCAACGCGAACGCCGACTGACCGCCCATCGACAGACCGAGCACACCGTTGCGGCCCGATCCGGAGAACTTCGCGTCGATCAGCGGCGGCAGTTCCTTGGTCAGGAACGTCTCCCACTGCGGCTTGCCGACCTTGGCGTCGGTGTACTCCCAGTTCGTGTAGAACGACGCGGCGCCGCCCGCGGGCAGGACCACGTTGACGTTCCTACCTGCGAAGTAGCGCGCAGCACCGCCCTTGGTGATCCAGTCGCTGACGTCGTCCCCGGCGTCGGCGCCGTCGAGCATGTAGAGCGACGGCCGGGGCGCATCGCCGCCGGGAGTCAGCACCGTGACCTTCATCTTCTCGCCCATCGACGGCGAGTTCACCGTCAGGTCCACTCGGTGTTGGGACACCGTCTTCGCGGCGACGATCCGAGCGACGTTCCGCTTGGACGGCGCCGCGTCGGCGATCGCCGCCGGAATCAGACCTGCGGCGAGAGCGGCTGCGCTGAGCGCCACGAGGACACGAGTCGATCGAATGGACCACATGGTGGTCCAGCGTACCGAAGATTACTGGGGAGTAGGTGAGGACGGGCTTAAGTTCTCCGCACAATCCGGTGATCGACGTGCAGCGCGTTACACTGCGCGAATGGCTGAAATCTCCTACGCGTTCGTCGCTCATGTGCCGGTTCGCTGGTCCGATATGGACGCGTTCGGACACATCAACCACGCGCGTGTGGTGACTCTCATGGAGGAGGCCCGGATCGCGTGGCTGCTGAGCGCGGGCGACGAGTACGCCCCTCTCATCAAGAGCGCGATGATCGTGCACGTCGACATCCGCTATCAGGCGCAGCTGCGGCACGAGGACTCTCCGGTGCGTGTCGGCATGTGGATCAAGGGACACCGTTCGGTCGACTTCACCATCGGCTACGAGATCCGCGGTGCCACTGCGAGCGACGACGATCGCGCCGCCTGCGTCGCGTTCACGCAGATGGCCGTCGTCGACGTCGAGAACCACCGGCTGCGACGGCTCACCGACACCGAGAAGGGGTATCTGAAGGAGTGGGGCCGGGCCGCCTAACGTCCCGGTTCGTACCTCTCGGGCAGTTCCCGCTGCGCACTCGGCCCGAGCTGGGCGATGTTGCCCTGCAGCACGTCCCGGTACACCCGAAGCTGTTCCTCACCGCTGCGCACCTGCTGGGAGAGCCTGCGCGTGTGATCGGCGCCGATCTCGCGATCGCCGGACCGGGACAGCAGGTGGTCGATGCGGGCGTCGATGGTCGACGCCCTGTCGAATTCGTCGAGCAGGCGGAGTTCGATCGAGGCCGACTCGACGGTGGACGCGATCTCGCTGAACGCGTGCACCCGATCGATCAGCTCCGACCAGACCGGGCGCAGCGCGCTCTCCCGCGCCTCGATGTGCTCGATGAAGCCGCGGTCGAATCCACCGTTGTTCTTCGCCTGGTCGAGGTCGACGCGCAGAGCCCGCAGAGCGACGATGTCGGAGGCGATCTCGGCGAGTTCGGCGTGCAGGTTGACCTGTACCCGCTGCATTTCGAAATGATCCGACAGCCACGCCGGATTGTTTCGGATGCGGTCGTAGTAGTGCCCGGCGATGAACAGCAGGGTCTCGTAGCCGTCGGCGAACGACGCACCGCGCGCGGCCGTCCCGCCGCCGATGGCGTCGGGTCCGAAGACCTGCGCGGCCATCTCCTCCACCTGCCGTCGCGGGCCGCGGCCGCCGACCTGCCCGACGACGCCGACGAACTTGTCGAACACATCGGTGCCCGCCTTGCGCGCCCCCGTCGGACGGTCCGGGACCGGAGTGCAGAGCAGGCCCGAGAACAACTGTTCGCGCTCGTCGATCTCCAAGTAGACGTTCTCGCGGCGTTCGCGCCGGACTGCGCGCGTCCCGCTGGGCATCACACCCTTGGCGGTGACCACCGCGCGGTGCGCGTCCTCGCGGCGACGGTTCAAGGTCGCCAGCCGCGACCGCACGATCGGCTGGACCAGGTTCGGCAGCACCGTCGTACCGAGGTATTTCTCGGCGTGCACGATGCTGCGTTGGACTCGTCGGAGTTCGCTGTATCCGTTGGACGGTGACGGCAGCGGGAGGTTCAGGGACGCACGGCGGACCACCACGGAGCGCGCCGTCGGCGCGAGGTAGCCCGCCGCGATCAGGATGCACGCCAGGTCGGAGAGTTCGGGCGGCTGCCCGGGCACCCGGGACTCGTTCGTCCATTGCCGGAGGTCATCGGCGGTGACGGAACGGTTCGGTGCGGACATACGGCCATGTTACCGGCGGTGGCGGACAATCCCCAGGTCATGTCGGCCACACCGTCATCTCGCCCACAGCGGCGACGTGACGCGATGCAGCACCCAGGCGACCGGGACGCTGATCGCCGTCGTCACCGCGAAAGCGATGAGGATCCGACCGGTGAAGACCGGGTAGCCGAGCAGATCCATCACCAGTTCGAGGACCATGACGTGAACCAGGAAGAACTCGTAGGAGATCTCGCCGAACCACACCATCGGTCTGCTGCCGCAGAACCGGGTCCACCAGTCCGCGGATCCGACCACCAGCGGACCGATCAGTCCGAGCGCCACCACCAGGTACAGCGTGTGCTTGGCGATCGCCGCACCCGCGTCGTTCGGCACGATCGTCGGCTCCCCCGCGAATGCGCCGGCAGACGATGCGAAGGCGACGACGGCGATCGCGGTTCCGCCTGCCGCGGACCACGATCGGATCAGCTGCGCGACGACGGCCAACAGCATGCCGGCGATGAACCAGCTCGCGAACGCCGGAGCCCACAGTCGAGCGGTGAGGTCCACCCCGTCGCTGTGCGTGACCAGCGTCCAGATCGGCGAGATGAGCATGAGCCCGCCGAGCACGACGATCAGCAGATCCGGACGCCAACGATCCCGGCACACGTAGCGGGCCAGCGGGTACGCGACGACCGGCAGCGCGATGTAGTAGACCACCTCGGCGGCCAGGCTCCACATCTGGGTCAGCCCGGTGTGCAGGTGTCCGAAGCCGTACACCTGCGTCAACGTGAGATTCCGGATCAGTCCGGAGACGCCCTGTCCCAACTCGGACGTGTCGGCCCGGACCAGGTAGATCAGATACACGGCGACGACGGTGATCCAGTACGCGGGCACGATCCTTCGGATGCGGTGCCAGGCGTACCGCCCCAGCGGCGGGTGCGTCCCGGATTCGGCGCGCAACGCCGCCACCCACGGCCGGAACAGCAGGTATCCGGACAGAACGAAGAAGATCGTCACGCCGACCTCGAACCGCGCGAAGAGCCTGCCGAGGTAGTCGTCGGTGTAGTGCCCGGTCCAGAACGCGGCGTGAGTGAGGCAGACGGTCAGCGCGGCGACTGTGCGGACGCCGGTCAGCGCGGGGCGTCGACCGGTGCCTGTCGACGCGGTCAGATCCAGCCCCGCTCGTGGGCGACGCGGGCGGCCTCGGCGCGTGTGGACGTCCCCGTCTTGCCGATGGCCGACGACAGGTGATTGCGCACGGTGCCCTGCGACAGATGCACCGCGCCCGCGATCGCGGCGACGGTGCCGCCCGCGAGCGCCTCGCGCAGGACGTCGCACTCGCGGGGGGTCAGCGGGTTCTCGCCGCTGGTCAGGCTCTCGGTGGCCAGGGTGGGGTCGATGACGCGGAGTCCGGCGTGGATGCGACGCACGGCGTCGGCGAGTTGAGCGGCGGGCGTGTCCTTGACGACGAAGCCGGAGGCGCCCGCGTCGATCGCACGACGGAGGTAGCCGGGTCGACCGAACGTGGTGACGATCAACGTCCGCACCCCGGGCAGTTGCGCGGTGACCTGCGCGGCCGCGTCGATGCCGTCGAGCCCCGGCATCTCGATGTCGAGCAGGCACACCTGCGCATCGCTCGCGCGCGCCGCGTCGACCACCTCGTCGCCGCGCCCCACCTGGGCGACCACGTCGAGGTCCCCTTCCAGATCGAGGAGGGCGGCGAGTGCACCGCGGACGAGAGCCTGGTCGTCGGCGAGCAGCAGGCGGATGGTCACGATCTACATCCCACCATGCGGTGCCATCGACGCGGTGACGACGGTCCCGTCCTCGTCGGATCGGACGATCAGCTCGCCGCCCGCGTCGGCGACCCGCTCGGACAGACCGCGCAGGCCGTTCCCGTACACGAGCAGCGGCGATCCGGTGCCGTCGTCGCTCACGGCGATCGTGTCCCGCTCGACCGCCACCCGGCACGACGACGCCCCGCTGTGCCGCACCACGTTGGTCACCGATTCGCGCAGCACCCAGGCGAACAGCGTCGCGTGCGGGGTGTCGACATCGTCCGGGTCTGGGACGTCGGCGTCGATGCCCGCGGCGCTCAACGCGCTCGCCGCCGAGGCCAGCCCGCTGGGGAGCTCCGGGGTCCGCAACCGTCCGACGGTGGACCGGACCTCGGCGAGAGCGTCCCGGGACAGCTTGTTGACCTCGGCGATCTCGGCTTTCGCACGCTCCGGGTCGAGGTCGACGAGTCGGCCGGCGAGTTCGGTCTTCACCGAGATGACGGTGAGCGAGTGCCCGAGGATGTCGTGCACATCGCGCGCCACGCTCTCGCGTTCGGCGACGACGGCGAGCTCGGAGTTGAGCTGACGCTGGCGCTCCTCGCCCGCTTCGCGCTCACGCTCGCGTTCGCTGACCGCACGGATCGCGATCATCGTCGTGCCGACGGCCACCATGATGGCGAAGGTTCCGAAGTCGACGTTCCAGCCCGCCAGTTTCGGGACCGCGTAGGTCGCCGCGACCAGAAGGATCACGATGACCACCTGCAGCCGTCGCGGCGCGATGAACGACACGACCGCCATCAGGAACCCGGCGAGACCGAAGGCATCGGCGTGGATGACCGGGAACAGGGCCACCGTCAGTACGACGAGGGTCGCGGTGAACAGCCATCGCGCCCGGTCGTGCTCGCCGGAGGATTCGCGCGGCGGGCTGCTCATCAGTACGATGCACGCCGCGACGTAGACCAGGAAGAACACCCCGAGGTCGACGAAGCCGAGCACCTTGACCAGCGTCGAGTTGTCGGATTTCGCGACCGCGACCAGCGGGTACACCAGGAAGATCAACCAGACGGCGCCGAACGCCCAGCGCCAACTGCGCCAGGGCATCCGGTCGTCGTCGCGGATCCTGTCGATCCGGTCCCGGTCGAGGACGGGGCTCATGGACATCCTTCTACTGGCGGTTGCTACTGCGAGAGTAGAAGAAGGCCGCGGTGGCGGCGAATGTTCCAGCCCAGAAGATGACGTTGACGATCATGATCCAGAGCGCGACGTGGGTGCCGTACATGTTGACGCCCTCGTCGAGCGGGTACCGGGCCAACGAGACCACGCCGTACATGGGAGTGAACTGGGCGATGGTCAGCATGGCGCCGTTGAGCGGGACGAACACATTGCCCGCGAAGGCCAGGAGGGCCAGGATGCCGCCGAGCGCCTGCATCGCGCCGTCGGACTTCAGGATGCTGCCGAGCGCCAACCCCAACGCCGCGAACAGCGACGAGCCGAGCCAGCCGATCAACAGGCAGACGATCCAGATCCAGGCCGGGGCCTCGGCCCCGCTGACCGCTCCGACGACCGCCAGCACGATCACCGGGAGCGCGCTCATCACGAGGGCCAGCGCGATCTTCGTTGCGGTGTAGCCGGACGGTTTGAGCGGAGTCATCATCAGGGTGCGGGTCCAGCCCTCCTTCTGCTCGATCGACACCGACGCCGCATTCGACGCCGCGGCCAGGATCGAGCCGTAGACGGCCATGCCGATCAGGACGTAGAAGGCGACGTTGCCGTCACCGATCCGGTCGTCTCCCGACTGGGTGGCGCCGAAGACGAGGTAGAGCAGGGCGGGCATCGCGATGGTGAAGATCATCGCGCGACGGTTCCGCAGCACGCGGCGGACGTCGAGCTTGAGGTAGGTGGGCGCGATTCCGGCGCCGGTGAGAACGGACATGGTCGTAGCCTTTCTGTGGTCGACGGTCAGGCGTCGGCGGTGAGGGTGACGAAGGCGTCTTCGAGGTTGTGCGCGGCGATCTCGACCTCGCGAGCCTTCGTGCTCGTGAGCAGGTGCCGGGCGAGGCAGTCGGAGTCGGGCAGCGACAGGTACAGACGTCCGCCGCGCCGCTCGCGGACCTCGAGTCCGGGGAACACGCGCAGAAGCCCGGGGACGGCGTCGTCGTCGAGTACCGCGGAGACGACGCGGCGGCTGGCACGGGTCCGGATCTCGGCGGTCGAGCCGTCGGCGACGACGTGCCCGCCCGCGATCATCACGATGCGGTCCGCGAACGCGTCGGCCTCCTCCAGGTAGTGCGTGGCGAACAGGACGGTGCGGCCTCGGGTGGCGTCGGCCCGCATCGCGGCCCAGAATCCGCGGCGGGACTCGACGTCCATGCCCGCGGTCGGCTCGTCGAGGACGATCAGGTCGGGATCGGGCAGCAGCGCCAGCGCGAACTTGAGTCTCTGCTGCTCGCCGCCGGAGCACCGCGACACCTTGCGGTCGCCGATCTCGGCGAGGCCCGCCCGCTCCATGACCGCGGCGACGTCTGCCGTCCGGTGGTGCAGCGAGGCGACGACACCGATGGTCTCGGCGACGGTGAAGTCGGACATCAGTCCGCCGGTCTGCATGACCGCGGCGATCCTGCCGTCCCGGGCGGCCTCCCGGGCGTGTCGGCCGAAGACCCGGACGTCGCCGTTGTCCGGGCTGGTGAGTCCCAGGATCATGTCGATGGTGGTGGTCTTGCCTGCCCCGTTCGGGCCGAGGAAGGCGACGACCTCCCCCGGGCGGACCGTCAGGTCGATCCCTTTCACCGCGTCGACCACGGCGCCCTTGGGCCCGCGGAAGCTCTTGGTCAACTGCGTCGCTTGGATGGCTGGTGTGGCGTTCATGGCTTCTACGATTCCGCCGATCGGGTCGCGGCACCCCGAGCAGATGTCACAACTTCCCCATGACGTCTGTCAGGGGTCGCACCACGACCGGCGAGCACCGAGCCGGGATCGGGCGTTCTCCGTCCGCTCAGGTGTCGCCCGCAGCGGACGACCCCCGAGCGAAACCCGATGCTATGACCCGCGTCACTACGGGATTTGGCACAATCGTAGGCAGAGTGCGACCGGAGGATGCGATGTCGGACGGCAAGTCCACTGCCACCCGGGTGCGGCGCGCGTACGAACAGTTCCTGTCGGGCGTGACCCCACCCGACAACGCCGTGCGATCACTCGTGCGCGAATCGTGGGTGCGCTCGCGCAGCCAGGGGCTCGACGAGGCGCCGGAGGCGACCGCGGGCGACATGTCCGACGCCGATTTCTCCGAGTACCGCGCCGCCCACCGTCTGGCTCGGGTCCGGCCGCTCATCACGTCCCTGATGCTCGACGACATCGCCGACGCCGGCGTGGTGGTGGCGCTCACCGACCGGCGGGGGCGTCTCCTCTGGGTGGACGGCGACCGGTCGACCCGTGGCAAGGCGGCGGCGATCAACTTCGTCGAGGGCACCGTGTGGAGCGAGGACCGGGTGGGCACCAACGCACCGGGACTCGCGCTGAGCCTGAACCGCGGCGTGCAGATCCTCGGCCCCGAACACTATGCGAGTCCGGTGCAGAACTGGAACTGTGCGGCCGCTCCCGTCCACGATCCGGTGTCCGGGGAGGTGATCGGCGCCATCGACGTGACCGGCGGAGACGCCGCGGCCGCGCCGTTCGCCCTCGCCGCAGTCCGCTCCGTAGTGGCCGCGGTGGAACGGGAACTGGCCTCCGGCGCCGTCGACCTCTCGCCGGAGGCGATGTTGACGGCGTCGTCGCAGTCGCATCTGACCGTCCTGTCCGGCGAACCCGTGTGGCGAGCGCCCGGCCGGCCCGCGAAGCTCCTCTCGCCCCGGCACGCCGAGATCCTGCTCCTGTTGCACATGAATCCCGACGGGCTCTCCACCGATCGACTCGCCGACCTGCTGTCCGACGGCGATCTCGGCTCGGTGACGGTCCGCGCCGAGATCTCGCGGCTGCGCCGCGAGGTCGGCGACGTCCTCGCCTCCCGCCCCTACCGACTGACCGGCGAGGTGACCTCCGACGTGTCGGAGGTCCGTGACGCGATCCTGGCCGGCGAGCTGCGTGCGGCGATCGCCGCACTCGGCCGCGGCGGTCTGCTCGCCGACTCGCTCTCCCCCGGCCTCACCGACCTGTTCGACGAGATCCGCGAGGACCTCCGCTCGGCGGTGTTCGGCAGTCGCGACGTGGTCGCCCTGCAGGCGTGGACGCACTCACCGCACGGCCACGACGACTTCCAGGCGTGGACCGCGCTGCAGCGCGCCCTGCCGCAGGGACATCCCGATGCGGCGATCGCCGCCGGGCGAGTGCGACTGATCCATCGGCGTTTCGGAGTGTGAGACGGGTACGGCCGCATCGGGGACCGGAAGTGGAGATCTCATGATGCCCGCCCCAGCGGCCAGATGATCATCCACGCACAGTCGTCCGTCGCGCAACCAGTTCGTCAATGTCGTCGAGGATATCGAGTCGATCCGGACTCGGCATCCACCCCAGTTCCCTCCTCGTCCGAGGTGCGCGCGACCGACTGCACACACTGAACGCTATCAAAGCGGTGAACTTGTCCCAGAACTCAAGCGCCGTGCCGAGATCGACGCTGCGCGTCGACACCGCCAACCTCGCGGCGACAGCCTCGGCCAGCGTCCGGTAGTTCGTCTCACCCGACACAGCGTGGTAGAGCGCACCGGCAACGCCCTTGTCTAACGCAAGCGAATACACCTCGGCGACGTCGTCGACATGCACATTCGAATACAGATTCAGGCCGCGCCCGATGTAGCACACCGCCCCGGTCGCCTCGGCGGACCGGAACAGCCCGCGGATCATCGGACAACCACCGTGCCCCCAGATCATGCCCGGCCGGACGACCATCGCACGCACACCCCGCTCCGCAGCCGCTCGGACGAGGTCTTCGGTGTCTTTTCGCGCACCGACGTACTTCGACGGCACGAACTCGTCGTCCTCGGCGAAGGTGTTCTCGCTCCAATCGCCGTCGGTGCGTTCGGACAACACGCCCGTACCCGAAGTGAAGACCAGGGTCTTTCCTGAGCCCGCCATGCGCTCGATCACCGCCTCCACGACGTCGAACTCCGGCTGGATCAGTAATTGAGCCGCGTAGATCACCGCATCGGCAGCGTCGACATGCGCCACCGCTGCCGAGATGTCGTCGAGGTCGCCGACGACGGCATCGGCGCCGAGCGTCCGGAGATCGTCCGCCGCGTCCGCGCGACGCGCGAATCCGACGACGTCGTGCTCTCCGACGAGCCGACGCACAATCGCTCCTCCGAGGTATCCGGTCGCGCCGTAGATCAGAACTCGCATACGTGCCTTCCTCTAGTCATCATCGCTCACTCATGGACCGATGTCCGATCACTCGCCACATACGGCGTCGATCGCATCAGAATCGATGAACTCCCCAGATTCACCGACTTCAGTGCAATGAGTTAACTATATTCTAGATCACGGGGGGATCGCTGTCCGGGGAACCCGCCGGTCGACGCTGGACCATCATCAATCATTTTAGGTAAATCAGTTCAATTATTGACACATACCGGAAACCTCACTAGGCTCCTGCAACCAGATCGCGTGATCTATGCCATCCCAGACCGAAGGAAGTAACATGCGTCACCTGACACCGCAGATCGGCCGCCGCACCGCGGCAGCTCTCGCCGTTCCTCTGCTCGTCTTCGGCGCCGCTGCGTGCGCCGAGGACACATCCACCGACTCGAACGCCGCGGAAGGGGCCGTCTCGTCCGCTCCCGAGGGAACGTTCCAGGGCACCAAGGCCGAGGGCTCACCGATCAAGATCGGCGTCATCAATTCCGAGGACGGTCCCGCCATCTCGCAACCCGAGGGCAGGCTTGCCGCCGACGCCGCGGTCAAGTACGCCAACGAGAACCTCGGCGGCATCGGCGGTCACCCGATCGAGACGTTCGTCTGCAAGAGCAAGGAGGACACCGCCTCAGCCACCGACTGTGCCAACCAGATGGTCGAGCAGAAGGTCGCCGCCGTCGCCGTCCTGAACACCGCTCACGGCGACGCCATGGCACCGATCATCACCGGCGCGGGCATCCCTTACACCGGTTACAACGGTGCAGGCGGGACCGAACTGCGGTCGGACAAGTCGTTCTTCTGGACCGGCGGATTCCCGAGCGTGCTGATAGGCATGGCGCAGTACGCCGCCGAACACGGCCACAAGACCGCGACCCTGTTCGTCACCGATAACGCCGCCGTCGTCGGCTCCACCGAGGCGATGGGCAAGCCTGCGTTCGAGAAGGCGGGCGTCACTCTGACCGTCGCCCCCATCCCTCTCGGCACCCCGGACGCCTCGTCACAGGTCGCGGCCGGCGTCAAGGACAAGCCCGGAATGGTCGGACTCGTCGGTGATGCGACCATGTGCACCTCGACGCTCAAGGGGCTCACCACCGTCCAGTACTCGGGCGACATGCTGGTGGTCTCCCCGTGCATCGAGGACTCGACCATCGAAGGCGCAGGCGAGGCACTGGGGAAGTCCAAGGTCGTCACCTCGACGAGCGGCGGCGGCAGCGACAAGGAGTCGCTGATCTACCGCGCCGTGATGGCGAAGTACGCACCCGACACCAGCCTCGGCGGCGCCTCCCAGACCGGATTCCAGTCGATGCTCGGCCTCATCCGTGCGGCAGCATCGCTCACCGG
Organism: Gordonia humi; assembly: GCF_014197435.1. Taxonomy (NCBI): domain Bacteria; kingdom Bacillati; phylum Actinomycetota; class Actinomycetes; order Mycobacteriales; family Gordoniaceae; genus Gordonia; species Gordonia humi. The sequence goes on from NZ_JACIFP010000001.1 coordinate 405,983, forward strand.
CGAGCCGACGGCGGCGAACACCATGACCGCGATCCGGGCGGCGGCCGACGTCCCGATCCCGCTCGGCGGCGGCGCGACGATGACGTGCAACGGAACCGCGCTTGCGGGCCTGAAGGCACCGTGCGCCAATTACGTTCTCGTCGGCGACCTGGACGACAAGGGGAAGAGCTCCGACGTCTCCCTGATCCAGCTCAACAAGTGATCGATGCCGTAACCCGACCGCAGACGATCTGAGAGCGGACTATGACCGACCATCTGTTATTCCTGATTCTGGGCCTCGGCAGCGGTTCAGTGTTCGCGGCGCTCGCCATGGCGCTCGTCGTGACCTATCGCAGTTCTGGGGTGGTGAACTTCGCCACCGGCGCGATCGCCCTGTACGTCGCCTACACATTCGCCTTTCTTCGGAAGGGCAAGCTCCTCATCCCGATTCCGGGGCTGCCGGACAACATCGATCTCGGTGCGCCGCAGACCCTCGCCGCTTCCATGGTGATCTCGCTGGTGATCGCCGCGGTCCTCGGTCTGATCCTTTACGGACTGGTGTTCAGGCCGCTGCGGTCGGCGTCGCCGGTGACCAAGGCCGTCGCCTCGATCGGTGTGATGCTGCTGATTCAGGCCATCATGGCGCAAAAGGTCGGTACAAGTCCGGTGTCGGTGGAACGCATCGTGCCGGAGAACTACTTCACGATCGCCGGTACCCGCGTTCCCACCGACTCGCTGTTCTTCGCCGGGATCATCGTCCTGCTGGGAATCGCCCTGACCCTGCTCATCCGCTTCACCCGATTCGGTCTCGCGACCCGAGCCGTCGCCGAGACCGAGCAGGGAGCACTGGTGTCCGGGTTATCGCCCGACCGGGTTGCGGCGATCAACTGGGCGCTGTCCACCGTCGTGGCGGGTCTCGCAGGCATCCTGATCTCGCCGATAGTTCCACTGATTCCGATGTCGTACACGCTGTTCATCGTGCCCGCGCTGGCGGCCGCACTGTGCGGCAATCTGACAAAGCTCGGGCCTGCCATCATCGCGGGTCTGTTGATCGGCGTCGCGCAGTCCGAGCTCACGTATCTGCAGTCGACCGTCGACTGGTTCCCGGCCTCGGGCACCGCGGAACTCGTTCCGCTGATCCTCATCCTGATCCTGCTGGTCGCCCGACGCGACCGGCTGCCTCAGCGGGGATCCGTCACGGCACCGTCGCTGGGACGTGCGCCGCGACCGCGGAACCTATACGTCCCGCTTCTGGCGGTGATTCCGGCCGCAGTTCTGCTCGTGGCCACGCAGGGCTCGGTGCGTGGCGCGGTGGTCACGACGTTCATCCTCGGCGTGATCGCGCTGTCGCAGGTGGTGGTGACCGGTTACGCCGGGCAGGTCTCCCTCGCCCAGCTGGCGATCGCAGGCGTCGCGGCGTTCACGTTGTCCCGTCTGACCAGCGATCTGGGGATCCCGTTCCCGATCGCACCGATCCTCGCCGCGCTGATCGCCACTGTCGCCGGTGTCGTCGTCGGGCTGCCCGCGCTGCGACTCCGCGGTCTGCCGGTCGCCATCGTCACCCTCGCCATGGCGGTGGCCGTCGAGGCGCTCTGGTTCCGCAACGTCGACTTCAACGGCGGGCTCGACGGCGCACCTGTCAAAGCGCCGAAGCTGTTCGGACTCGACCTGAGCATCGGTGCGGGCGAATCCTATCCGCGGATCGGATTCGGCATCCTGTGCCTGGTGGTCCTCACCGCCGCCGCGTTCGGTGTCGCGTGGCTGCGCACCCATCGGCTCGGCGCGTCCATGCTCGCCGTCCGCGCCAACGAGCGTTCGGCCGCAGCCGCGGGCATCGATGTTCGACGGGTCAAGATCGCCGCGTTCGCGATCGGATCGTTCATCGCGGCGATCGGCGGAACCCTGATGGCGTACCAGCAGAACGGTGCGGCCCCGACGTCGTACACCGCGATCGCCGGAATCAGTCTGTTCGCGATGGTCTATCTCGCAGGCGTGTCGTCGGTGGCGGGTGGCATCCTCGCCGGAGTCATCGGAGCCGGCGGCATCCTGTTCCTCGCGTTGGACCGGTGGATCCATTTCGGTTCATACTTCGGGATCGTCGCAGGCCTGCTGCTCGTCGTCACCATCATTCGGAACCCGGAGGGGGTCGTCGGACCGCTGCACACCCTCGCCGCACGGGTCGGACGAGGACGGCAGGGGCCACAGGTCGCGGCGACTGCAGCCCCATCAACCGCCCCCGATGCACCCGTCATCGGCGGGCCCGTCCTCACCGTGCGCGACATCGGCGTCCGTTACGGTGGCGTCACAGCGCTGGAAGACGTCTCGTTCGATGTGCGCGAGGGCGAGATCCTGGGACTCATCGGCCCCAACGGCGCGGGCAAGACCACCCTCGTCGACGCGATCAGCGGCTACGCCGACTACACCGGATCGGTGAGGCTCGAGGAGCACGCTCTCGACGGCGTCGCTCCGCACCGGCGCAGCCGCGCGGGACTGGGCCGAACCTTCCAGGGAATCGAACTGTACGACGACCTGACCGTGCGGGAGAACGTCGTGGTCGGTACGACCGCCACACTCGGTCGTTTCGATGACGCGCACGAACCGGATCTGGATCGACTGTTCGCCACCCTCGATCTGAGCGAGGTCGCCGACCGTCCGGTCGACGAAATCTCTCAGGGCCGTCGCCAGCTCGTGTCTGTGGCTCGCGCCCTCGCCGGTCGACCGCACGTCGTCCTGCTCGACGAGCCCGCAGCCGGTCTCGACTCCGGCGAGAGCCAGTGGCTCGGCGAACGCCTGCGTGCGGCTCGCGCGGGCGGAGTCACGGTCGTCATGGTCGAGCACGACATGGGGCTGGTCCTCGACGTGTGCGACCGCGTCGTGGTCCTAGACCTCGGCAAGGTCATCGCGGTCGGCACACCCGCCGAGATCCAGTCCGATCCCACGGTCATCGCCGCCTACCTGGGCGGCTCCAGCTCGTCGGAACCAGACGGAGCCGACACCGTCGAAACGAACAACCACGAGGTGAATGTATGAATGCCCGGATCGACGTCACCGGACTGGCCGCGGGCTACGGCGGATCGCCGGTGATCCGAGGAGTGAACTTCTCCCTCGCCCCCGGGGAGATCCTCGCGGTGCTCGGCCCTAACGGCGCTGGAAAGTCGACGACGATGCTGTCACTCGCCGGCCTGATCGGTCGCGCGGCCGGAACCGTGACGATCGACGGCACGGAGCTCTCGGCCGGACACCCGCGCCGAGCCGCGAAACAGGGCGTCGTGCTCGTACCCGACGATCGCTCGCTGTTCACCACGTTGACTACGACCGAGAACCTCCGACTCGCCGCGACCAGCCGAGAAAAGGTCGGCGAGGTGCTCGACCTGTTTCCGCGACTCAAAGAGCGGCTGAAGGTCCCTGCGGGGGTGCTCTCGGGTGGCGAGCAGCAGATGCTCGCAATCGGTCGTGCCCTGGTTCAGGACCCGAAGGTTCTGCTGATCGACGAGTTGTCCATGGGGCTCGCACCCGTCATCGTCGAATCGCTGCTGCCCATTCTGCGCACCGTGGCGCAGACCGGAGTCGCGGTCGTCCTCGTCGAACAGCACGTGTCGCTCGCGTTGCGCACCGCGGACCGCGCTCTCGTGCTCGCACACGGTGAAGAGGTCCTCGCCGGTTCGGCGGACGAACTGCTCGCCGATCCGGCGAGGATCGAAGCCGCGTACATGGGGGCGACGCACGCGGCCTGACGCGCACTCCGGAAGACGTCAGCGCCCGCTGACCGGCCCGTCATACCACGCACCGTCCACCGCTGCGTCCACGGCGACGAGGCGGTGCGCGAACACCCAGCGGTCGCCGTCTCGGACGACGACGTCACGGTATCTGCCCCAATGATCGAGGCCACGCTGGGTGAGCACCTGAAAGTACGCGGACGACGCGATCCGATCCTGCGTCACCGTCGCGAACACGAGACTCGCGACGTAGTGGCGTATCTGCGGGGTCCAGTCCGAATCGTCGGAGCGTGCTCCGGTAAGCATCTCGACGATCGCCTCCCGGCCGGTCGCCCGCGCCCCACCCTTGATCTCCAGCACGCCGTCGGCCGCGAAGCAGGCCGCGAGATCATCGATCCGGAAGCGGTCGCCCGCGTGGTTGTACTCGGCATAGACGTTCCGGACGCCTTCGCGCGCCACTAGTTCCCAATGCTCCATATCCGTCGAACTCCTTCACATGAGTACCTTCTATATGAACTAAATTATTTATCTTAAATAGCATCGAGCACGACCGCCGACCCGAAACAGTCGCCCGGAGCCGCGCACTATGCTGAGACGGTGCAGGTACGGACATCACAGACCGAAGCAGCCGTCCAGCGCGGTCTGAGCCGACGGCGCGCGACGGCCGAGGACGAGGTCGCCCGTCTGATCGCCGCGGGCCGAAAACTGTTCGGCGGGGCAGGCGATCCCCGCATCGCAGACATCGTCGCCATGGCGGGCGTCTCCTTGGAAGCCTTCTATCGGTACTTCGGGAGCAAGTCCGCGTTCATCGCAGCCGTCGCCGACGACGGCACCAGCCGCGTCGTCACATACGTCCGACACAAGACTGAAGGCGCCGACACACCGGAACAGAAGCTCCGCGCCGTGGTCGACGCCGTGATGCGCCAGGCCGCGAGCCCGGAACTCGCAGCGGCGTCCCGGAACCTTCTGGGCACCCGCAGCGACTCGACATCGGTCCTGACGTTCCGGGGTGAGATCGCCGACCTGCTCTCGCCGGTGCTGGGCGGCCTCGGTTCGACCGATGCGCCCCGTGATGCGCGCATCGCCGCCACCGCGGTGATCGGTGCCGTTGAAGATCACATCTGGAGCGACACTCGGCCGACATCCGACGACATCGATCGCCTCGTCGACTTCATCGCTCGCGCCGTGCGTCGCTGAGTATCACGACAGCGCCGCGCGGACCTCCTCCAGAAGCGTCGGCACGCCGTCGATCATCCGCCGCATCGGGGGCGGCAGATCGCCACCTCGGCGAGCCCGCTTCAACAACAGCGCGGTCGCGGCGGCCTCCTTGTACCGCGTCAACGTGTCGAACCAGTCCATGTCCGGAAGCCTGGTCTGCGCGGCGTTCTGATACGCCTCGATCAGCTCGGCCTTGGTCGGCGTGCCCGCCGGCGTTCCCGGCTCGGCCGCCGGATGCTCGGCGTCGTCGGTGAAGAACGTGAGCCAGGTCAGATCCACTCTCGGATCGCCGACCGACCAGATCTCCCAGTCGATGATCGCCGTCACGGAGCCCCCGGCGCAGAGCGTGTTCCCGAGCCGGTAGTCACCGTGGTTCACAACCGGGTCCAGGGGCGCGGGCACCGACGCCAGAAGCAGATCGGCGCACGTTCGATAGTCGTATTGAAGGTCGCCGGGAACTGTCTCGAAGGCTCGTGTCCACCGCGCGATCTCGTCGGCGAGACCGACGACGGGCTCATCGGCCACCACCGCGCCGAGCTCGGCGGGTCGCACCGCGTGCAACTCGGCCATCACCGTCGCTGCGTCATACGCGCGCGCAGCCACCTCAGTCGGCGCCGCGCGGTCCTCCGCCCGGGTGAGCACCGGCTCCTCACAGACCCCGGCGACCATCTCCATCGCGAAGAACGGTGGCACGTCGAGGCCGGCTCCCGGAGTCGCGAACACGACCCGCGGCACACGCACTCCACCGTGACGGTTCAGTGCGCTCATCAACCGGGCCTGCCGAAGCACGTCCCGGTTTCGTACCGGTTCGATGCCCGGCGGCGCGACCTTGACGACCAGGTCGTCGCTCCCGTCCAATCGCGCAACATACGTCAGGCTCGACGACCCGCCGGTCAACGGTTCCAGTCCCACCAGCCGGCATTCCGGCCGCGTCCGAGCCAGTCCGTCGACCACACGCGGCGACATCTCATCGAGTAGATCCGTCACGCTCCACCTCCATAGAATCTTGTTTCTTATATTCAGAATGATATTCTGCCATGGCAATCGACAAGACGGAAATGAAAGCAGGACGTGATGTGGGACTTCTCGACCGATCCCGAGTTCCAGGCCAAGCTCGACTGGATGACCCAGTTCGTACGCGACGAATGCGAGCCGCTCGACGTGCTGTTTCCCCACGGAGGCGACCCGTACGACGTGCACAACGTAGCGAGCCGGGCGATCTTGCGGCCGCTGCAGGCGCGCGTCAAAGAGCAGGGCCTGTGGGCCTGCCACCTCGGCCTGGATCTCGGCGGCCCAGGGTACGGCCAGCTCAAACTCGGGCTGATGAACGAGATCATCGGCAGGTCGTACTGGGCACCGACAGTATTCGGCACCGCGGCCCCGGACACCGGCAACGCCGAGATCCTCGCGATGTTCGGTACGGCCGAACAGAAGGAGCGGTACCTGCAACCACTGCTCGACGGCGAGATCGTATCGTGCTTCTCGATGACCGAGCCGCAGGCCGGAGCGGACCCCAAGGAGTTCACGTGTCGGGCACGGCGCGAGGGCGACGAGTGGGTGATCGAAGGCGAGAAGTGGTTCTCGTCGAACGCGCGGTACGCCGAGTTCCTGATCGTCATGGCGGTGACCGACCCGGACGCGTCGCCGCATCGCCGCATGTCGATGCTCATCGTCCCCGCCGACGCCGACGGCGTCGAGATCCTCCGCAACGTCTCGGTATTGGGTGAGCGAGACGACCTCGACGAGGGAATTCACGGCTACATCCGGTACAACCGTGTGCGCGTCCCGTTGGACGCCATGCTGGGCGGACCGGGCGACGGATTCGCCGTCGCGCAGGCACGCCTCGGCGGCGGCCGAGTCCATCACGCGATGCGCACCGTCGGTCTGTGTCAACGCGCACTCGACATGATGGCCGAACGAGCACTGTCCCGCCGCACACAGGGCGAACCGCTGTACAAGAAGCAGTCGGTGCAGCAGATGCTGGCCGACTCGAAGATCCAACTCGTCCAGTTGCGACTCCTGGTACTGCACACCGCGTGGATCATCGACACCCAGCCGAACGGGACTGCTCGCAGCTCGATCGCGATGTGCAAAGTGCAGATGGCACGAGTGATGCACGACATCGTCGAACGCGCAGTCCACCTGCACGGGTCGCTGGGTGTCACGCTGGAGACCCCGCTCGCCGGATGGTGGGCGAGCGTGCCCCAACTGGCGCTCGCCGACGGGCCGACAGAGGTCCATCAGGGAACGGTCGCGAAGGAACTCCTCAAGGCATACACCGGGACCGACGATCCGTTCCCCACCGAGCACATTCCGGAGCGACTGGCGGCCGCCCGCGACAAGCACTCCGTCGTCCTCGCCGCACACGGCCTCACCTGACACCGCCCGGATCACCAGCCGGGGAAGAGACCCTCGCTATGGGTTACGCAGACCAGTTTTGTCCGACCCGACCGACAAGGCGGCGGTGCACGACCGCCGATGTCATCCAGAAGATGAGACGCCCCGACACATCACCATTAACAGTAAGCTGATCTGACTATTCATCGTGGGGCGCGTATACTGAATTACTCCGAGGATCGGCATGACCGATCGATTCCGACGCACCGGAGGGAACCCAGCATGGCGAAGCTCGACGCGGCACCGCCCATCGGACGTGTAGGCGAGGTGATGCGTGCGCCGAAGACCGCCGAACTGATCGCCGGACATCTCCGCCGTCAGATCGTTCGGGGCGACCTGGCCCCGGGACAGACCCTCCCCGCCGAAGCGGAACTCATGGAACAATTCTCGGTCTCTCGGCCGACTCTACGTGAAGCGTTCCGCATCCTCGAAGCCGAGACTCTGATCGGAGTTCGGCGCGGCGCGCGAGGAGGTGCGCAGGTCCTCGAGCCGGACCCGATGGTCGCGGCCCGCCACGTCGGACTCCTCCTCCAACTGCAGAACACGACGATTCAAGACGTCTACGAGGCCCGGATGATCACCGAACCCGTGTGCGCGGGCATGTTGGCGGCGGCGAGCACCGACGACGACGTTGCGGCCCTGCGCGCGGTGATCACCGACGTCAGAACTCTCGTCGACGGCTGGGTCGAGGCCACCCCCGACATGCACCGATGGAGTGAGATGACCTACCGGTTCCACGAGGTGATTCTGCAACGCTGCGGCAACAAGACCCTCGCCGTCCAGGGAGCGGTCCTCGCGGACATCGTCGGCACGCACCTACAGCAGACGATCTCCCAGGGAATGACCAGCCCCGACCACGAGCAGAAGGATCGGTTCCAACGGACGGTCCGCTCCTATGTCCGGCTCGCCAATCTGGTGGAGAAGCACGACAGCACCGGCGCCGAGAAGCACTGGCGGCGGCACATGGAGGTCGCGGCGCAGTACCTCTTCATGTTCGACGCTGAGAACAAGCCGCTCGTCGACCTGTTCAACTGAGCGAGCGGAGCGAAGTGTCGAAGGCGATCGCCGCGACGATGACGACCAGATGAATTGCATCGTCCAGCGTTCGGTTTCGACTCGCTCCGCTCGCTGAACTGCAGAAACAGGTGGACTATCGTCGGGTATCACTCTCCCAGGTCGCGCTCACCACTCGACCGGCCCGCTCCTTCCGCCGAGCGCGCGGCTCCAGCGGCGACCTCCTGGATCTCGGCGGCGCCGCTCGCAATCAGCGCCTCGACCTCGTCATGGGTGTACCCGGCGACGTCGACGAGGACGTCACGGGTGTGCTCGGCCATCCACGGTGCGCGGCGCAGCGGCACCGTGGCCAGGTTCTCGCTGTGTGCCGGATCCACGTGCACGACGAGCGGCTTCGGGTATCCGGGCTGATCGATAGAGCCGAACTGGCCCCGATCGATCAACTGCGGGTCGCCGACCAGGTCGAACGCGTGAATCGCGGCGCCCGCGGCGACCCCGACCGCCTGCAGCCGATCCTGTACCGCTCGTGCCTGCTGCGGGGCTGTCCACTCCGCGACCAGATCGTCGACCTCCGACCGGTGCTGACATCGCGCTTCGCGCGTGGCATACCGCGCATCGACGGCGAGGTCGGCGCGCCCCATCTCGGCGGCCAGCGCCGCCCACTGTCGATCGTCGGTGACCTCCACCGCGACGAAGCCGTCCTCGCCGAGTGTCGGGTATACCCCGGTGGGTGCATGGAACTCATTGACGTTGCCCCGAGGACGCAGTGTTCCGGGCTCCAGCGACTCACGGGTGTACCCGATGCTGAGCTGCGAGAAGACGACCTCCATCTGGGCGACGCCGATCTTGCAGCCGACCCCGGTGCTCTCCCGACCGACCAGCGCCGCGAGCACCGCGCCGACCCCGACGCGCGCCGCACTCTGGTCAGGGTAGATCGTCATGTCGTCGCCGAACGCATCATCGGTGTCCGGGTGTCGCCACAACGAGGTGAGCCCCACCGTCGACCGGACCAGCGGCCCGTAACCCATGCGTTTGCTCCATGGTCCACGACTGCCGAGCGCACTGTTCTCGACCATGACGATCGCCGGATTCACCGCGCGCAGTTCGTCATATCCCAGGCCGAGAGATTCCATGGTGCCCGGTTTGAAGTTCGTCAGCACCACATCGGATGCCGCTACGAGACGCTTGAACGCCGCCTTGCCGTCGTCGCTCCGGAGATTGAGTCCGACGCTGCGCTTACCGCGGTTGCCGATCGAGAACGGGCGACTCACCCGCTCCACCGAGTCTGATTGGCGCGCACCGTCTTTGAACGACCTGCTCTCGACCTTGACGACATCCGCACCAAGATCGGCCAGCACACGGCCGGTCTCCGCACCGACCACGATGACACCGAGATCGAGGACCCGGAGCCCGGCGAGCGGCAGCCTCGGTCCGGTCTGCGACCCGTCGGGGTCGACCGGTGCACGAGTCGCGCCCTCCCATCGAGCGCCGGCGTGCTCGTCCAGCTCGGGGGCCCGTCGCCGGAAACCGGCACGGACGTCGTCCAACTCGACGAATCCGTTCGCGACCGCAGCGGTCACCCCCGGAGCGATCTCGGCATCCACGAACGACGCGCGTTCGCGCACATGGTCGCTGGCCATCGCCTCGGCGGGCGTGTTAAGGGCCGCCATCGCGATGCCGTGGGCCGCCGCGTACTCCACCACTTCGTCGCAGGTCTTGTCGGCGAACAGTCTCTCCACCGCGAGGCGGATCGCGGTCCAATTCTTGAACCGCGTGGCGATCTGCTGATACGAGTCGTCCGCGAACTCCTCGGGGCGTCCCAACCACTCCCACAGAGCGAGCCACTGTTTGGGAGCCCCGATGAACGTCCGGACGAATCCGTCGGCGCACGGCAGGATCGGATACATCATCCGAACGTCCGGCCGTCCCGGAGGCAGGTCGGTGATCGGTCGGCCCAACGTCGCGGTGCCGGCCATACCGAGGCCGGGATCGAGATCCTGAGCAGCGAGTTCGAAGAGTGACAAGTCGATGTAGTCACCCACCCCCGACTGCCGAGCCGTGCGAAGCGCGGCCAACCCGTAGTACGCCGCACTGACCGCGGCCGTCTGCCGAGCGAGATCGCCCGGCGGAAGCAGCGGTTCGCGATCGGCCGCACCGGACCTGGTCAACGCCGAGCTGAGGGCGGTCGTCACGAGTTCGCCGCCTCGATAGTCGCGGTAGGGTCCGGTCTGGCCGAAATCGGTCAGCGAGACCACGACGAGATCGCTGTTCCGCTCGCGCATCACCGCGGGCCCGACGCCGAGGTCGCCGAGTCGCCCGACCGCCTGCGACTCGAATACCAGATCGGCCGAGTCGGTGAGCCGAAGCAGCTCGTCGCGACCTCCCTCGGTCCCGAGATCCACCGCGACGCCCCTCTTGTTGGCGTGCGTCGACGCGAATACCAGGCTGAGGCCGTCGTGCATCGGCTCGGCACGCCGGGAGTCGACGCCGGCCCGCGGCTCCACCAGGATCACGTCCGCGCCGAGATCTGCGAGAAACCGCGGCGCCACACCGGCGACACCATCGGTCAGGTCGACCACTCGAACGCCGCTCAGCGGCAGTCCATCAGTACTCATCACTTTGTGCTCTCTCGTTCACGCCGTCCGGCCGACGGCTCAGATGCCGATGCGCTGGGCGAGCTTCGCGCGATACGCGTCGGCGTCACCGAACAGCAGCTCCGACGATCGGGCCCGTTTGAAGTACAGGTGTGCCGGGACCTCCCAGGTGAAGCCCATCCCGCCGTGGAACTGGATGTTCTGGTGCGCCGCGGTGACGAAGGCCTCCGCGCAGTACGCCTGCGCGAGCGCCGCCGCCGCCGGGAACTCCTCGTTGTCCTCCGCGGCCGTCGCCACCGCGTAGTAGGCCGCCGACTTCGCCGACTCGACCTCGATCAGCACATCGGCCGCCATATGCTTCAGTGCTTGGAAGGCGCCGATGGCCTGACCGAACTGCACCCGCGTTTTGAGATAGTCGGTCGACGTGTCGAGTACTGCTTGTGCACCACCTGCCTGCTCCGCGGCCAACGCCACGACAGCGAAGTCGAGGAGTCGCTCCAGGATCTGCTGTCCACCGCCTTCGGATCCGATCAACCGGACCGGCACACCCGTGAGCTGGACGTCGGCGAACTTGCGTGTCTGGTCCAGAGTGGTCAAGCGCGTCCGGGGCACGTCGACTTCCGCCGTGTCGACGGCGAACAGCGAGATGCCGCTCGCCGTGCGGGCGGGAACGATGATCAATCGGGCGGTGGCACCGTCGAGGACGAACTTCTGATCACCGGTCACGGTCCAGCCGTCCGGGGTGTGGGTAGCGGTCGCGGAGACCGCCTCCGTTCCCCACCGTCCGCTGTGTTCCGGCACGGCGACGGTGGCGACGAGCGACCCGTCGGCGATCGCGGGCAGGTACCGCTGTTTGGCCTCTTCGTCGCCGGACTCGATCAACGCGGTCGCTGCGAGCACCACGGTCGAGAAGAACGGGGAGCCGAACAGCGCCCGTCCCATCTCTTCCAGGACGATGCCGAGCTCGATCCAGCTCGCGCCGTGCCCGCCGTACTGTTCTGGGATGGCGAGTCCGTGCAGACCGAGGTCCTGCGCCATCTGCTGCCAGAGCGCCGGATCGTATCCGTCGTCGGTCGCCATCAGACGGCGGACCTCCGATTCGGGCGACTTCTCGCGCAGGAAGTCGCGCACGAGCTCCCGCAATTGGTTCTGTTCGTCGGTGAATACGGCGAACTCAGTCATGTCTCTACTTCCCCTCCGCCGCAAGCGTTCCGCCCTTACGGATGTCCCGGAACGGCACGCCGCGATCGGGCTCGTGCCCCTTCGGCAGTCCGAGGATGCGCTCGCCGATGATGTTTCGTTGAATCTGGTCGGTGCCGCCACCGATCGAGTTGATGAACGACCACATGAGCTCGTGGTCGACCTCGTACGCCGCTTTGTCTGCGGCCTCGTCATACATCAGTCCGCGCGCACCGAGCAGCCGGAAGCGCAGCGCCCACGACGAATGCAGAATCCGCGATTTAGCCAGCTTGCCCAGCGACGCCAACGACGATCCCCCGCCCGCGGCGATCTCCTTCTTCGCGCGGACCGAGTTCCAGTCGTTGACGAGCCGCCACGTATGGATGCGCATGATCTCCTGACGCACCGCCTCGTCGTCGAGCCTGCCCGCCTCCCGGGCCGCCGCGATGAGGTCGTCGGCGTCGGTGAAGATCGCGGGCCGGTCCTCGGGGCGACGTTCCTTGGCACCCAGCACGAAGCCCATCGTGCGGCGCTCCTCCTTGAGCGCAGTCTGGAGGACCCGCCAGCCGTCGTTGAGTTCGCCGATCAACGCGCTCGCCGGTACCCGGACATTGTCGAGGAAGACCTCGTTGAAATCCGACTCGCCGGTCATCTGCTTGATCGGGCGGACCTCTATCCCTGGAAGATCCATCGGAATGATGAAGAAGCTGATCCCGGCGTGCTTCGGCTGGTCCCAGTCGGTGCGGGCGAGCAGCAACGCACAGTCCGCCTCGTGCCCGCTGGTGGTCCAGATCTTCTGTCCGTTGACGATGAAGTCGTCGCCGTCCCGCACCGCACGGGTCTGCAGGCCCGCGAGATCCGATCCGTTACTCGGCTCGCTGTACAGCAGGCACCCGATACCCCACTCCCCGGACAGGAGCTTCGGCAGGACATCGTTCTTCATCGCAGGCGAGCCGAACTCAACGATCGTGTTTCCGGCCAGTGCGGGAAACCCCCGTCGTTCGATGTTCGCGCCCTTGGCGCCCGCCGCACGGAACTCCTCACGGACGATCGTCGCATCGGCCGATGACAGGTTCCGACCGAATGCGTCGGCAGGCCACGTCGGTGCGGCCCAGCCTGCCGCGATGACGTGTTCGCGCCACTCTCGGTCGTTCACACCCGCGAAGTTCTCTGCCAGCCAGGTCCGGACGTCGTCGGCGACGCTTCCCGGTGACACGGGCGGTCGTTCGGTGCTCATCGTCATCCCTCTCGAAGTCGGTACAGGTCCTTGCCTTCGAAACTCCCACCCGATGGATCGGGAGTAAACGATCTCTATGCTCACGACTACATGAGCCGGTCGAACATGTGCTGGGTCATAGCGACGAGCGAATCGAGGTCGGCCCGGCGGGGGTCGCCGACCAGTACCGACAGCGTTCGGCAACGGCGATGGCTACCGCGCGGTTTCGCCGTCTGCCACGTCGCGGGCGGCGGCCTCCCGGTCGAGGCCGTGCGGCCCGCCGTCGTACAGCGACATGATCTCGTCGATCGCGGCGTCGCGCGCGACGTGCGGCTGCGGCTGATCCCTGCACCAGGCAAGCGCCAACTGGGCAGGCTTCCAGGTCGGATCCTCAATGGGGACGAGGGTGAACTCCGGTGGCGAGAACAGTTTGCCGAACGACGAATCGGGGGCGTACGCGACCATCAGCACCAGGCGCCGACGACGTACCTGCGCCGCGAGTTCGATCTCGCTGCCACGACTGTGCGCCGCCTCGACGATGTTGTGGATTCCCAACGACCGGAGCCGACGCGTCAGCGAATCGAGCGCGAACTGGTTGGCGCGGGCGATGTCCACGGCCACTTCGCGATCTCGGAGGTCGTCGATGGTCACTGCCGCACGACCGGCGAGCGGATCATCACTGCGGACCGCGATTCCTCCCGCCGATTCGAGGATCACCCGGAACTCGATGCGCGGGTCCGGGCACGGAAGATGGACGAAACCGAGGTCGAGATGTCCGGCGACCAGATGCGCGGCCACCTCCGCGGTGGAACCCGGAAGACTGAAACGCGTCGGCGTACAGTTCAGCCGAGCGATCGCCTCCTCGAACTCGTCCAAGAGGTCCGACCGGGCGAAGGCGGTGGCCCCCACGCTGAGCGGCCCCGCCCGCCCGGTCATCTCGTTCGCCACCGTCTCGAACTCGCGGACCACGGCGAGGATCCGGCGCGCGGGCTCGACGAGCGCCACCCCGAGCGGCGTCAGGCTGACGTCGTGGTACTTGCGGTCGAACAGTTCGCCGCCGACCTCGCGCTCGAGCAGTTTGATCTGTTTGCTCAGGGGAGGCGGCGTGATGTGCAGACGGTCGGCGGCACGTTTGAAATGGAGCTCGTCCGCGACCGCCAGAAAGTATCTGAGCCTCGTGAAGTCGATGTTCATGCGCCCCTCGCCACGCGCAGTTCTCGAAGCACGCGTGACGTCTCGAAGACCGCCACCGCAGAGTGCATGACAAGCCCCGACGGGTGGTTCGCGATCGACATCGTCGGTCCTCCAACTGTCGGCGGACGTCGGATTCCGGTGCCGATATCCACATTAAGTAGTTCTATTATATAGCTATCTATCCGGAGATTGCCGCGTTGGCGTCACCGTCAGTCGTAAGGCGACTCCGACGGAGATGCGAGTACTGGGCGGAACCGGGATCCGGGTGTCGTCGTTGCGGCACCGATCTGACCACCTTGTCGGTGGCCTTCACCATGAACCACCCGGCGGTGACGTCGACGATCATCGGCCCCCGTACCATCGAACAACTCGAAAGCCAGTTGCCCGCAGCAGATCTCGAACTGACCGCGGAGATCCTCGATCGGATCGACGAAGTGGTCGCACCGGGCACCACGTTCGCGACGGACGATCTCCCCTTCACGCCGAAGGCGTTGCGCGAGACGCTCGTCGACGTCGTTGACGCACTCGCGCCCTCGGCGTGAGCACTGCCGAGGGGAGCGAGCGGTGGAGGAGGCTCCCTACTCCGGCGCCACCGACCTCAACGGTTCCGCCACTGCGGTGCACGCTTCTCGGCGAAGGCTCGGATGCCCTCTGCCATGTCCTCGCTGACGAGGAGGTCCTCCAGCGCACTCGACCGCTGCGTGGTGGCGTCGACGACGTCGCCGACCGCCGTCGTCGCGTTCATGATCTGCAACGAGGTACGTACTGACGTCGGCGAGGCCGCGATGATCTCGGCGGCCAGTTCGCGCGCGGCATCGAGCGCACCGCCCGCAGGCGCCACCCGATTGACCAGACCCAGCCGATGAGCCTCGTCCGCATCGATCTGCTTGCCGGTCAGAATCATCTCGGTGGCCAGTTTCTGCGGGATGACGCGCGGCAGTCGCACCAGGCCGCCGGCCCCGGCGACGAGCCCGACTCTGACCTCGCTCAGCGCGAATCGAGCGGTGGCGTCGGCGACGACGAGATGGCATGCGAGGGCGATCTCGCACCCTCCGCCCATCGCGAAACCGTTGACCGCGGCGATGACGGGTTTCGCCATGTCGCGGCGACCCGTCAGCCCGGCGAATCCGTTCTTGGGCACCCAGGACGGCTTCCCGCTCGCGGTATAGCGCAGATCGTTGCCCGCGCTGAACGAGGCGTCGCCCGCCCCGGTGAGTATGGCCACCCAGAGATCCGAGTCGGCGAAGAACGCGTCGAAGATCTCATCGAGTTCCTCGTTCGCCTGGGGCGTCAACGCATTCCGCGCCTCGGGTCGATCGATGGTCACTTCCAGGAGGTGTCCGACGCGACTGACCTGTGCGAACTCGTAGTCGTCACGCAGCTTCGGCTCGGTCCGCGGATACAGCGCGTCCATGCGTCGCCGATCGAGGGCCACCCGGTTCCCTCGGCCGAACGAGCGCGCATAGATCGACCTGCCGAACACATCTCCCTCGCGCAGTGCAGCCAACAGCTCGTCGTCGCCGTCCGCCACAGTCGCGAGGAATCGGCGGCCGTCGCCGAGTCGTCCGACGACGATCCCCGTGAGTCCTGAGCGCCCGTACTTGACGGTGTACGTCTCGACGGTCGCCGGACCGTCCGCGGTGACGGCGACCTCGACCGCGGGCACCGCGTCGAGTTCGGCCTGGATACCCGCGCTGTCGTCGTCGCGCCACGACGCGGGAATCGTCGAGTACACCGCCGTCGAGTACTTGCTGAGCGTGCCGCCGTTGGCACCGACGAACCCGTAGCCGCCGGGCGTCGCCCGCAGGTGGGCCACGGTCTCAGCGATGGCGTGCATCGAATAGTTGTTGCCCGCGCCGCCGAAGAAGGGCAGGCCACCGGTCAGGGTCAGCCCGCGCGGATCGTCCGCGCAAAGTCCGAGTCCGTCCGCGACGACCTCGACCGCGATGGGAAAGCAACTGTACAGGTCGATCGACGAGAGCTGGTCCACCGTGATGCCCGCGACCTCGAGCGCATGCTCGGCCGCCCGCACCAGGGCGGGCGCCCCGCCGAGGTCGGGTCGATCGACCAGTACTTTCTCACGCAGATCCGCGTGTCCGTGCAGGAAGATCCACTTGCCCTCCGGCACACCGAGTTCGCGGGCGACCGCTACGGAGGTCACCACCACGGCAGCGCCCTGGTTCACCTGATCGCGGGCGACCATGAACCGGGGGAAGGGGTCGGCGATCATCCGGTTGCGCTCGGTGACGGTGCTGAGTTCGGCAGCGTCGCGTTCCACCGGCGCCGCGGCGTACGGATTCTTCGCGGCGACACGCGTGAACGGTGCGAACAGTTCGCCCATCGCCCGCCGATACGGCTCCATCGCCATGCCGGTGCGCGCTCGCCGCGCATTCTCCAACAGGGCGTACTGACTCGGGGCGTCGGTGAGCCCATGCCTCTTCGCGTACTGGCTCGACAATCCGGACAGCCCGTAGCCGCGATCGTCGAGGTCGCCTCCGCGCTGCTCGCTGAAGTCGGGACGGGGCTCGGCCGCCACCAGGTGTCGGGCGGTGGAGATCGCCTCGGAGCCGAAGACGACCGCACCGTTCGAATCGCCGCACGCGATATCGCGCGCGAGTTCGTTCACCAGGTGCTGCGGCGACTGTCCGCCGCTCACTTCCAGAATCGCCCGCGCCGGGTCGGCGCCGATGCGATCGGCCACCGACCGCGGGTAGTTGTCCGACCTGCCGAGCGGCGCGGACGCCACCGGCGTCGAGATCTCGAACTGTCGCACCCCGGCGATGGTGTCGATCCGCGCGGCGAGCGCGACCGCATCGACACCTGTGTCCGCGAGTGCCGCACGTGCGGCTTCGGCGGCCAACTCGACCGGCGACAGGCCGCGATAATCGGGACTGTCGATCTGTTCGGCCGCCTGGCCGACACCGATCAGCACCGGGGTCCGGGGGTCAAGGTCATGTACTGAGGTCATCTCTCACTCCTCTTCGGTGACTGCGGGAGCAGTCCAGGTGATAACGGCGTCGAGAGCCTCAATCACGGCGCCGTCGACGCGCAACGGGTTGACTTCCAGCGACTCCAAGTCGTCGCCCAGCGCCGCGGCTAGATCGCCGATACGCGCGATCGCGACGGCGACCGCGTCCAGATCCGCGGGCGCGCGCCCGCGAACGCCGGTCAGGAGGGCGCCGCCGCGCAGTCGTTCGAGCAGTCCGCGAGCGCGATCGACACCGACCGGCACCGTGGCGAGGGCGGAATCGTCCAACACCTCGACGAACACGCCGCCGATCGCGACGGCAAGCACCAGCCCCCACTGTCGGTCCCGGACGACGCCGACCAGGAGTTCAACACTCGCATCGCGCATGGGCGAGATCAGGACCCCTTCGATAGGCGCGTCCGGCGCGTGCTCAGCGGCCGCGTCGATCACGCGGCGGAAGGCGTCCGCGACGGCTTCGGCGCCCTCGACGTCGAGCACCACTCCGCCGATATCGCTCTTGTGCAGGATGTCCGGCGAGGCGATCTTCACGGCGACGGGCCTGCCCAGCGCGGCCGCCGCCGCGATCGCCTCGTCGGCGCTGGAGACTAAGTCGCTGGGAACCACCCCGACACCGGCCTGGGCGAGGACCCCTCGCGCGGTGGCCTCCGACCATGCGCCGCGCCGGGGCGCCGTCTCGGACACGATCACCGGCTCGGCCGTCGCGGGAGCCGCGGCGTTCCGCGTCACCTCCGACCACCAGGCGATGTTCCGTAGGGCGAGCACCGATTGCCGCAGGCCGGGAATCAGATGGCCGATCCCAGCGTCGTCGAGGACCGACGTGGTGTACGAGCTGATCGGCTGGAGTACCTGGTTGACCAGGGTGATCGGCGTGGCGGGCGCCGCCGCGCCGACGCCGTTGAGCACGGCCTGTGCCGCATACGGCCCGTCGCCCTCCCACGGCACGCTGGAGACGGCGGCGACGACGCCGATCGCCGGATCGTCGGCGACGATCTCGATGGCCTTGGTGAACAGTGACGGATCGATGATCGCGGCACCGGTCGTGTCCAGCGGGTTCTGCACGGTTCCGTAGTCGGGCATCACGTCGGTCAGCCGCTGCCGTGTCTGGGCGGAGAACTCCGGCACGACCGCACCGAGGTCGTCGGCTCGGTCCGCGATGATGTCACAGGCACCGCCGGAGACCGACACCCAACCGATCCCTGGCGCGTCGAGACGGCCCAGCGACGCCGCGGCGCTCGCCGTGATCATCATGTCCTCGATCGAGTCGACTCGGATCACCCCGAGCTCCCGGAACACCGTGTCGACGACTCGATCGTCGCCCACCAGTGCGCCGGTGTGCGCCGCCGCGGTGCGAGCCGCCAGTTCACTGCTGCCCGCCTTGAGCACGACGATCGCTTTGCCCGCGGCCGCCGCGCGCCGGGCCGCGGCCGCGAAGACCTCGGGTTCGCGGATCGTCTCCATGAAGACGGCGATCGCCCTGGTCGACTCGTCGTCGACCAGGAAGTCCAAGACGTGCCCGGCGGTGATCATCGCCTCGTTGCCCAGGGTGACCATGTATGACAAGTCGGCGCCGACCATCGTGCCGAAGCTCAGCATCGCCGCCGAGCTGGCACCGGACTGTGAGAGGAGTGCGACCGAACCCGCCTTACGCGGAAGCGACGCCACCGGGGTCACCGGGATCTGGTCGACGAAGTTGGCGAACCCCAGATGATTGGGGCCGAGGACGAGCATGTCCAGCGAACGAGCGTGCTCGACCAGTTCTCGCTGTGCCTGCCGCCCGGCCGGACCTGCTTCACCGTACCCGGACGACAAGATCACCGCGTTCCGGATGCCCGCCGCGGCGGCGTCAGTCAACGCATCGAGGGTGCCCGACTGCGGTACCTGCATGAAGGCGACGTCGACGGGTCGTCCGATCTCCGCACAGGTGGCGACCGATGGCTGCCCGTGCACCACCCCGCCCCGCCGATTGACCAGGAACGTCCGGTCCGCGAATCCGAAATCCGCGAGGTTGCAGTATGCGTTCGCCGAGAACATCGACTTGTCCGACGCACCGACCAGCGCGATCGAGCGAGGGCGGAACAACGTCCGAAGACGGTCCGACGAGATGTGAGTGTTCATGTCTTGGCGACCTCCCGGGTCATCGACAATATTACTAGACGCTGGCGTTCAAGAACGAAACGCGTCCATTATTTGATCGCATACGATTGCCGCGCAGAGTCAGCAATCGATGAAGGAGCCACAGTGAGCACACCGGGGCCCGGCCGACGACGTGACCCCGCCGTGAACCAACGCATTCTGAACGCGGCCGCCGAAATGTTCGGTCGCCGCGGCTGGAAGGGCTTCACGATCGAGGCGGTCGCCAAGTCCGCAGGCGTCGGTAAGGCATCGATCTACCTGCGATGGCCGAACGCCGAAGCGCTCCTGATCGATGCACTCGCGACCCTCGGTCACCTGACCGACATCGACTCCGGCCATGTCCGCACCGATCTCATCCTGCTCGCCGAACAGGTCCACGACTCGTTCCTCGGACCGGTCGGCCAGGCGTCCCGACGCCTGGCGGTCGAAGCCGACGAGATCCCCGCCGTCCGCGAACGGTGGCTCGCCGCTCGCGACGAGCAGGTGAGTATCGCCCGCACGCTGGTCCGCCGGGCGGTCGACCGAGGCGAACTGCCGCCGTCCACCTCGGTGACCCTACTGCTGGACCTGTTGGTCGGAGCGACCACGATGCATCTTCAGGCGACGCCCGCCCACCTTCTCGCCGACTCGCGCGAGTCATCCTCGGCCTACATCCGCCGGGTGGTCGACTTCCTACTCGACGCGTTGACCGCATGACCGGCCGGGCGGTTCCGCGTCACACGCCGACGACCGACCGCTCCGCGAGGTCGGCGATCGCGGCCTCGTCGTAGCCGAGGCTCTGCAGGATCGCCGTCGTGTGCTGACCGAGCGTGCACCCCGCGTCGGCCTTCGTCTGCGACCGCGAGAACCGCGTGATCGGCGCGAGGCGGCGGTGCTCGTCGAAGATCGGGCTGACCGCCGTGACCGAGTAGCCCGCATTGTAGAACTCGTCGCTCTGCATGGCCCACTCCAGATTCTCTTCGACGGCCTCGACGCACCCGACGTCCTGCGCGGTCAGCTCCTTCTCCCAGTCGATCTTCCCGCGGCGCGCGAACACATCGGCCAACACCTCGATCAACGCGTCGTCATTCGCTCGACGCAGCTCGTGACTGGCGAACCGCTCGTCCGCGCCGAGGTCTGCATAGGGGGCCAGTGCCGCGACGAGCGCCGCCCACTCGTGCTCATACGGCGCCGCGAGGAACACCCATCCGTCGGCCGCGGGGTACAGCCGGTACAGCGCGTGCAGCCCGTAGAACTCCTCATCGACGGACATCGTCTCCGGCCGCCCGTCGTACATGGTGTTGACGACCATCATCGACTGCTGGGCGGACCCCAGCATCGTCGTCGTGAGACCGGGGAGGTCGATGCCGCGACGCTTCGCGTAGAGACCGAGGAGCAGACCCGTCCCGACCGCGAGCGCCGCGATGCCGTCGGCCTGGGCACAGTTGACGGCGCCCGCCGCATGCAGCGATGCGGCGCGCAGCTTGGTCTCGGCCAAGTCGGCCGGAGGATGCACGCCGCCACCGTCGGTCGCCGACAGCCCTGCCGCGGCATCTATCGACGGCGCATAAGCCGGCCGCGCCGCATACGGACCGGTGGTCCCGTATCCGGGCGCGTTGAGATAGACCAGATCCTGGTTGATGCCCTTGAGCGTCGCCTCGCCGATGCCGAGCCGCTCCGCCGCATCGCCGCGGAAGCACTGCACGACGAGATCGACGGTCGGCACGAGGCGATGGACGATCGCCAGCCCCTCCGGCGAGGTGATGTCGACGGCGAGGCTCTCCTTGCCCTGCATCACCTTCGCGCCGCCCGCCTCGGGGAAGGCGACGAGACTCCGAATCCCGTCTCCGTCGATGGTTTCGACGTGGATCACGCGCGCACCGAGATCGGTGAGCACCGTCGTGCCGTACGGACCCGCGAACATCACACCGAATTCGAGCACGGTGATTCCGTCCAGCGGGCGTCCCGGCTCCGCGTGCCCAGCGGGATCCGCCGTCGCCCGCCGGGCGGCCGCGGCCTGGATCAGCGCGCCGAGGAACTCGTCGTCGGCGCCGACCGCGGGCGCGGGCCTCAGCTCCGACACCGGACCCGTATTGGTGTGCACCAGGGTGGACGTCTGCCTCACCGGGCCGACACCCGGCTGGTCGAGGACGTGCACTCGCTTCTCGAAGACGGTCTGCGGGTGGGTCAACGAGTCCTCCGGGGTCCGGAAGATCTCGGCGCTGACGTCCTTGTTGCGTTCGAACGTCTCCTGCCATTCGTCGAAGGTGCGCGCCTTGACCCGCTCCAGCATCATCGTCCACCACTCTTCACGCAGCTCCGCGGTGGGAAGCGCCGGGAATCCGGCCCACTTCTCGTCGGCCAGCTCACCCGCAAGCCCCAGTTCGGCGAGCCACGCCTGCATCAGGCGGGGCGCAGTCTGCGCGAACTGCATCCAGGTGCCGTCCTCGGTGGCCGCGATCAGGAGTGCGTAAATGAGATACGCCTGCGGTGCACCGTTTTCGTCGTAGGCGACGTCCATCGGAGTGAACGCACCCGGGTACCTGTGCAGGACGAGCTCGTAGAACCAGTTATAGACCTCCAGGGCGCCGAGCCCTCGGACGAGGTCGGATTCGACGATCTGGCCGAGGCCGCTCTCCTCGCGTTCGAGCAGTGCGGCCAGCACGCCGTGGATGGCGGCCTGCGACGCACCCCAGGACGCATACGGCGCCGTCACCATCGCCGGGCCCGGCCGCAACGTCAGCTGACGCTTG
The DNA here is from genome assembly GCF_014197435.1 of Gordonia humi. Classification (NCBI taxonomy): domain Bacteria; kingdom Bacillati; phylum Actinomycetota; class Actinomycetes; order Mycobacteriales; family Gordoniaceae; genus Gordonia; species Gordonia humi. The sequence continues at coordinate 428,344 of NZ_JACIFP010000001.1, forward strand.
GACCACATGGCTCCTGTCTTGGCGTAGACCAGGCCCTCCCAACCCTTGTAGTCGCGCCACGGACTGTCCGAGCCCCATCCGGTGATATGCGCGGTGACGAGACGGGGATACAGCTCGGCGAGTCGATCGGCCGTCAGTCCGAGCCCCTCTGCTGTTCCGGGCCGCAGTGTGTGTACGAACACGTCGGCGCCCGCGAGGAGTCCGCGCAGACTGTCCCGGCCGTCGTCGGTGCGCAGGTCGAGCGTGATGCTCTTCTTGCCGCGCAGGAGAGCGGGCCAGCCTGCCAATCGCCGGACCGTCGAACCCCCGGGAGGCTCGACCATGATCACCTCGGCGCCACAGTCCGCCAAGAACTGGCTGACCTGCGCACCGGGTAGCGTCGACGACGCGTCGACGACCACGAGCCCCTCGAGTGGTCGTGGCGCGCCGACTGATTCAGCGGGATTCGATGTCACAGGTCCTCCTGTGGTGTGATGAGCGTTACCACGAATAAGTTACCTGATTTAACTAAAAAATCCAGCCTGAAGACATGACGGACCCGATCGGCTTACCATGCGGAATGCGCTCAATTAGTAATCTGATTGATATGCGTCGGGCGCTGCCCCTCCCCTGCCACCAGATCGATGAGGTAACCATCATGGAACGAGGACTCTACGAGGCCGACCACGACCATTTCCGCGAGGTGGTCCGCGAGTTCGTCCGCCGCGAAGTGGAACCCCATATCCAGCAGTGGAACGACGCCCACTCGACCGGCCGCGACATATGGGTGTCGGCGGGCGAGCACGGCATCATCGGCACCTCCGTCCCGGACCAGTACGGCGGCCCCGGTGTGCGCGACTTCCGTTACCGCATGGTGGTCTGCGAGGAGTTCGCCCGCGTCGGCGCAACGTCGCTGAACTCCAGCTTCTCCCTGCAGGACGACATTCTGATCCCGTACGTGACCGCGCTGGGCACCGATGAGCAGAAGTCGCGGTGGCTCCCCGACATGGCGGCGGGCCGCAAGATCATGGCGGTCGCCATGACCGAGCCGGGAACCGGCAGCGATCTCAAGGGCATCACGACCTCCGGCACCAGAACGGACGGCGGTTGGCTCGTCAACGGCTCGAAGACCTTCATCACCAGTGGCATCCAGTCCGACTACGTCGTCGTCGTCGCCAAGACCGATCCGGCGGGCGGGACCGACGCGTTCACCCTGTTCGTCGTCGAAGAGGGCATGCCCGGTTTCGCGCGCGGCCGTCGGCTCGACAAGATCGGACTGCAGGGCCAGGACACCGCCGAACTGTTCTTCGAGGACGTGTTCGTTCCCGACGACGACGTCCTCGGTGTCGTCGGCGGCGGATTCCGCCAACTGATGGCACACCTTCCGCTGGAACGGCTCTCGATCGCGGCCATGGCGTTGGCGTCCGCGGACGCCGCGCTGGCCTGGACGCTGACGTACACGACCGGCCGCGAGGCGTTCGGCCGGTCGGTGGCCGACTTCCAGAACAGTCGGTTCGTGCTCGCCGACATGGCGACCGAACTCGACGTGACCCGCGCCTTCGTCGACAAGTGCGTGCTCGCCTTCAACAAAGGATCCCTCACCGCCGTCGATGCGTCGAAGGCCAAGCTGTGGGCCACCGAAGTGCAGAACCGCGTCGTCGACCGGTGCCTCCAACTCCACGGCGGGTACGGCTACATGATGGAGTACCCGATCGCGCACGCCTACCTGGACGCCCGGGTGCAGAAGATCTACGGCGGGACCAACCAGATCATGCGGCAGATCATCGGCCGAGACCTGGTGGGACGTCGATGAGCACGCTCCCGCTGACCACGACCACATCGTCGTACTGCCGGATCTGCTCGGGCCTGTGCGGCATCAACGTGACGGTCGAGAATGGCCGCGTCACACGTATCCAGGGCGATCGTGATCACCCGCTGAGCAGCGGATTCACCTGTCCCAAGGGTCGACACTGGGGCGATATGCACCACGATCCGCAGCGATTCGTGAACAGTCAGCGCCGCGCGCCCGACGGCGACCTGACCCCGGTACCGGTGACGACGGCGATCGAGGAGATCGCCGGGCGGCTCACCGCGATCATCGACGAGCATGGACCCGACTCGGTCGCGTTCTTCATCGGAACGCAGGCCTACACCGCGACACTCACCTTCCCGTTCGCGAACGCCTGGCAGCGAGCACTGGGCACCCACAAGAACTTCTCGACGAACACCATCGACCAGTCGGCGAAGTTCGTCGCCGCCGAACGCCTCGGCTCGTGGCGCGGTGGCCGCCAGCGGTTCGAGGACTCCGACGTCTGGCTGCTGGCGGGCTCGAACCCGCTGGTGTCCATGCAGGGCGGCGAAGTCAGCGGCATCCCGGTGCACGGCGGTCCGCGCCGACTGCGAGCCGCACAGGACAACGGAATGACGTTCATCGTCGTCGATCCGCGCCGCAGTGAGACCGCCGCGCGGGCCGACATCCACCTCCAGCTCGTCCCCGGCACCGATGCGATGCTCTACGCGGGTCTGATCCGGGAGATCCTGACCAACGGTTGGCACGACCGGGAGTTCTGCGACGAGTACGCCGACCATCTCGCCGACCTGGGCCGCGCCGTGGAAGCAGCGACACCGGAGCGAGTCGCCGCCGCCACCGGCCTTGACGCCGATGAGTTACGCTCTGCCGCAGCCGCTTTCGGATGCGCGGAGCGGGGGATGGCTACCTCGGGTACCGGGGCGAACATGGGGCCGCAGGCCAACCTCGCCGAGCATCTCCTCGAAGCGTTGAACGTGATCTGCGGGCGCTTCCCGCGAGCGGGAGACCGGGCCGCGGGCGGGCGGCTGATCGGCGACGCCAAACCCGGGGGCGCCGCAGTCCGCGAACCGTCGCGCCCCTGGGAGAGAGGCTTCCGGAGTCGTGTGGGATCGCACGGCATGCTGTACGGTAACCAGCTGCCGACCGGGCTCCTCCCGGACGAGATCTTGTCACCGGGTCCGGATCGAGTCCGCGCCCTCGTCGTCTGCGGGGGCAATCCGGCGGCGTGCATTCCCGACCAGGAACGCACCGTCGACGCTCTGCGATCGCTGGATCTGCTCGTCACCGTCGATCCGTACCCCAGCGAGACCGCACGCCTGGCCGACTACGTCATAGCACCGACTCTCGGTCTGGAACGAGCCGATCACACGCGCCCCAACGAGTCATGGTTCAGTGACGACTTCGGACAGTGGACCGATCCGGTGCTGCCCCGGCCGGAGGGCGTGATCGAAGACTGGGAGTTCTGGCTGCGACTCGGCCAGGCCATGCGCTACACCCTCCGTATCGGATCGCGGGAGTACACCCCGGACACGCCGGTCCCCTCCGCCGAAGACGTCCTGATCTCGTTCGGTCATCGGTCACGGATCCCGTTGGACGAGATCCGCTCCCACCCGCACGGCATCGTGTGGGACGACCCGGAGCCGGCCACCGTCCAGCCGAGCGAGGCGGGCGGATTGTTCCGACTTCTTCCGGCCGACGTCGCCGATGAGCTCGCCGCGATGTTCGCCGCCGCCGACCGTCCCGTCGAACGCGGCTTCTTCCTGACCGTTCGACGGATCAAGGAGACGATGAACACCCTCGGCCGACGAATTCCGTCGCTCGACGCGGGTGCCAACCCGCTGCATGTCCATCCCGACGACGCTGCGGCGCTCGGTGTGGCCGAAGGTGATGCGGTGACGGTGACGTCCGACCACGGACAAGTCCGCGCACGCGTGCGCATCGACCGCGCGCACCGGCCGGGCACCGTCTCCATCACGCATTGCTACGGCGATCTGCCAGGCGCCGACGACGATCCAGACTCCGTCGGCGCGAACCCGGCGCGTCTACTGTCGCACACCGTGGGGGTGCAGCCGATCTCGGCGATGCCGCAGATGACGGCGGTACGCGTCGACGTCGCACCGATCGCAGCGGCGGACTCGGCGTGAAGCGCCCGGCGTGTGCTCGGCCGATCAGCGCGTGGGATCGGGCAGCATCCGCCGCGGCACCTTCCCGCTCGGGAGACGCGGGACGTCGGCGAGGACGGTCCATCCACGCGGAACCTTGAACCTCGCGATCCGCTCGCGAACGAACGAGTCGAGGACCGGGATCAGCGTCTCCGGCCGCTGTTCCGGGTCGGCGGGCTGGACATAGGCGTGCACGCTCTGGCCGAACTCGTCGTCGGCCACACCCGCGACCACGACGTCGGCGACCGCCGGATGCAAGATCAGCGCGTCCTCGATCTCGCGGGGATAGATGTTCACTCCCCCGGAGACGATCAGATCGGTCCGGCGGTCGGACAGGTACAGGTATCCGTCGTCGTCGACGTGCCCGAGGTCGCCGAGCGTGTTCCACCCGCGGTCGTTCCATGCGCCCGCGGTCTTGGTCGGGTCGCCGAGGTACTCGAACCGCTTCACGTCGCCGAACCAGACGATGCCGATCTCGCCGTTCGGGAGCTCGTCGCCCGCGTCGTCACAGATGTGGACGGTGCCGAGAACCGCTCGGCCCACCGTGCCCGGGTGCTGCAGCCACGTCGGCGAGTCGACCATGAAGAACCCCGTCGCCTCACTGCCCGAGTAGAACTCGACGAGGATCGGGCCCAGCCAGTCGATCATCCGCTGTTTGACGTCCACCGGACACCGGGCGCCCGCATGGACGACGGTCCGCAACGAGTCGAGCCGATGGGCCGCCCTCTCTTCGGCAGGCAGCTTGAGCAGCCGGACGAACATCGTCGGCACCATCTGCGTCGCCGTGACCTCGTACCGCGCGATACATTCCAGGGCCGCGCGAGCGTCGAACTTCTCCATGACCAACACGGTGCCGCCGTTGCGGATCGTCCCCATCGACCACCCCAGCGGTGCGGCGTGGTAGAGCGGACCAGGGCTCAGATACACCGAATCGCGGCCGAAGCCGAACGACGACCCCATCATGTGATCGATCGTCATCCCGGTCCCGAACCGTTCGCCGGTCAGTGCCGGCATGATCCCCTTGGGCCTGCCGGTGGTCCCCGAGCTGTACAGCATGTAGTAGCCCTCGACCTCGCCGTCGAGCGGTGTGGCGGGTGCCGCAGCCATCGCCGCGTCCAGACTCCCACCGACGGCCAGTTCCACAACGGTCCGAGACGACGTCGCGGCGCACTGCGCGGCGAGGTCCGCGAGCAGCGGGGTGGACACCAGGACCGTGGCTTCGCAGTTGTCGACGATGTACGCCGCCTCGTCGACCGTCAGATGCCAGTTGACCGGCGTGTAGTACAGCCCGGATCGCTGCGCCGCCCACACGACCGGGAAGAGGTCGAGACAGTTCTCCATCAGCAGCGCGATGTGGTCACCCGCCCGCAATCCCAGATCAGCGAAGACGTGCGCTATCCGATTCGACGCGGCCTCGAGGTCGGCGTAGGTCAACGCGTCACCGGTCTCCGCCATGATCACGGCGGGCTTGTCACCGAGTTCGGCGGCGAGAGTAGTCAGGTGCATGATCGGTCTCCTTCGAGGTCAGTCGGTCACGAGCTGCAGACTGCTGCGCGCGTACGCCTGCCTGCGGCGACCGCTCACCAGGAACGACGGCGGCGCCAAGTAGGTGATGTCGCGGGCCAGCGAGCCCTCCGCTCGACGCTGGTCGAGCCGAGTACGGGCATCCGCCGTTGTACCGCAGATCGCGATCTGGTCGAGCATCTCGTCGGTGACCGCCGCGGCGAGTCCGTCCATGTCGCCGGCCTTGAAGGCGACACGCAACGCGTCGACGGCGTCGGTCCACCCGTGGTGTTCGACGTACTGGTCGTAGGTCTTGACGGTGAGATAGAACGCGACCATGCGGCGCGCGTCGGCGATAGCGCGTTCTGAGTCGTCGTCGTCGACGGCGGTGATCAGCCATCCGTGTTCGACCGTCGACTGCTTGTCCGCAGCCGCCAGGCCCTTCTCCTCCGCGGGCCGCACCACGTCGTCCCACCAGCGGCGCGTGAAGAGGCCGTGTCCGATGACGCCGTCCGCCGATTTCACGGCGGCGGCCACCATGCCCTTGTTGAAGCCCGCGAACAGGATCGGCACGTCGAGACGACCGAGGACCGGTGCCGCGACGCGGGCGTCGATCCGATAGAACTCGCCGTCGTAGGTCACGCGCTCGCCGTTCTCCGCGGACAGCCAGGCTCGGACCGCGCCCGCCATATCGCTCATTCGCGCGACGGGGCGGTCGGCCGCGACACCGAACCAGTCACGGTTGATCGAGTACGCACCGGCCCCGAGGCCGACGAACATGCGTCCCGGCGCCTTCGCGTGCAGGGTCCGGACGGCGGACGCGTGCGCGTACGGACTGCGCGAGAAGGCGTAGGCGATACCGGTGCCGACCTGCGCCGTGGACGTCTTGTCGACCATGTCGGCCAGCAGCGCGTACGAATCGTTGTCGACGAAGTCGCCGGTGCAGAACGCCGCGACACCCGCGGCCTCGGCCTCCGCGGCGACCTCGCCATCGGGCCAGGGCAGACCAAACTTCATGACATCTCCTTAATCATCTATCTATTTGTACTATATAGTTGCCGGGACTACACCGATAGGAGTTCAAGAATGAGCGACGTGACAAGCCCAGACCAGGAGGGCTACGGCACACTGACCGATGAGGCCTTCGAGCGATCACGTCGACGGATCGGCATCCCCGAACGGCCGCTCACCCCGCATAACCACGAGGTGACCGTCGACGGCACCCGTCACTTCGCCTACGGCTACGGCGACGCGAACCCCCTCTGGTTCGATCCCGAATACGCCGCAACGACCCGGTGGGGCGGCATCATCGCCCCGCCGAATTTTCTCTACACAATGGGTGAGAACGCCGCGAAACCGGTGACTCCCGAACAGAAGGCCCTCCTCAAGGGCGATCCGTTCGCCGGTCTCGGCTCCTACCAGGCCGTGATGGAGTTCGAGTGGTTCCGCCCGTTGACCGCAGGCGACCGCTGCAAGGTGCTGCGTGCCCAGGTGGGCGTCCAGGAGAAGCCGTCGAAGTTCGGTGGCCGCACCGCGCACGTGACCAATGCGTTCCTGTTCGCCAACGGCGACGGCGACATCCACGCGACGCAGCGCGGCACCTGGATCAACGCCGAGCGCCACACTTCTAAGGCGAATGCGACGAAGACCGACCCGATCGACTTCACCACTCCCTACACCGACGAGCAGCTCGCCGAGATCGACGCCGCCTACGACACCGAGACTCGACGCGGAGCACAGACCCGCTACTGGGAGGACGTCACCGTCGGCGACGAGATCCAGCCGCGCGTGAAGGGGCCGCTGACCGTCACCGACATCGTCGTGTGGCATCTGGGCTGGGGCATGCAGCTCACTCCGCCCGGAGCGTTCGGCATCGCCCGCTCCATCCGCCGCAAGGTCCCCGGCCTGTACCCGCCCAACACACGGAACATCCCCGACACCGTGCAGCGACTGCACTGGGAACCCGAGCGTGCCAAAGAACTCGGCCTTCCGATGAACTACGACTACGGCGCCATGCGCGAGACCTGGCTGACCCACGCGCTCACCGACTGGATGGGCGACGACGGATGGCTCTGGAAACTGTCGTGCCAGCACCGCAAGTTCAACTACATGGGCGACACCACCTGGGTCACCGGCACCGTCGTCGACAAGAAGCAGGTCACCGACGAGCGGGGCACCCGCAACGAGATCCATCTCGAGGTGGCGTGCACCAACCAGCGCGGCGAGGTCTCCACGCCGGGTACCGCGGTCGTCCTGCTGCCGACTCGCGAGGCTGCCGTCGAGCTGCCTAAGCCGCCCGCCGACGACCTCGACGGGCTTCTCGCCCACGAGATCGAACTGCTTCGCACCGAAGACTGAGGAAGAACACGTGACGACTACCGCGACCGACACCACTGTGGTCCCGACGGATCCGTCCCCGGAGACGCTCCGGCTGGTCCTCGACGCGCAACGCGCGGCGCAGCAGGCCGAGGGCATTCCGTCCGCAGACGTCCGCCTGGATCGGATCGACCGATTCATGGCCGCCGTCCTGGAGGCGGCCGAGGAGATCTCCGAATCGTTGGACGCCGACTTCGGAAACCGACCGCGCGCGATCAACCTCAGCACCGATCTCGCGGCCGGGATCGGTGCCGTCTCGACGGTCCGCGCAAGCATCGTCGACTGGATGGCGGCCCGGACCGTCCCCGGATCGGAACAGACGGGCGTTCCCGCATTCGTGCAGACTCGGCCCAAGGGTGTCGTCGGCGTCATCGGTCCGTGGAACTTTCCGGTCTCGCTGGTGGTGCATCCGACGATCGACGCGCTGGCGGCGGGCAATCGTGTGATGATCAAATTCTCCGACGTCCCCGAGCGCACCGCCGAGGTCTTCGCGCGGGCCGTTGGTACCCGGATGAGCCGCGACGAGGTCGCCGTGATCCGCGGCGGGCTCGACACGGCACGCACCTTCTCGGATCTGCCACTCGACCACATCATCTTCACCGGGTCACCGGCGGTCGGTGCGCAAGTCGCCGAGGCCGCGGGGCGCAATCTGGTGCCGGTCACTCTCGAACTCGGCGGCAAGAACCCCGTCGTGGTGTCGGCCGACGCCGATCTGGCCCGGGCCGCGGGACAGATCGCGGACTTCCGATTGACCAACGGCGGGCAGATCTGTCTGTGCCCGGACTATCTGTTCGTGCCGCGGGCGAAGGTCGACGAGTTCGTCGACGCCTACCGGGCGGCGGTGTCCGCGATGTACCCGACCTATCTCGACAACCCCGCCGTCGTCTCGATCGTCAACGATCGCAACTACGATCGGGTCACCGGCCTGATCGACGATGCGGTGGCGAAAGGCGCGCGAGCGGTCACCGTGGCTCCGCCTGACGAACAGCCCCGTCTGCCCGATCGTGCATCGCGGCGGATCGCGCCGACGGTCCTCCTCGATGTGACACCGGAGATGACCATCGCGACCGAGGAGATCTTCGGCCCGGTCGTCGTCGTGTACCCGTACGACGATCTCGACGAGACGATCGACTACATCAACGCCGCACCAAGCCCGTTGGCCGCCTACTGGTTCGGCCCGGACGATGCCGAGTACCGCCGGTATCTCGATCGAGTCACCTCGGGTGGGGTCACCCGCAACGCCATCGGCTCGCACTGGGCGGTCGACGGGGCGCCGTCCGGCGGTATCGGGCGCAGTGGCATGGGCGCCTACACCGGCTACACCGGATTCCTCACCTTCAGTCATCAGCGCACCGTCGCCAGCGACGAGCGGACGAATCCCCGGCGACCGGACGCCGACGCCGTCGCCGCATTCATCGCGAAGACTGCTGCGGAGATCACGGCCCGCATCGACACGGCCTAGCGGTATCGCAGACGACACGTGTCGATCGTCCCCGACAACGGGGATGATCGACACGTGTTGTTTTCGAGTGCCGCGGCAGTGCTCAGTGAGACCGATGGAAGGCGGCGAGCTGGGCCGCCGCGGATACGAGACCGAGTCCGCCCGCGACGGCCGCTGCCCGCGTACCGGCCAGTCTCTGATCGAGCCCGAGCGATCGGTCGACACTCCAGCGGCCGGGGCCGATCGCGGCCAGCGCAATCGCGGACACGGCCAGGTTGGCCACGTATTCCCACCCCTCCGCGGTGATGAAGAACCCGTTCTTCGCGTGAACGGAGCGGCCGGCGACGGCCATCGTGCCGACGACGGCAGCCGCCGCGATCGGTGTCGCGGCACCCGCGACGATCGCCGCACCCGCACCGGCTTCGACGACTGCGCTGGCACCGGCCTGCAGTCTCGGTGATCGGAAGCCGATCGACTCGAACCAGCCCGCGGTGCCGTCGAGACTGCGCCCGTGCTTGATTCCGTGAGCGATCATGGTGCCGCCGACCGCGGCACGGAGCAGCAGTTGAACGGGTAGGTTCCCCGAACCGGAGCAGCCCGGTTTCGTCACTGTCTTCGCCATTGTCTGTTCTATCCTTCCGACCCGCCGACTATCGCAGGGTCCACTTCGGTTTGACGAACCCGTCACGGGAGACCTCGGCCGTGCCGATCGGGTTGCCGACCGCCGGATAATTCCAGGCCACTGCGTACGCGGCGTTCCGGTCCATGTCAAGGGTCTCCCAGACCGCCTTCACTGTGCCCTGCACCGCCGTCGGCGGTTTCGCCGCGATCGTCCGAGCGAGTGCGTCGACCCGCCCCCACAGTTCGGCGGCGGGGACCAGCTCGGACACGAGGCCGATGGTGTGGGCGCGCAGCGCCGACATCCGCTCGTCGAGGCCGATCAGCGCCCAACGCATCGCCTCGCCGAGCGGCACTCGGCGAGCGAGACCGATCGGTTCGAGCGCCGAGGTCATGCCGTAGGAGACATGCGGATCGAAGAACGTCGCATCGTCGGCGGAGACGATGAAGTCGCAGTCGTTCAACCAGTAGAAGGCGCCCCCGGCCACCATCCCGTGCACCGCGGCGATCACCGGCTTCCACACCTTGTTGGCCCGCGGCGACAGCCCCTGACCGGGATCGTCCTGGCTCCACACGTTCTGATGCAGGTGGAGTCCTTCGGCGACGTCGACACCGGTGCAGAACGCCTTGTCTCCCGCGGCCCGCAGGACCACGACGTGGACGTCGTCGTCGTCACGGACGTGCTTCCATACCTGTACGAACTCGTCGATCATCGTGTTGTTGAACGCGTTGAGCTTGTCCGGACGGTTGAGCGTGACGGTGGCGACATGCGCATCCACCGCATATTCGATGGTGTCAAAGTTCATGGGGTCGAGCTCCTTGGTCGATGCCATGCCGGATCACGCGGCAACCCGAGTCCGCGTTCGGCGATGACGTTCTTGAGTACTTCGTTGGTGCCGCCCGCGATCGTCCACGCGCGAGCGTACAGATACGCGTCCTGCCACCACCCGTCGTCGACGGCTGCGGTGTCGCCCTCGGTGGCGATACCGTCGGCGCCTTCCAATCGCATACCGGCCTCGGTCATCGCCAGGTTGGTGTCACTGAAGAAGATCTTGACGGTCGGCGCATCGGTGATCTCGGTCTGACCGGCGAGCATCCGCGACTGCGCTCGCCTGCTCATCAGGTCGACGACCGTCGCGTGCGTCGCGATCCGACCGACCTCCCGACGGACACTCGACTCACCGAACCGCGGACGAGCCAGGTCGACGAGCCGCCCGACGTTGAGCTGCAGTTCCGACGCCATTGCCGCGACGCCGGTCCGTTCGTGTGCGAGACTGGAATTAGCAACGGTCCACCCGTTGTCGACCTCGCCGATGACGGCGGACGCCGGAACCCTCACGCCGTCGAAGAACACCTCGTTGAAGTCAGTGGTACCGGTGATCTCCCGGAGCGGTCGGACATCGATGCCGGGCAGCGTCATGTCGATGGCGAAGGCAGTGATCCCCTTGTGCTTGGGCGCATCCTGATCGGTCCGGGCGAGAAGATAGCCGACGTCGGCATGCTGACCGTTCGTGGTCCACACCTTCTGCCCGTCTACGATGTAGTGGTCGCCGTCGAGTCGAGCGCGTGTTCGCAGCGACGCGAGATCGCTGCCCGCACCCGGCTCACTGAACAACTGGCACCAGATGTCCTCACCGCTGCGGATCCGGGGAAGGTAGTGGTCCTTCTGCGCATCGGTGCCGAAGTCGAGGATTGCGGGGGCGGCGAGCGCGTACGCGCCGATCGGCAGCCAGGTCTGACCGGTCGCCAGTTCCTCGGCGACGACGAACGCCTTTCGCAGGTCCCAATCCGACGACCCGCCGTACTGCTCCGGCCACTCCCCACCCAGGTATCCGGCGGCGAAGAGGTCGGCCGTCCATTTCCGGATCGCCGGAACGAAATCGGCGTCGGGCGCGCGGACGCCCGTATGGTGCTTGACACCGGGGTTACGGTCGGCGATGAATGCGCGCACGCGCGCCCGGAACTCGTCGAGATCGGCATTCGTGTCGGCCCGCATTCGAGACCCTCCTGTCACCCTGTCTTAAATAGTTATATGATCTTACCGTATTTGATAGTAGCGTCGCGACACGACGCGAGCCAGAACAAAGGGCAACCGCATGGATTTCGAACTCAGTGATGAACAAGAGATGCTGCGCGAGGTGTCGCGGAGCATGCTCGCCGCCCACTGCTCGCCGGAGAAGGTGCGCGACGCGGTCGCGATCGACGTCGACGATTCCCTGTGGCAGCTCGGCGCCGACATGGGGTGGACCGGTCTGCCCGTGCCCGAGAAACACGGCGGTGCCGCGATGGGCCTGGTCGAGACGACGATCGTCGCCGAGGAGATCGGCCGAGCCCTCGCCCCCGGCCCGTGGACGGACACCGCGATCGCAGCGTGGGCGGCGTCCTCGGGCGGCGCGCCCGACGATGTGATCGCCGGCCTCGCATCCGGCGATCAGCGCGCCTCGGCCGTCATCGATCCGGGTTTCATCCAGGCCGCGGCGAGCGCCGACTGGCTGCTCGTCGTCGAGGATGCGGTCCGCTTGATCCCGGCGAACGCCACACAGTTCCGGCGACGCACGACGCTCGACGAGACGCGCCGGTTCTACGCGGCCGCCGATCTCGCCGACTCCGGATACGAGCTCGCGATCCCGGCGCAACGGGTGCGGGACGCCGCTGCCGTCATGGTGGCCGCCGACGCCCTCGGCGTCGCCGTAGCGACGATGCGGATGACCATCGACTACGCGACCGTGCGTCAGCAGTTCAATCGGCCGATCGGCTCTTTCCAAGTGGTCAAGCACAAGATCGCGGACATGCTCATCGCGATCGAGGGCCTGCGATCAACCACGTACTACGCCGCCATGGCCCTCGACGTCGACCTCACCGACGCGTCGTTGACCGCGAGCGCAGCCAAGGCGTTCGCCGCCGAGAAGGTCCCGGAGATCACCGGCGAAGCGCTGCAGATCCACGGCGGAATCGGGTTCACCTGGGAACACGACCTGCACCTCTATCTGCGCCGCGCCAAGACCGACGAAGTCCTCGGCGGCGCTGCGGACTTCCATCACGATCGGGTGGCGACGCTGTTGGTGTGACCATCCCGCACGACGCGAATGGAACGGGCGGCGACTCTCAGGTCCGAAAGTCGCCGCCCGTTCGCGTACTCGGGTCGATCACCGGGCGGGCATCGCCGGATCTCGCGGCAGGCCGAGCACCTGCTCGGCGATGGTGTTGCGCTGGATCTCCGACGTGCCCGCACCGATCGTGGAGGCACGGGTGGCAATGAATCCCATCAGCCACCTGCCCTTCTGCACCGCGAGATCGCTGCCGCGCGTCACGATCCCGTCCGCCCCGAGCATCTCCACGGCGAACTCGTGCAATTCCTGCTCGAACATGGTGATGAACAGACGTGACACCGACGACGCGGCACCGGGCTCGCCGCGCACGATGATGTCGTTGATGACGCGGCTCGCGTTGTACTTCATCAACCGCACGCGGATCTCGAAGTCCGCGATACGATCGCGGATGATCAGATCGGAGCCGAGGCCGCGCTCGCGAACGAGGTCGATGAGTTCATCGAGAATCCGGCGATAATTGGTCGCCTGGTTCATCGCTCCGGCCGCGCGCTCGTGCCCCAGCGAGGTCCGGACCAGCGGCCAGCCCTCGTTCTCCTCCCCGATCCGGTTGTCGACCGGCACCTCGACATCGTCGAAGAAGACCTCCGCGAAGTGCGCGGCGCCGGTGATGTCTCGCAGCGGGCGCACGGTGATGCCCGGGGAGTCGGCGTCGATGATCAGATAGGTGATGCCCTTCTGTCGCGACTCCTGCGTTCCCGTGCGCACCAGGGTGAAGAAGACGTCGGCGTCCGAACCGTGTGTCGTCCAGACCTTCTGTCCGTTGACGATGTACATGTCGCCCTCGCGGCGCGCCGTCGTGCGCAGCGCCGGAAGATCCGAACCGGCGCCGGGCTCCGAATAGCCCTGGCACCAGATGAGATCCTGCCGAAGCATCGGTCCCAGCCAGCGCTCCCGCTGCTCGGGGGTGCCGTACTTGATGATCGTCGGGGCGACGATGCCCAGCCCCGTCCCCAACGGGGACGGAACACGGGCGCGTGCCGCCTCCTCCTGGTAGATCACCTGCCGCGCGAACGACAGTCCCATGCCGCCGTACTCGACCGGCCACGAGGGGCCCGTCATCCGCGCGTCGTACATCGACGCGTGGAACGCTCGAACCCAGGCCTTGCGCTCGTTCGGATCACGCGGTCTGCGCCCGGGGGCGTTCTCAGCGAACCAGCGGCGGATCCGCGCCCGGAACTCGTCGTCGGTCTCGGCGTCGTGATCGACCGAAGTCGTCTGCTGCGCCATGGTCATACCTCCATCAGGTCGGCGATGCGGACGCGGTGCGCGGTGGGCGCGCCCAGGACGATGGTCGACACGGTGGCCCGTCGAAGATACAGATGCGCATCGCATTCCCAGGTGTAGCCGATGCCGCCGTGGAACTGAACGTTCTCGCGACTCGACTTCGCGTACGCGGTGGCACACCAGGCAGCGGCGGCAGAGGTGGCGATCGCACCTTCCGGATCACCGTCGGCGAGCAGCGCCGCAGCGTAGAACGCGGCCGAGCGACCGGACTCGATCTGCACCAACAGGTCCGCGCACCGATGCTTGATCGCCTGAAACGACCCGATCGGACGCTCGAACTGCACGCGGATCTTCGCGTACTCCACGGTCATGTCCAGCGCTGCGGACGCACCGCCGATCTGCTCGGCCGCGAATGCGGCCGTGGCGAGGTCGCCGGCACGGGCGATCGCATCGGCGTCGCCGGTGTCGATCCGGGTCGCCGCCGCGTCGGTGAACTCGACCGACGCCACCGCGCGCGTGATGTCGAGCGTCTCGACCGGCGTGGCCCGCACACCGGACTGGTCGGCGTCGACGGCGAACAGACCCACCTCGTCACCGATGCGCGCCGCGACCAGGATCAGGCCCGCCGTCCCGCCGTCGACGACGTAACGCTTGGTGCCCGACACCGTCCACTCCGCGCCGCCGCCTCGCTCAGCCGTCGTCGCGACGTCTGTCGTGTCGAAGCCGAGGTCGGTGTCGCTGACCGCGACCGTCGCGGTCAGTGAACCGTCGGCGATCCGCGGGAGGAACGCGGCCTGCGCGGTCGTGTCCGCACAGGCGGTCAAGGCCTGCGCAGCCAACGCGACCGTCGAGAAGTACGGCCCAACGTAGAGCGCTCGCCCGAGCTCTTCCATGACGACGCCCAGCTCGACCGGCCCCATCCCGGTTCCCCCGTACTGCTCTGGCACGGCCAGACCCTGCAAGCCCAGCTGTTCGGCCATCTGGCGCCACACCGCGGGGTCGCCCGCGGCACCGCCGTCGGCCAGTTCGCGAACCCGCTCGGGGTTCGACTTCTCCAGAAGGAATCGCCGCACCACCTCGCGCAGCTGGTCGTGTTCCTCGGACCATCCGGTGATCATCGTCGTCCTCCGTCGCCTCGCGCGATGCGGAAACGAACATCGCGACTCGTACAGTTTAATCAGTTATCTGATTCTACAGGAAGGCAGAGACCGCGGCCTACGGTTCGCGACGCGCACCGCCGAGGAACACCTCGACGATCGGCCCGACATGGTCCCCTGGGACGGCACGGGCGTGTTCGCGATCTGCGGTACGCAGCGCGAGGACATGCATCAGCACCGCGCCGTAGAACTGCTCGACCATCGCCTGCACGGTCACCGATCGCGACAGGTCGCCCGCGTCGACGTAATGCTGAAACACCGCGGTCGCATCCGTGCGGTGACGCGCGACCACGCGGTCATAGAACTCCGCCACTGGCGGTTCATCCGTCGCCATGTCGACAGAGGCCCGGATCGTCGCCCAGCCCCCCGGATCCAGAAAATGACGCATGAGTGCCGCAGCCAGCGCCACCAGATCGGCTCGCACATCGCCGGCAAGCAACACCGCCGCGCGAGCGGACACCCGCTCGGAACGCAGCTCCAGCGCGTCCAGCAGAAGTCCTTTCTTGTCGGACCAGCGCCGATAGAGCGCCGCCTTTCCCACCCCCGCCTCGCGGGCCACACCGTCCATCGTGAAAGCCGACCATCCGCGCCGGGCGTATACGACCAGCGCGGCATCGACGATGCGACTACTGACGTCCGGATCTCGCGGTCGTCCACGACTCGCCTCATTTCCCACAGCCTCGATTCTGACCGATGTCGACGGACGCGGCAGCAGCGGTCGACTCCTTGCGGACGAAAGTCGTTCCGTATATGTTTCGTGATGCACGACATAGAGATAACTCATTCAGCGATTCAAGTGCCGCTGAGTTCACGATCACGAGGAGTTCTGATGACCGACCGAACACCACCTCCCGTCCACCTCCATATCGGAGACGCCACTCTCGCCACCGGATCGGCCGCCGCCTATGACCACGTCGATCCCGCAACCGGAACCGTGAACGCGCAGATCCCGATGGCTGACGCCGCCGACGTCGACCGCGCGGCGATCGCCGCCCACGAAGCGTTCGACTCGTGGCGTCGAACCACTCCGCAGGAGCGCCGAGCCCTGCTGCACAGGCTCGCCGATCTCATCGACGCCAATGCCGACGAGTTCGGACGACGGGCCGCTCTCGACAACGGCACACCGGCACAGGCGGCGGCCGCCGGCGTGGCCGCGGCAGCGGAGTGGACTCGCTACTACGCGGGCTGGGCGGACAAGCTCACCGGCGAAGTGCAGGGCGATCCCCTCAGTGAGGGAGAGTTCGCCTATTCGCTGGCTCAGCCGTACGGCGTGATCGGCATCATCATCACCTGGAACGGTCCACTGATCTCCCTCTCGATGAAGATTCCCGCCGCGGTCGCGGCGGGCAACACAGTCGTGGTCAAACCGTCCGAGATGACCCCGTTCGCACCCGAACTGTTCGCCGAACTGGTCAAGGAGGCGGGCTTCCCTCCCGGTGTGATCAACATCCTGCCGGGCACGGCCGAAGCGGGCGCACAGCTGGTGACCCACGACCTCGTCAAGAAGGTCTCGTTCACCGGCGGCCCGGTGACCGCCGCGAAGATCCTTCAGGCCTGCGCCCCGTCGATGAAGCCCGCAGTCCTCGAACTCGGCGGAAAGTCGGCGAACATCGTCTTCGACGATGCCGATCCGGCGGCGGTGTGCCCCCACGCCGCGATGATGTCCGTCGGCCTGCTGACCGGCCAGGGCTGCGCCTTCCCGACCCGATTGCTCGTGCAGGAGTCGATATACGACCAGATCGTCGAGGGGGTCGCCGCGGTGGCCCGGACCATCGTCACCGGCGACCCGTTCGACGTGGACACCGTTTCCGGGCCCGTCGTCAACGAGGCCGCCGCCGATCGGATCATGGGTGTGATCGAGCGTGCGAAGAACGACGGCGCGCGCCTGGTCTGCGGCGGCCACCGCGTCGACCGCCCGGGTTTCTTCATCGAGCCCACCGTGTTCGCCGATGTCGATCCCGGATCGGAGCTCGCGCAGAACGAGGTGTTCGGTCCAGTGCTCGCGATCACGAAGTTCCGCACCGAGGCGGAGGCTATCGAGATCGCCAACTCGACCGAGTACGGGCTCTCGGGCTACATCCAGACGGCCGACCTGAAACGCGCGACCCGCGTCGCAGCCGAGTTGGAGACCGGCGAGGTCCTGATCAACGGTGCCGCCAATCTCGCGGCCCGACGGCCGTTCGGCGGCATCGGATTGAGCGGCACCGGCAAGGAAGGCGCCCGTGCGGGCATCGAAGAGTTCTTGCAGGTCAAGAGCGTAGCGATGGGACTGTAGACCATGCTGAACCTCGAAGGACAGAAGCTGCCGCTCGACTCGCTCGTCGACCGGGTCGCGTTCATCACCGGCGCGGGGCGAGGCCAGGGCCGCGCCCACGCCGTGCGTCTGGCAGAACTCGGCGTCGACATCATCGGCGTCGACATCTGCGAAGACATCGCCTCATTCGACTACCCCTGCGCGTCGAGCGACGATCTGTCTGAGACCAAGCGCCTTGTCGAGGCCGCCGGACGACGGATGCACACCGGTGTCGCGGACGTCCGCGACTTCCCGACGCTGAAGGCCGTGTTCGACGCGGGTTATGCCGAGTTCGGCAGGATCGACATCGTCATCGCGAACGCGGGCATGATCCGGTACGGTGCCGAGATCGATCCGCAACAGGAATGGCAGGACACGCTCGACGTCATTCTGACCGGTGCGTTCAACACCGTGCGCGCCTCCATCGACGCTCTGGTCTCCGGCGGCCGCGGCGGATCGATCGTGCTGACGTCGTCGTCCGCCGGACTGAAGGGCACCGCATCGCCCGATGCCAGTCCGCAGGCGTACACCGCAGCCAAGCGCGGTCTCGTCGGCTACATGCAGACGCTGGCGAATCAGTACGCACCGGACATGATCCGAGTCAACACCGTCCATCCGACCGGTGTCGTGTCGGGTATGACCGTGAATGACGCGATAGCGGCCAAGGCCGCCGAGGCGGGCAGCAACATCCAGGCGATGCAGAACGCGCTGCCCATCTCGATCCTCGACGCCGAGGACATCGCGAACGCGGTGGCCTTCCTCGTCTCCGACCAGGCGAAGTTCATCACCGGCACGCAGTGGGCCCTCGACGCGGGATTCTCGGTGCGCTGAGTCATCACGTCACAGTAGAGAAAGAGTCGGCCCGCCGCTTGACCGAGCGGTGGGCCGACTCTTTGCTCTACTGTGTCCGGCTACGCCGTCGGCACGCTGTGATCTGCCTGCTCCGCGATCTTCTGCACCACGTTGCGGCGCACGAGCTTGCCGGTCACCGTGCGCGGAATCTCGTTCCAGAACCAGAAGTGATCGGGAGTCTTGCTCGACCGCAGCCCATCGCGAACGAAGGCGCGAAGCGCGTCTGCGTCGACCGCGTGACCGGTGCGCAACACCACGGCGGCCTCGATGCGCTGCCCCCACTCCTCGTCCGGCACACCGACCACCGCGACGTCGAGGACATCGGGATGGCGCATCAGGACCTCCTCGATCTCCGCGGGCGCGATGTTCTCCGCGCCGCGGATGATCGTGTCGTCGATGCGCCCGCCGACGAACAGATAGCCGTCTGCGTCGAGGTATCCCTGGTCCCGCGTGTCGAAGTATCCGTCGGCGTCCACAGCGCGCCCGATCCCGGCGTACTCGGCGGACACCTGGTCACCGCGCACGCAGATGTGGCCTACGACGCCCGCGGGTACCGGCCGACCGTCGTCGTCGCGGACCTGCACGTCGACGGAGGGCAGGACCTGCCCGACCGATGCCAGTCGCGCGCGCACCGCCGGGTCGTCGGACGCGAGCGCCGCCCGATGGTCGTCCGGGCCGAGAACCGCGACAGTGCTACTCGTCTCGGTCAATCCGTACGCGTTGACGAATCCGACCTCCGGCCACACCGCCAGGGCCTTCTCGATGACCGCACCCGGCATCGGCGCACCACCGTAAGCGAGGGACGTGAGCGACGGCACCGCTCCGTCGACTCCGCCGTGCACGGCCTCGATGATCCGCGCGAGCATCGTCGGAACGACGAGCGCGTTCGTGACGCCTTCCTCCCGCACGGTCTGCAGCCACTGGTCAGGAGTGAACTGCTCGAGGGTGATCGTCCGACGACCCGCGTACAGATTGGAGATCACGTTGGCGACCGCCGCAATGTGGTACGGCGGCACACTCACCAGCGCGGCGTCGTCCGGTGCGGCGTTCATGTACTCGACGGAGCCGAGGACGTACGACACCAGATTGCTGTGCCGCAACAGCACGCCCTTCGGTTCGGACGTCGTTCCACTCGTGTAGATCACCACTGCCGGACCGTCGTCGTCGACGGGTTCGGGCTCGGCAGCGCCGTCCTCGGCGGTGAGTTCCAGCCACTCGTCCATCGTGTGCGCGGACAGGCCGGACTCCGTCAGCAACGCCACACCCCGGTCGTCGCCGATGCCCAGCGCATTCGGATGTTTGGCGATCAACGCCTCGAGCTGTTCGGCCCCGAGACGATAGTTGAGCGGAACCAGCGGGACGCCCGCATACGATGCGGCGAACATGGCGACCGGGAAGGCCGGTCCGTTCGGGCCGAGATAGACGATCGCGTCGGCCTGAACCGCATCGACCACGGCCGCACCGGCCACGGCCCGATCACGCAGATTCGCCGCGTCGAACCCCGTCGCCCGACGGCCGACGACGATGCGCTCACCGAATCCGTCGGCCGCCATGTCGAGAAGCATGGAGAGTCTCACGAGTACGTCCTTCTCAGTCCGACGTCGGCAGCGGCTTGGCCTCCGCGATGACGAGGAGTTCACCGTTCACCGCGAGCGATCCATCGCCGGCCTTGGTGCACAGGACTTCGAACTCACCGGTCGCGTCGACATATCGCTTACCGATCTGCGAGCCCTTCATCTGCTCGGGATCCGCGGTCGCCTCCGGAGCGACCTGACCCTTCTCGACCATCGGCACGCCACCGCAGGTGATCGTCACGTCGGCACCCGACAGTTTCGTCACGATCACGGTCGTGGTGTCCACGGCGCTGGCCAGCGCCAGACCCATCCGAAGTTTCATGTCTTCGTTCCTCGCCTTCGGCTACAGATAAAATGTTGTGGTCCATACTACATTAATCAGTTAGATTAATGTATTGTTTATGGAAGGTGGAGTCGAGCTCGCAACGCCGACTTCTCGACCTTGCCCAGGGCCGTCCGCGGCAGTTCGGCCACCACCCTGATCACCGTCGGCGCCTTCTGGCGAGCCACACCGTGCGCGACGAAGAAGTCGGCGGCCTCGGTCGGTGTCAGGTCGCCGTCGCGCAGCACGACGAAGGCCGCGACAGTCTCGCCGAGCCGAGGGTCGGGCGCCGCGATCACCGCGACGTCCGCCACTCTCGGGTGCGCACCCAACACGTCCTCGACCTCCCGCGACGCGATGTTCTCACCGCCGCGGACGATGATGTCCTTCTTGCGATCGGTGATCGTCAGATACCCCTCGGCATCCAGATGCCCGACGTCGCCGGTGCGAAACCAGCCGGCATCGAACGCCGCGTCGTCGAGAGAACCGTCCCGATACCCCGCGAACAGTTCGTCGCCCGAGGTCAGAATGTCTCCGTCCACACCGACCGGCAGGTCGAGCCCGGCGTCGTCGACGATGCGTACCCGGTTGCCCGGCTGCACGCGACCGTCAGTACCGGCCCGCTTGTCGATCGGGTCGGCTGTCGATCCCGCCGAGACGGTCGGATGCTCGCTCGATCCGTACGCGCGATACGCCACGATGCCCGCCGCGTCCGCCCGAGCGATCAATGCTTCGGGCACCGTCGCTCCGCCCACCAGGTAGTCGCGGAGCGTCCGGAGAGAAACCGAGCCGCGATCGCGGGCGTCGAGGAAGTCCGCCAAATGCACCGGCGCCCCGCCGGTGGCCGTCACCGCGTGCTCGTCGACGAGTCCGGCGGCGCGCTCGGCGTCCCATCGATCCATCAGCACCGTCGGAGTTGCGAGCACGAGGATGCGGAGCAGCCCGTTGACACCGGCCATATGGCCCGGCGGAAACACCGCGAGGTGGCAGGTGCCCGGCCCGGCGTTGCCGGCGACGACGGGCGAGAACGTGTCGGCCAACAGCGACCGGTGCGTATGCCGGACCCCTTTCGGTGATCCAGTGGTCCCCGAGGTGTAGACGAGCAGCGCGCAGTCGTCCGGATCGCGGTCGGGCGCAACGAATGCAGCCTCGTCGGCGTGCGCGTCGGCCCAGGAGACGGCCTCATCGGGGACGTCGTCGCCGAGCACCACGACCGTCTCGACCTCGGCGAGCGCGTCGATCTCGGCCGCGGTGACCGGGCGTCGCCTGCCGAGGAACGACGACGTCAGGGCGACGACCTTCGCGCCGGAGTCACGCAGAATGAACGACAGTTCACGCGGACCGTAGTTCGGCACGATCGGTACGATCGTGGCGCCGACGAGGATCGCGGCGGCTTGCAGCACTATTCCCTCGGACCAGTTCGGCAGTTGCAGCGCGACCACGTCACCGCGTCCGACGCCGATCGACTGCAGCCAAGCGGCGACCACACGCGCCTCCCGCCCGACGCCGCCCAATGACACGATCGCCGGGCGTTCATCGCTGACAATCGTCACAGATGCGTCGGGATGGGCTCGGACCGCCTCCTCGACGGCGTCGCCGAGGGTGGTCGGCATCCGCGCGGCCGCAGCAGTCATACCGCGATCGCCCGTTTCATGTCCCGGGCCACCGACTCCAGCAGTTCGACGCGGCTCACCTTCGACGACGGCGTCCGCGGAAGTTCCGGCAGAACCGATACGTGGACGGGCACCTCATACGGCAGCAACTGCTCTCGACAACGGACCAGCAACTCCTTGACCAATTCCGACGGGTCGTCGACCACGGCGTCGTCGGTCAACTCCACAGCCGCCACCGGGACCTGTCCCAGTCGGTCGTCGGGAAGCGGAGCCACGGCGGCCTCCCCGACCGCCGGATGCGACTCCAGAACTTTACGCACGGTGTCCGGATGCACCTTGAAGCCACCACGTACGATCGCGTCGTCCGCGCGACCCTGGATCCACAAGAATCCGTCCGCGTCGATCATCGCGAGGTCGCTGGTACGCAGCCATTCGTCCGGGCCGACCGGCGACTGCGCGGTGCGGATCTCCAGCCTGCCCGATCGCCCCTGCCCGAGATCTACGCCATCGTCGTCGGCCACCCGGAGAGTCACTCCCGGAATCGCCCGACCGGCGCTGCCCGCCTTCGACGTCCACCACTTCTCGTGCATCGTCTTGGTCCAGTAGGCGACAGCTCCGGCGAACTCGGTGGCCCCGTAGGTCGGCAGCACTCGAATCCCGTAGACCTCCAGGAATTGGTCGATCATTTCGGGCGGGCACGCGGTGGTGCCGGTGGTCACCACCTCGATCGACCTGAGTTTCTCGGCGGGCACCTTCTCGGTGAGAATCGTGCGCAGCAGTGCGGGCACCAGGCCTGTCGCGCGTGGCCGGTGCCGTTCGACAGCTCGAACCCAGGGCTCGAGTTCGAACTTTCGCATGAGGCAGACCCGACGGCCGGCGTACAGCGGCCCGAGTGCACCCCAGAATCCCCCGATGTGCACCAACGGTGTCACCACCATCGTCACGCCGCGCCGAAAGAGCGTGTCGGTCGGCGGTGCGGGCACACTGGACGTGATCGCCGTGTCGAACTGCCGTTCGCGGATCAGCACCCGCTTCGGCGGCCCAGTGGTCCCGGAGGTCAGCATCTCTACGATGACGCCGGGCGACGAGTCGCTCGGCCGGACCTCGCCGAGACCCTTCACCTCCCGCACCCCGTCCACGGACAGTTCGAGAACCGCCGCATCGCCGACTGCTTCCATCACGCCTTCGCCGGCGAGCGCCACACGAGTACCCACCACCACCGGAAGCTCGGCCCGCTGGATGTCGTGGGAGAGACGTCGCGGAGGCTGCAGCCCGCTCAGGGTGACGATGCACCGGTTGCGCGCGATCAACGAGACGAGGACCCCGACATGCTCGGGTCGGTTCTCGAGGACTATGCCGACTCGTGCCCCGTCCGGGAACCCGTTGGCCGTCAGCCACGCGTCCAGTGTCCGGTCGATCGACTGCAGGTCACCCCACGTCCGCCACTGCTCCTCGAACTCGATCGCCTCGGCGTCAGTGGGAGCCTCGTCCAACAACTGTCGGAATCGCGAACGGCTGTCCATGTCAGCGGCCCTTCCAGACCGGTTCGCGCTTCTCCGCGAAGGCGCTGGCCCCTTCGCGCGCGTCCTCAGACGTCATCACCGGTGCGATGAGCGCGTTCTGCTTGTCCCAGCCCTCCGCGAACGTCCAGTCTCCCGCGGTCCGTGCTATCTGCTTGGTCACCGCAACCGCGAGCGGTCCGTTCGCGGCGATGGTCGCCGCGAGCTCGAGAGCACCGTCGATCGCGCCGCCCTCGTCGGTCAGGCGGTTCACCAGGCCGAGAGTGGCGGCGCGTTCGGCGGTGATCGGATCGCCGGTCAACAACATCTCGAGCGCGATCGCCTGCGGGAGTCGTTGCGGCAGCAGCATCGCCGCCCCCGCACCGGCCACCAGCGCCCGCTTCACCTCGGGGACTCCGAACTTCGCGTTGCGCGCGGCCACCACCATGTCGCAGGCGAGTAGAAGCTCGAAACCCCCGGCGACGGCCCATCCCTCGACAGCCCCGATCAGCGGCTTACGAGGAGGTGTCTGGGTGATACCTGCCAGCCCACGGCCGTCAACGGTCGGCGTCTCACCTCGCAGGAACGCCTTGAGGTCCATACCGGCGCAGAACGTCCCGCCCGCACCGGTCAGCACACCGACGCGGAGGTCGTCACTTGCTTCCAGCTCGTCGACGGCGGCGGCTACGCCCTGTGCGACAGCACCGTTGATCGCGTTCTTGGCCTCGGGCCGGTTGATCGTGATGACTTGAACGCCGCCCCGACGCTCGACTAGTACTTCGTTCGACATGCCGTCTCCTTGTGATCTCGCGAATGCGACCGACGCCGCACCGATCGACGGCATCAGAAACTGATTGCCGTAGACGCTAGCACATAATCAGTTTAATCATTAAGCTGTCTAAAGACAGGAACGAGAGGAAAACCATGCCCGCACCCCGTTCGGTGTACACCCCCGAACATGAAGAGTTCCGAGGGGTCGTCCGCGACTTCCTCGCCCGAGAGGTCGCCCCGCATCATGAGCGGTGGGAGGCCGCCGGCCAGGTCGACAAGAGCGTCTACGTGGCAGCCGCGCAGGCCGGTGTCATGGGATTCTCGGTTCCCGACGAGTACGGCGGGCTGGGCGTCGATGACTTCCGATACAACGCGATCGTCGCCGAGGAACTGGCCGCATCCGGACTGAGCGGGCCCGCACTCACCTTGCACAACGACATCATCGCGCCATATCTGCTGCGTCTGACGACCGAAGACCAGCGCAGGCGCTGGCTCACCGGCCTCGCCGCCGGGGAGAAGACCTTCGCCATCGGCATGAGCGAGCCGACCGCCGGATCGGACCTGGCAGGCATCCGAACCTCGGCCGTCCGGGACGGCGACAGGTGGGTGATCAACGGCCAGAAGACATTCATCTCCAACGGGATCCTGTCCGACGTCGTGATCGTCGTGTGCCGCACCGATCCCGACGCGGGCCACAAGGGATTCAGCCTCATCGCGGTCGAGGACGGCACTCCCGGATTCGAGCGCGGTCGCAAACTCGACAAGATGGGCCATCGAGCACAGGACACGGCCGAGCTGTTCTTCGCCGACTGCCGCGTCCCGGCGTCGAACCTGCTCGGCACCGAAGGCCGCGGCTTCTACCACCTGATGGAGAATCTGCCGTCCGAACGACTGTCGATCGCCATCAGCGCGATCGCCGGTGCCCGCGCCGTGTTCGATCAGACCGTGCGGTACGCACATGACCGCCACGCCTTCGGCCAGGAGATCGGGTCGTTCCAGGCCAACCGGTTCGCCATCGCCGAGATGGCCACCGAACTCGACATCGCGCAAGTCTACATCGACAACTGCATCCAGCGGGTCGTGGAGGACACCCTGACGGCCGTGGACGCCGCGAAAGCCAAGTGGTGGTGCACCGAGTTGCACAAGAAGGTCGTCGACCAGTGCCTGCAGCTGCACGGCGGCTACGGCTACATGCTCGAATACCCGGTGGCCAAGGCCTACCAGGACGTGCGAATCAGCACCATCCTGGGCGGCACCACCGAGATCATGAAGGACATCATCGGGCGCGACCTCGGATTCTGACCGCCCTTCCTCGAAACGAAAGAGAGAACCAAGAGTATGGACATCACGGACAAGCGTGCGGTCGTCGTCGGCGGCGCCTCCGGCATGGGCCGGGCCAGTGCTGAACTCCTGGCCGAGCGCGGCGCGAAGGTCGCCATCGTCGATCGGCCAGGCGGCGCGGGTGAGGCGATCGCCTCGGCGATCGGCGGCGTGTTCATCGACGGCGACATCACGGATCACAGCGCGATCGAGGTCCAACTGGCGAAGGCGGTCGAGCAGCTCGGCGGATTGAACATCGCGGTCAACACCGCGGGCGGCGGGATCGTCGGCAAGACTCTCGGCAAGAAGGGTCCGCACACGCTGGAGGATTTCAGCAGCGTCATCGATCTGAATCTGATCTCAACGTTCAACCTGAACCGTCTTCAGGCCGCGCACATGGCCGAGTCGGAGCCCGATGAGGACGGCGAGCGGGGTGTCATCATCAACACGTCGTCGATCGCGGCGTTCGAGGGGCAGATCGGACAGGTCGCGTACAGCGCGGCGAAGGCCGGTATCGCGGGCATGGCACTCACGATGGCCCGCGACCTCGGCCCGTACGGCATCCGCGCGCTCGCCATCGCGCCCAGCCTCTTCGAGACCGGCGCCGTCGCCGGACTGCCCGAGGACGCCGTCGGGCCGCTGGTCGCGGGCAACGCGTTCCCCAAGCGCATGGGCCGCCCGAGCGAGTACGCCAAGCTCGCGGCGGCGATCGTCGAGAATCCTATGCTCAACGGGCAGTGCCTGCGCCTGGACGCCGGTATGCGCTTCGCGCCGCGTTAGAATCCCTCCCAGGAATGACAAGAGGTCGTCGCCGCCGCATTCGCGGCAGCGACGACCTCTTGTCAGATTGAAGACGTACCGAAACGGACTGTCATACCTCACAGCACGCTCACGTCATCCGCAGCCGTTTCGACACGGCTCGTCGCTTATCCAGACGGACCCGTCCTCAGCGCCGCTCGTGGTAGGCCATCTCCTGCGCCAGGTTCGCCACGATCGAGCCGTCAGCGACGATCGACCCTGAATACCATCCGCGCCGCCTCCTCACCAGGCCGGGACTCAGGTCGACGAAGATCCAGTCGTTCCACTGCGGAACCTCGTGGAACCAGATCGCGTGGTCGAGACTGGGGCCGAGGTCTTCGTGGCCGATGCGGCGCACTAGTCCGGTGGAGTAGTCGGAGAGATAGGCGATCGCCGCCGCGTGCATCAACGGATCGTCCCGCACCAACGGCACCGCGGGCCGCGCCCAGAACCTGGTCGGAAACGAATTATCGCGCGCAGACCACTCGTACACCCGGACGTCCATCGCGATCGTCGGTTCGGTGGTTAGCGTTCGACACGCTTCGAGAGGCACCACTGATACCACCGGATCGGGTCCGAACTCCTCACCGCGCACGTCGGTACGGAAAGACACCGACATCGTGGATATGGTCTCCCCGCGTTGCCGGACCGTCGCGCGGCGCGCGGAGTACGACCGCCCGTCGCTGTCGGTGTCGACCCAGATGTCGACCGGCTCGGCGCTGCTCCCGCGCCGCAGAAAGTAACCGTGCAGCGAATGCGGAACGCGGTCGGCCGCGACGGTGGCCCCGCACGCGACCAACGCCTGTGCCATCACTTGGCCGCCGTAGAGCGCTCCGCCGGTCGGCGCGACGTACGTCGACCGGAACGACGCGCGACCGATCCGATCGATCGCCGATACATCCTCGAAAGACGGTGACGCGCACCGTTCGGCCGGCCCACTCGCCGCATCGGACGTTGCCATGGGACCTCCATCCGTCGTATCGACCACTCGCTCCGCCAGATCTTCTTTAATAGTTCTATTATATAACTATGTTTGATGCCACTGAACTCACCGTGAGCGCACCGCCGACCCCGCGCCCTCCACTCGGTCGGATACTCGATCTCGACGACGTACGCACCGACCTGTATGAGGGCCATTCGTACGTCGGTGCGGTGCCGCGGATCTTCGGTGGACAAGCGGTCGGGCAGGCGGTGATAGCGGCGGGTCGGACTGTCGCTCCCGACCGGACGGTTCACTCGATCCGATGCACCTTCGTACACCCCGGTCGACCGGAGACACCGATCGAATACCACGTCGATCGGGTTCGGGACGGCCGCAGCTTCACCACTCGATCCGTTCGCGCCATCCAAGGAGACGACGTGATCCTTCTGGCGACGGTCTCGTTCCAGGCGACCGAGACAGGACTCTCCCATCAGACGCCCACATTCGACGCACCGCCGCCGTCGGCGACCACCGAGTTCGACAACGGCGCCGACGGTTCGAACTCGGCGGGCGCAGACTGGCTCGCCCGCCTCCGTGAGAATGTGGCCGTCGACTTCCAGTTCCCGGACGAGCATCCGCGCATCGCGAATCTCCGCGGTGAGACCCGTCCACCGTTCCAGCAGGCCTGGGTGCGGACGGCCGAACGACTGTCCGACGATCCCCTGTCCCAGGCCGCCGGATTCGCGTACGCGTCCGACCTGTTCCTCCTGTCATCCGTGCTGCCGCCCCACGCACTGACGACCGACCGGCCGGGCCTGCAGCTGGCGAGCCTGGACCACTCGGTGTGGTTTCACGCACCGTTCCGATCCGACATGTGGCACCTGTACGAGCAAGAAGGTGTCTGGACCGGCGGGGGCCGCGCACTCACTCGCGGTCACCTGTTCAGCCGCGACGGAGTTCTCATGGCCAGCACGACCCAGGAAGGCGTAGTGCGGGTACGCGAGACCACGACGTGATCTCCGAGTGTCCCGCAGACGGAACATCCTGCGTGTCGCGGCCCTCAGAGAGTCACGACACGCAGATGTCACGTCGCACGAGACGCGTCAGGGCTGACCCGGCCGCAGTGCGATGAACAGTCCCTCCGCTTCGGCGCACAGGATGTCCTGGTCGTGGATGGTTGCCCGCAACACTCGCTTGCGTCCGTCCTCGCTGACCAGCCAAGCCCGGATGGTCAGCGTCCGGTTGACCGGGGTGATCGACCGGAAATCCGTGTTGAGGTATGCCGTGCGCTGCGGTGGACGCCCGCTCGCGTTGGCCAGTCGTCCGAGGATCTCGTCGAAGACCAGCGGAATCGCCCCGCCGTGCACCGCACCGTTGCCACCCAGGAAGTACGGTCCGAAGTACACCGTTCCGGAGGCCGAACGGTCGTCGACCTCGGCGAGGTCGACCGTCGGGGACATCGTCTGACCACGACTCACCAGATCGGTCCGACGACCGAAGACGCGATCACGCTCGGCGACCGCGAGCGGATCGAGACCACGAGCCAGCTCGGACAACGACTCGGTCATCGACGCGATGAGTTCGGTCTCCGGCCTCGCTTCAGCGAGCCGATCCAAGAAGTCGCCGAGGGCGTTGGTCAACTCGTCGTACGCGGCACTGTACTCATCGCCGCCGTACAGGTTGGCCGATCGCCACGGCCGCTCACCGGTGTCGGTGAGGAGGACCGTGCGGTCGGGCTGCTCGCCTGCGGACGTCAAGCGGGCACACTTCCGGTGTGCACGCGCGCGCCGTGCAGTCCCTCGGCGGTCGACGCGGCCTCCACGCGCCATTCACCGCACGAGCACCAGCAGTCGTAGGTGCCGGACTCGGTCGGGATGATGGCCTGACCGTCGCAACTGCCGCCGGTGTTGGCGATGGACTGCATGAACTCGAGGGGCTTCTCGTGCAGAGAGTTGTCCTCATCGTGATCACTCATCATTCGATCCTTCTTCTGTCGATGCCGGCCGGAACACGGGGAGGAGCCAGCCGTCGGTGATGGGGTGGAAGTCGACCGTCAGCTTCATGCCGATCGAGACGGCCGAGGAGTCGACATCGATCACATTGCTGACCAGCCGGGCACCCGGGGCATCCGGCAGATCGACGACCACCGGGACCAGTGTCACATCGGGGAGTCCCGGAAACCCGTGAACCACCGCGAAGCTGTAGACCTCGGCCTCGCCTGCCAACTCAGTCCAGTCGACCCGGGCCGACTGGCATTCGGGACAGTACGGGGTGGGCGGCAACCGGAACGTGGCGCAGTCGGCGCATTTCGGAGCCACCAGGCGACGTTCCTTCGCGGCCTCCCAGAACGGTTCCGTCGTCGGGCTCGTCGTGATCCGCACGGTCTCGCCGGGCAGCGCTGTCGCTGTCGCCATCAGCTGTCCCTTCCTAGAATGATGCCGGAGACGGGCAGTGACGCCGGCCCGCCCGTGACGAGTGCATGCTCGGCACCCGCGACCTGATTGATCGCCGTACCACGCATCTGCTCCACGCCTTCGACGATGTGCGTCATCCCGATGATGTATGCCTCCGACAGCTGCCCGCCGTGGGTATTGACTGGGATCGTGCCCTTGTTCGGCGTCGGCGAATAGCGGATCGCACCCGACTCGACGAAGGCGCCTCCTTCGCCGCGCTCACAGAAACCATAGTCTTCGAGTTGCATGAGAACCATCGGAGAGAAGTGGTCATAGAGAAGCGCGACATCGATGTCACCGGGCGTCAACCCCGACTGGCGGTACAGCCGATCGGCGATCGGCTTATTGCCCGCCGACGCGAAGTACTCGTCGGGCATACCCATCCAGGCGAATGCTCGCCCCCACTCCTTGGTACCGCCGTGCGCCGCGGCGACGAGCGGTACCGGCTTCTGCTTCAGATCCCGCGCTCGATCGATCGACGTGGTCAGGACGGCCACCGCACCGTCCGTCTCCTGACAGAAGTCGTAGAGGCACAGCGGCTCGGCGATCATGCGTGCCCCGAAGTAGTCCTCCTTGGTCAACGGCGTACCGCGAAAACGCGCCTTCGGACGATTCTGAGCGTTCTGCCGTTCGGCCATCGCGATCTCGCAGAACGCCTCCCGGCGGGTTCCGTACAGATACATGTGCCTGCGTGCGAGGACCGACATCAGGTGTCCCGGACCGGCGAGTCCGCTCGGCTGCAGGAACGAATTGACCGGATCCGGCGCGACCGCCGCGAAGACGGTGCCGAGGCGTTGTCTGGACTGTTGCAGCGCCATCACCGTGACGACCATCGTCGCGTCGCCTGCCACGATCGCTGCGCGGGCGAGTCCGATCGATCCGGCCGAGCCGCCGCCACCCGAGGTCAGCGACGCGGTGAAGGTGACCTCGGGGATGCCCAGAGTCTCCATGAAATCCGCGGTGTCCATCTTCTCGCCGTAGCCTGCGCCCGCACCCGAGTAGTAGGCGAAGCCGTCGATGTCCTTGACCGAGACGCCCGCATCCTCGCACGCGGCGAGAATCGCCTCGCACGCCATCTGCGTCGTCGTCTGCGGCCAACTCTCTCCGCGTTTGTAGTAGGGAGTCGCGCCGACGCCGACGATGGCGACGTCGCGCAGCCCGGTGGACTGTGTCATGGCCGGATCATCCCTCGATGACGTCGGTGCTCGCGGGCACCGACGGGACGTCAGGGAAGAGCTCGTAAAACGCGCCCTGCGTGATCCGCAGGGTGGTCTCGGGCTTCGCGTCGGCGAACAGTCCTTCGAGGGTCTTCTGCGTGTGGCCGAATGTCCCCTCCATGTGCGGGTAGTCCGATCCGAACATGACGTTGTTGTAGCCCATCGCCTCGCATGCGGCGACCGCGGTCTCATCGTGCTGGAACGATGCGTACACCTGCGTCATCAAGATCTCCTTCGGATCCCGACTGAGCTTGGGACGGACCGCCATGTGGTGCTGACGGTAGCCTTCGAGCAGACGGTCGCCGAGGAACGGAATCCACGTCGCGCCGCCCTCGGAGATCAGGACCCGCAGGTTCGGATGCCTGTCGAGCGCACCGGATGCGACGAGCTTCATCGCCGCGCGCTGCCCGGAGAACGTGGTCTCCGTGTAGTTCATGACCGCACCGCCCGGTCCGCGGTAGACCACCCCTGCACCGGCCGCGGCCATGTCGACCGGATCGGTGCCGATGTGAAACGCCGGGATGATGCCTGCCTTATCGCAGATGTCCCAGAACGGCTCCCAGTCGTTGCGGTGCCAGTCCGGTGCCGACGGATGGGGCGTCGTCGGCAGGAAGACGGCCTTGAAATCGTTCTCCGCCAACCACTCGATCTCGCCGACCGCGTCCTCGACGCGCAGGGTGGACACCTGTCCGGTGACGACATAGCGGTCGGAGACGGGCGCCAGTTCGTCACGTGCGTATTCGTTGCTGGCCCGCATGCACGCCTTCAGCAGCTCCGGGGTGCGGAACGTCGACGCCCACATGCCGAGGCTTGGAAAGATGACCTCGCCCCACACACCTTCTTTATCGAGGTCGGCTAGTCGCGCCCGCGGATCGCGGACCCCTTGCGGCCGGTGGCTCTCCTCGAGGAACTCCGCCGCTGCCGACGTCGGAAGCTTGCGACGGAACGTCTGGCCATCGACCGAGACCGTCTCCCACTCTCCGTCTGGATCCTTCTCCGACTTCGGTGTGAGATCGGCCATCTCTTTCGTGAGTCGCGATGTCCACACATCGTCCGGCTCGAGGAAGTGAGAGTCGCCCGAGTTGGTCCACATCTTGGTCATGTGCATTCCTCCACGCATTCCTTGGCTCGCGCTAGTGCGAACCGCTCGTCAAACAGTATATTCGTCTAACGGATTCGAGCAAGACTTTTTAATAACTTTCTATTATATTTTTCGATGGCACACTGATACGGCCGGCGAAGGGACGTGAACCGTGGCCAAACGAGCACACGTGACAGGGGAGGCCACACGGATCGCGCTGATGGAGGCCGCCGAACGGCTGTTCGCCGAGCGCGGCGTCGAGGGTGCGACACTGCGGGAGATCCGCGAGTCGGCGGGGCAGTCGAACACGTCGGTGATTTCGTACCACTTCGGTTCGAAACTCGGCTTGATCCAGGCACTCATCCGTTGGCGTAGCGACGATCTCGTTCGCAGGCGAACCGAGCTTCTGAACGACGCCCGGCACACCGGAACGGAGCACGACCCACGAACCGCCGTGCGGCTCGTCGTCGATCCACTCGTCGAATCGATCGCGTCCGGGTCGATGTTCACGCCGTTCCTCGCGCGCCTGAGCGAGAACCCTCGGGCGACGAAGAACTACTGGCCGCCGGACGTCTACGACTGGACGGCCGACTTGATGGAACTCATCGTCGACGCCGCCGCAGGCGACATACCGGACCGGATCCAGCGGGGACGGACCTTCCAGATGTACAACAGTGTGCTGAACCTGCTGAGCGAGCACGCTCGATCGGGCCACCCGATCAGCGAGGTCCAGCTGAGCAACTCCATCGACGGGTGGGTCCACATGCTCACGGCGCCGATGTCGGCGCAGACCCACCGACTGCTCGACGCGAACGAGGTTCAGGCCAGCTGACTCGACAGATACGGCACGTCAGCGAGGGCACGCAGCGCATCGTTGAGGTGCGTGCATCCCGCCGTTCCGCTCAGCTCGTCGAGCACCGCGCTCCGCAGGTCGGCCATCGGCGTTCCGATCAGACGATCGACGTTGAGCACTGCAAGCGGACACTCGGCGTACGGGAGGACATGGGCTTCGGGCGTCACCGACGCGAGTCGCCCGGTTTCCAGATCTGCGCTCGCGCGTAAACCGTACTCGTGTACTGCGATCCGACTCCCGGTCGGGCGGGTCGCACTGTCTTGGAACATCGCGTCGACGTACGCCGTCGAACCGTCTCGCCACACATCGATCCGCCGTGCCCGCCGCATCGATACCTCGGCGATCTCGGCGAGGTCGTGCCAGGCGAGCGGGTCCGGGACTGAGTCGAGCGGCTCCACCGGCCGCGTGCGATGTGTCCAACGCGAGGTCCCGTCGGGGGCCAGTCCACTCGATCCCGGCATGAAGCCGGTGCAGATACCGACCATCGTGCGCCGGGCGGGCCCGGGCGACCTCGGCACGTCGGCGAGAAGTTGTTCGATCGGGTACCACTGAGCGAAGGCGAACCCCGAGACGAGGGTCGCACCGGGGACGTCGTCGAGCATCAGATCCACCGGATCGTGACCGGTGATCGATGGCACGGCATCGCCGAGCCGTCGACGGAAGCCGCTGCCCGCCCCGCCGCCGACCAGATGCTCGATCCCAGGACGCCCGGGCTCGGCTTCTATCCGCAGAACGTTCCGCCGCGGATCGACGTCGAGACGCATCCGGCTCGTCGCGAGGGTCTTCGTCGAGCGGTCCTCGGCCGTCCGCAGATCTCGCCCGCGACCGTCGAGGTACAGGTCGGTGCCCCACCCGTCCGCCCAGCGCATGTCGATCGTCGTGGTGCGACGAATCGACCCCGGACGTCGTCCCGGTGCAGACTGCCCGGGGCCGTGCACCCGCGCACGCGAATTCGAGAAGTCCGGTGCGGCAACGTCGTTCGAAAATTCCTCGGTCATGTCGACACCTCATCAGCACAATGATTTACTTCTTGACTCTATGCCCGCACGCCCCGGAATCGCGGATGCCCGACGTCGATCGTCGACGCCGGGCTTCTGCATGAGACCGCGCTCAGATGCGCTCGATGATGGTGGCGTTGGCCATGCCGCCGCCCTCGCACATCGTCTGCAGACCGTAGCGACCACCAGTCTGTTCCAGGTAGTTCACCATCGTCGCCATGAGGCGCGTACCCGAGCCGCCGAGCGGATGTCCGAGTGCGATCGCTCCACCGCGCGGATTCAGCTTGGCTTCGTCGGCACCGAACTCACGCGCCCACGCCAGCGGGACCGGCGCAAACGCCTCGTTGACCTCATAGGCGTCGATCTCCCCGATCGACAGCCCCGACTTCGCGAGGGCCTGCTTCGTCGCCGGGATGACGCCATCGAGCATGACCAGCGGGTCCGAACCCGACACTGCGAACGTGTGGAATCGCGCACGCGGCTTGAGACCGAGTTCGGCGGCCTTCTCCTCGCTCATGATGAGTGCGGCCGACGCTCCGTCGGTGAGCGGCGACGAGTTGCCGGGCGTGATGGCCCAGGTGATCTCGGGAAACCGCTTCGCGAACTGCTCGTTGTAGAACGCCGACGTGAGCCCGGCGAGTCCGGCGGCAGTGGTGGTCGGCCGAACCGTCTCGTCGACGAGGTGAGTGGAACCGCCGGGCAGGGTGACCGACACCATCTCGTCGGCGAACGCCCCCTCGGCGAAAGCCACAGCCGCACGCTCATGAGAGCGCGCCGAGAACGCATCCAGCTCTTCACGGCTGATGTTCCGGCGCGCCGCGATGAGCTCGGCGCCGATGCCCTGGTGCGCGAGACCCGCCGGGTAGCGCTCGGCGAGCGGTCCCTGCGGGTCGGTTCCCGGCAGCGCCGCGGCACCCATCGGGACGCGACTCATCGACTCCACACCGCCCGCGATCACGATGTCCTGGGCGCCGGAGATGATCGCCTGGGCCGCGAAGTGGGCGGCCTGCTGGCTCGAACCGCACTGACGATCGATCGTGGTGCCGGGGACGGACTCGGGGAATCCCGCGTGAAGAACTGCGGTCCGCGCGATGTTGAGCGACTGGTCGCCGACCTGCCCGACACAGCCGGCGATCACGTCATCCACCAGCTGAGGATCGAGGCCGTTTCGCTCAACGAGTAGGCGGATGACCTGCGATAACATCACCGCCGGATGCATCTCGGACAGCGCACCGCCCGGCTTTCCTTTACCCGATCCGGTACGGATGATGTCGACGATGACAGCAGAAGTCACGAGTAGCTCCTCGGCTCGAACTTTAATAGTTATCTAATATAACCATTCGAGGGTCTGTGTCGCAACACCGATCCACACTTGAGGTCAGCAGCGAGCGGCCGCACCGATAGCCGATGCGCAGCGGACAAATGCTTCGAAAAGCACGTGATGGTGAGGATCGCGGCCAGCTCGCTGACCGCGATCCGATCTGCGGCGGACATCGTTCACAGATAGTCGACGGTGCCACCGCGCACGACACCGCCCTACTGCACCCACACGTACTGAGCCGGAGCATCGACGCAACCGAGCGTTTCGCCAACCCGTCGGCGATCCCGGCACCCCCTGTTGGTCGTACTTCCACGTCCATCCGCAATCCGCCTCTCGCACCGCGTAGGCCGCAGCCACATCCCGCAAGTCAGGCCGGATATCCGTCGAGAAGAGCAAGACGACACTCGCCCGAGAGCTCTTGCATCACCCCGCGCCACCATCCGTGATGCGCTTGCTGGCCACGCACGAGGACTACGGTTCGATCTCCGCCTCCACGGACATCGAACCAGATCTCGGCGTCGCCGACCTCCACCGAGCGTTCCAGTCCGTCGACACCTCCCGGCGGACCGATGTTGCGCAACTCACTCATATATACAGATAACTGATTGTTATAATTGTGCGGAATATTCTCCCGCCGAGTGTTTTCCACAGCTCGCTTCGAACCCGTCCGCGAGCGTTCGTATCGGCAAGAGCACTCGCCCCTCCGACCACAGGATTGACGAATGAAGATCAAAGCAGCAGTTCTTGAGGGCCCCGGCCACGAGTGGGCGGTCGAAGAGATCGACCTCCTTGAACCCGGGCCGGGCGAGGTGCGCGTCGCGAACAAGTTCGCCGGCATGTGTCACTCCGATGCACATCTGAAGCACATGGGCGGCATGGGAACCTACCCGATCGTCGGCGGCCACGAGGGATCCGGAATCGTCGAAGCGGTCGGCGACGGTGTCGATCGTGTTCAGGTCGGCGACCACGTCGTGTACTCGTTCATTCCGTCGTGCGGCACGTGCCGATACTGTGCCACCGGGCGCTCCTATCTGTGCGACTGGGGCGCAAACGCAGGCACCGGGCTGATGGCCGACGGCACCTACCGCTTTGAACGCAACGGTGAGGGAGTCGGCGGATTCTGCGCTCTGGGGACCTTCTCCGAACGGATGGTCGTCTCGCAGCGCTCGCTCGTCAAGATCGACACGAGCATTCCCCTCGACGTGGCCGCCCTGTTGTCGTGCGGGGTCCCCACCGGGTGGGGTGCGGCAGTCAACGCTGCGGAGGTTGCCCCTGGCGATGTCGTCGTCGTCTTCGGCGCAGGCGGAATCGGCGTCAACGCTGTGCAAGGCGCGGCGCACGCGGGCGCCAGCCACATCATCGTCGTCGATCCGGTGCCCTTTAAACGGGAGTTCGCGCTGAGCGTCGGCGCAACCAGGGCCACCGATGACGCTACGCAGGCCGCTCGGTGGGCGCAGGAACTGTCCGCGGGAACGGGAGCCGACTCCGTGATCGTCTGCTCTGGAGTCATGGACGCTGCGACCGTCGGCCGGGCCGCCGGATGCGCGGGCAAGGGCGCCACGCTCGCCGTGGTCGGCCTCAGCGACGTGCCGACCGACATCGCGGTCGCACTGCCCGTTGGACTCCTGGCGTACAACGTCCTCCGAATTCAAGGTGTTCTGTTCGGCCAGTGCAACCCGCAATCCGACATCCCGCTGTTCCTGCGGCTATGGGCGGAAGGCAGGCTCGAATTAGACCGCCTGATCAGCCACCGGTACACCCTGGACCAAGTCAATCAAGGGTATGTCGACCAAGAGGCCGGCACGATCATTCGCGGACTCATCGAGTTCCCGTGAAGACGGCTCCACCGTAGGACGGCCCCTCCGCCTACCCGACCAGCGGACGGACCTCAGTTCTTGTACGGCCGCATAGGTCCCGGCGTCCAGAGGCCGTTGTGCGGGACCTCGCTGAGGTCGAGCTTCGCGTTCTGCTGCGGGACGAGGGGGACGAACCGGCGCAGGGTGCCCCAGTCCTTGGCCCACGCGTTGCGCAGGTACGCCGGTTTCTGGATCGACTGCAGCATGTTCTCGGTGATGCCGAGCGGGCCGCCGTAGTCTCCCGCCATCCAGCGCTGCGAGTTGACGCGTTCGCCTTCGGCGTCGGGTGTGATCCGCCACTCGGGGACCTCGAGGATCCCGTCGACCGCGGCGGCCGGGCGCTGGCACGGGAACGCCAGGGCGACTTCCCAGTCCAACAGCACCGGGGCGTCGCTGCCGACGAGCGTGTTCAACACGGTCAGATCGGTGACGCGCGGCGGCGTGACCGCCACCCACTGCGCGGGCGCAGGCGAGACGTCGTCGGCGACGATCCGCACCACGCTGGCGCGCGGCGGCGCATCCTTCAACGGGAACCGCAGATTGCGCCATTCGGGCGCGCCGCCGACGTCGAGCGGCGTCATCGAAGCGACCGTCGTGACCTTGCCGTCCGGCTCCACCCGGCCGAACTCGAGACGCACCTTCTGGCCCGGGTTCACCACGTTCCACTCGTCGGTGTACTCGATCGTGCCGGCCACCGACATGGTGACCAGCGGAGCCGCGTCGCTGCGCTCGGGCAGTTGGTACCACCCGGAGGTCAGGTGGCCGCGGCCGTTCGGCGACCCGAAGGTGCCGAGCACCGGCACCTGGCGCTGATCCAGGCCGAACGGCAGTTTGACCGACGATCCGTTCACGCCGCGCGTGCTGACGGTGCCGCCGCTGGTGTCACCCGACGACGAGTCCTGCGAGTCGTCGGTCGCCTGGTCGTCGCCGGTCTGCTGGATGGCGCCGCTCGACTCCTCACCGGAGTCGCTCGAATCCGCCTCCAGGTTCGACGAGACGCCGTCGGGGGTGAAACCCTCCGACTCGCCCGCCAGCGCGGCCGCGACACTCATGTTCCGCTGCCCCGCGACCTCGGCGGGCCGCAGCAGTCCCTGGTTGGGGTCGGCCTCGACGAGCACGTCCTCGGCGAGGGCGCACGGCTTGCCGCGGAACGAGTCGATGTTCGAGCTGGTCCAGGTCCACGAGTCGCTGCGCGCCGCCTTGGCGAACGAGGCGAACGTGAACAGCAGCACGACGGCGCACACGATCGACAGCGAGTACGTCGGGATCCGTCCGAGGAGTCCACCGCTGTCGCGCACCGGTTCGGCACCGGTCTGCTCCCGCTGATCGTCGCGGTAGTACTGCCACGCGCCGTACAGCGCGATGAGGACGGCGACGACGAGGATCGGCCAGAACAGGCCGATGCCGTGGAAGTGGGGGGTGTCGTCCGACCACGGAATGCCGTAGCTGCCGACGTACCACCACTGGTTCCGTCCGGCGAACGAGACGGCGAGCGCGAAGACGGCGGCCGCGGCGAAGAACGTGCGGTTGCAGCGCCGGGTCAGGACGGCCGGGCGGACCATCGCCGTCGCGGCGGCCGCGAGCACACCGGTCAGACAGGCGATGGAGCCCAGCTGGTGGGTGGCCTTGGTCGGCACGAACGCGAGGACCACCACGGCGCCCGCGGTGACGGCGATGAGCCGCCACAGCGGGAAGCTCGGAATGCCCGACACCCGTCGCCTGCTGAGCAGGACCAGGACGATGAGCAGCACGGCGAGGATCGTCACGAACACGCCGATCCGGCGCGCGATGGAGCCGTCCGGTGTCGGGTTGAGCAGCACGTAGTAGCGCATGCCCTCGTTCCACCACTTGTTGGTGGGTCCGACGATGCCCTGGACCTTGACGCCCTCCATGATCGACGCGAGCGTCTGATCGGCGAATATCTCGTAGAGGATCGCCAGGCCGGAGGCCAACAGCGGCATCAGCATCGGCAGCCAGCCGTCGCGGCCGCTGCGCGAGCGGAGCCGGGCGAACAGCGGACGCAGTCCGGCGACCAGTGCGACGACGGCGATCGCCCCGACCGGGTGGATCGTCAACGTCAGGGCGGCGGCCACGATGGCCAGCGCCCACGGCACCAGGCGTCCGGTCGCGATGCCTCGTTCGACGAGGATCCAGGTGGCGAGGATGCCGACGGTGATCGCGGGCTCCACGCGCAGGCCGTTGTTGAACGGCAGCCAGACGGCTAGGAAGGCCAGCGCCGCGGCCCAGTACGCGGCGTGCGAGGTCCGCACCGCGCGTCCCAGACGGGGAAGCGCGAACCGGCTGATCAAGAACCATCCGGCCAGGCCGAACAGCAGCGGGAGCAGACGCAGCCACGGCACCGAGGTGCTGACCTGCATCCACAGTGAGAGGTACTGGTAGTGCCAGCCGAACGGGTCCTGCGGCACGCCGAAGTAACGATAGTAGTTGTCCAGATAGCCCGCGCCGGGCGCGATCCGACCGACCGTCACCTGGTAGCCGTCGTCGGCGGTGTTGCCGCCGATGAACAGCCAGACGATCAGGACCGCGGTGACCAGGACGTCGGGCACCGTCGGGCGCCACCAGCCGCGTGCCAGCATGCGCCGCAGCTTCTTACCGTCACGCGCGTCGAGGACGGCCAACGCGACGATCGACAGCACCGTCATCAGGACGCCGAAGATCAGCAGGGCGCCCTTGAGCGTGGTGGGGGTGGAGATGAACCGCGTGTCGACGGTCGAGTGGTAGCTCAGCCCCTCGGTGTCGGCGGTCTTCGGCAGGTCGGTGTAGACGCCGATGATCTGCGGACGCGACTTCGGATCGTCCGAGGAGAAGGTGGTCTGCGCACCGTCGGCGGTGAATCCCTCGACCGATCCCCGGGTTCCGGAGGTGTCCGCGTGGAAGAGGATGCGGCAGTCGGCCGACGCCTGCGCCGGAGCGCGCGGCACGTTGAGCACGACCGCGTTGCGCTGGGTCACCAGGATCCGGTCGGCGGTCGCGCGGACGAACAATCCGACGGTCCCCGCCTCCTCACCCGCCGCGGGAACCGTCGACAGGAGCACGCCCCCGTTCGCCGGCAGGTCCGCGGCGAGTCGACACGGCACCGACAGGTCCATGTCAACCGGCGCGTACGAGACGTTGGGCGCCGCGACCGACTCGACGACCGGTGTCGAGCTCTGGCCCGTGGCCTGCGGCCAGTTCAGTTCGGTCTGCGTGTACGAGACCGGCAGGATCGGCGCCACGATCGCCAGGAGCACGCCGAGCGCACCGGCGACGACGGCGACGATCTTGGCGATCTTCACGGTCCGGGCGCTGGGCCCAGCCGTCGGTTCGACGACGTCCTGCGGGATTTCCACGTTCTCCACTTCACTCATTCGGCGACACCGCCCTGATCGGTCCGGTCCGGTGCCAGCCCCATGCCTTCGAGGCGCCGGTGCTCACACGCGCGGCCGGTGCGTCCGGCATCAGGGGCGTCAGTTTGATCAACGCACCCCAGTCCTCATGCCAGTCGTTCTTCAGATAGCTGGACGCGGTCGACGGCTTGGTCACCGCGTCGACGGCGCCTTCGACGCCGCCGCCCGAGACGTGCTGCCACGACTTGGACTTGGAACCCGCCGTGATCTGATCGGGCGAGATCTGCCAGCCCGGGACGTCCCAGACACCGTCGCGCGCGGTCATCGGCTGCTGGCACGGGAACTGGGCGCCGACGGACAGGTCGAGCAACACCGGCTGATCGTGGCCGACGAGTGCGTCGAGCGTCTTCAGGCGCGGTGCGCGCGGCGGGGTGAACGCCAGCCACTCGTCCGGATTGACGTTCGAGTCGTCGGCCACGATCCGCATCGCGGTGGCCCCGGCGGGCACCTGGTCCATCGGTACGCGCAGGTTGCGCCACGGACGGTTGGCGCCCCAGTCCGGGTCGATCGGAACGGCCTGCCCGACCTTGGTGAAGCCGCTTCCGTCCTGGCGACCGAACTCGACGATCAGTGATCGTCCGGGACGCTCGGCGTCGTCCCCATCGATGGAGAAGATCGATCCGGCGGCCGAGATCACCAGCAGCGGTGACACGTTCCGGTCGGGCAGCTCGTACCACGAGGAGGTGAGCGTCGCGGTCCCGTCGTCGTACCCGTAGCTGCCGAGCACCGGCGTGGTGGCCGGATTCAGCCCGAACGGCAGTGCTGCGGTGGACCCGTTGACCGTCTCAGGTCCGCGCCCGCCGGTGGTCCCGGGCGTGCCGAGCGTCACCGAGAAGCTCTGCGACACCTTGCGTCCGGTGTGAATGGTGCCCGCGCCGATCCCGATGTTGTCCGGCACCAGGTCGTCGGCGACACCGTTCGGCGTGAACCCGTGCGAGTCGCCCGCCAGCGCCTTCGACGGGTCGTCGGTGCCGATCGGGGTCAGCATGCCGACATTGGAGTCGGGTTCGACGAAGACGTCGTCGGCCATTCCGCAGGTGTCTCCGGTGAGCGACCGCAGGTCGGCGCTGACGTGCGTGTACGTGTCCGAGCGGGCGACGGCCGCGCGCGCGAACAGCGCGAACTCGGCCAGCAGCAGCGCGACGACGATGATCAGCATCGGCGCCGACAGCATCGCGCGTCGCCACCCGGTCGGGTGGGCGGGTTCGC
Organism: Gordonia humi; assembly: GCF_014197435.1. Taxonomy (NCBI): domain Bacteria; kingdom Bacillati; phylum Actinomycetota; class Actinomycetes; order Mycobacteriales; family Gordoniaceae; genus Gordonia; species Gordonia humi. Next base: position 470,083 of record NZ_JACIFP010000001.1, read on the forward strand.
GCGGCGGACGCACATGGCACCAGACGGCCGCGAGGAAGCAGAGGCCGGTCAACACGAGGACGAGGGTGGGCAGCGGCTGTCCGGCCAGGCCCGGGATCTTGTCCGACCAGGAGATGCCCAGGTCGAAGCTCCAGCCCCACGCGTTGGCGCCGGCCGTCGCACCCGCGCAGGCGAGCATCAAGGCGGCGAGGTAGATCCAGAAGTCGCGGGTGGACCGTCCCGCCTGCTGCGCCATGATCACCACGACGACGGCGGCCAGCGCCGACCCGAGCCCGGTGTAGACGCCGAACTGGACGGTCCACTTGGTCGGGGTGAACGCGAGGAGCAGCACGGTCAGCAGTGTGGCACCCACCAGACGCCATACGGGGCCGCGGGCGATGCCCGGAATGTGCTTGCGCCGCAGCAGGACCGCGAGCGTCGCGAGCAGCGCCAAAATGAGCAGCAGCACCGGGAGCCTGCGGGCGAGGGCGCCGTCGTCGTGCGAGAGGGTCAGGAAGTAGAAGCGCAGCAGTTCCTGGTACCAGTCGGCGGTCGGTCCGATCACGTAGCGCACGCGGGTCGCTTCGAGCACGGTGGCGACGGTCTGCTGGCGGAACACGACGAACACCACCAGCGCGCAGGCGGCCAGGACCGGCGCGACCAACGACGCCAGCGCCACATCGCGACGGCGGGCGCGGACCGCGCGCAGCATGGGGCGGCTGCCCGCGATGAGCACGGCCACCGCGATGAGTCCGTGTGGAGCGACGGCCAGAGTGAGTCCGGCGAACAGCGCGGCGAGCGCGGCGGGCAGGAGCTGGCGGGTCGAGACCGTCCGCTCCACCATCCACCAGGTGAGCAGCGAGCCGAGCACGATGATCGTCTCACTGCGCAGACCGCTCGCGAACGGCATCCAGAACGCCACGAAGACGGCGGCCGCGGTGAGGGTCGCGAGCTGGGAGCGACGCAGCGCCACACCCAGTCGTGGCAGGAGCACACGGGAGAGGATGAACCAGGAGACGAGGCCGGCGACCAGCGCGGGCAATCGCATCCAGACGGCGGCGCTCGAGATCTCCGACCAGTGGTGCAGGAACGCGTAGTACCAGTCGAACGGCGCCTCGGGCACGTTGAACCAGCGGTAGTAGTCGCCGAAATAGCCTGCGTCGGAGGCGTTCCGACCCATCGTCAGGATGTAGCCGTCATCGGACGAGCCGGCCCCGAGGAAGTGCCAGACGACCAGCGCGAGGGTCACCAGGACATCTGCCAGACGAGGGATCAGCAGTCGCCAGCGACCGGCCGGGGCGAAACGGTGACGGTACCCGCCGAGGACGTCCAGTCGGTACGCCGCGAACAGGGCGACGACGGCGGCGATCACGCCGATCACCAGCACCAGCCACTTGACGACCGTCGGGGTGACGTCGAACCGGTTGTCGACGTCGACGTGCACGGCGAGGCCGGAGTTCTGCGCGTCCTCGACCTGCGCCGCGTCGAGGGAGGTGAACACGCCCGCGACCAGTGGCTTCTGTGCGTCGTCGGAGGTCACGGCCGGGCCGAGTCCGATGAACCGAGCGAACACCGTGGGCCCGTCGGTCCACACGTGCAGCTCTTTACATCGGGCGAGCTCGTCCCTGCTCGCGCTTGCGACCTCGGTGCCGCGGACGGTCACCGAGGCTCCGGTGCGCGACGCGGTGATCGACAACGCGTTGTCGCGGAACCCCTCGGCCGACGACGGCATCGTCGAGACGATCGTCGCCGGATCGGTCTGTCGGGTGAGCGTGTCGCAGCCGATCGTGATGTCGAGCCCGGCGGGAGTCTGCGTCGTCAGCGGGGCGACGACCGAGCCGTTGGCCGGTTCCAGTTGTTGTCCGGCGGGCCAATCGATCGTCGCATCATGCTGCGTGACCGGCAGAAACGGTGTGGCTATCGCGGCGACGATCGCGATCGCCCCGGCCACGGCCGCGATGATCGCGTACGTCCGAGCGCGCGCTGTGGTCGGAGTAGGCATCAGGGGAATCCTAGTTCGTGGCGATGAGGAAAGCCTGAAGGCCGTCGCCGCATTGCAACGTCACTGCAACCATCCGCGGCCTATCGTGTGCTTCACATCACTCAGTGACCGAAGATGTGACACGACGAAGGAGTCATCAGATGGCCGTCTACGCGAAGCCCGGCACCACCGGTTCCGTCATGAGTTACCAGTCCCGCTACGACAACTGGATCGGCGGCAAGTGGACCCCACCGGTCAAGGGCCAGTACTTCGAGAACCCGTCGCCGGTCGACGGCAAGACGTTCTGCGAGGTCGCGCGCTCGACCGCCGAGGACATCGATCTGGCGCTCGACGCCGCGCACGCCGCCGCACCCGCGTGGGGCAAGAAGTCGGTGGCCGAGCGCGCGCTGATCCTCCACAAGATCGCCGATCGCATGGAGGAGAACCTCGAGAGCATCGCCGTCGCCGAGACCTGGGAGAACGGCAAGGCCGTCCGTGAGACCCTCGCCGCCGACATCCCCCTGGCGATCGATCACTTCCGCTACTTCGCCGGAGCGATCCGCGCGCAGGAGGGCGGCATCTCGGAGATCGACGCCGACACGGTCGCCTACCACTTCCACGAGCCGCTCGGCGTCGTCGGCCAGATCATCCCGTGGAACTTCCCGATCCTGATGGCCACCTGGAAGATCGCTCCGGCGCTCGCCGCGGGCAACGCGATCGTCCTCAAGCCCGCCGAGCAGACCCCGGCGTCGATCCTCTATCTGATGAGTCTCATCAGCGACCTGCTGCCCGACGGCGTGCTGAACATCGTCAACGGCTTCGGTGTGGAGGCCGGCAAACCGCTGGCGTCGAGCCCGCGCATCCGCAAGATCGCGTTCACCGGCGAGACCACGACGGGCCGTCTGATCATGCAGTACGCCACCGAGAATCTGATCCCGGTGACCCTGGAACTCGGCGGCAAGAGCCCGAACATCTTCTTCGACGACGTGATGAGCGCCGACGACGGCTTCCTCGACCGCGCACTCGAAGGCTTCTCGATGTTCGCCCTTAACCAGGGCGAGGTCTGCACCTGCCCGAGCCGCGCCCTCGTCCAGAACGGCATCTACGACGACTTCATGGAGAAGGCCGTCGCCCGGGTCGCGTCGATCAAGCAGGGCAACCCGCTCGACACCGACACGATGATGGGTGCGCAGGCCTCGAGCGACCAGTGGGAGAAGATCCGCTCGTACCTGTCGATCGGCCGCGAGGAGGGCGCCACGGTCCTCACCGGCGGCGAGCCCGCCGACCTCGGCGGCGACCTGTCCGACGGCTTCTACATCCAGCCGACCGTGTTCGCGGGCAGCAACAACATGCGCATCTTCCAGGAGGAGATCTTCGGACCGGTGCTGTCGGTCGCGTCGTTCACCGATTACGACGAGGCGATCTCGATCGCGAACGACACCCTGTACGGTCTCGGTGCCGGCGTGTGGAGCCGCAACGGCGCCACCGCCTACCGCGCGGGCCGCGACATCCAGGCCGGTCGGGTGTGGACCAACACCTACCACGACTACCCGGCGCACGCCGCCTTCGGCGGATACAAGCAGTCGGGCATCGGCCGCGAGAACCATCTGATGATGCTCGAGCACTACCAGCAGACCAAGAACCTCCTGGTCGGTTACGCGCAGAGCGCCAAGGGCTTCTTCTAGTCCCGCCGGTCGAGCGGAATCGAGACCTACTCCACCCCGGTCGACCCACGACAGACCCTCGCCCGGGCCGGCGAACCCGGCCCGGGCGAGCTCCGATCCGCATACGCTCGATACGTACCCACCGATGAAAGGACGACGGCCATGTCCACCGCCCCCGACCGTGTCACGGCGACCCCGGCCGCCGTCGAACTCCTCACGAAACTGACCGAACTGCACGGCGGTCTGATGATCCACCAGTCAGGCGGATGCTGTGACGGGTCGGCCCCGATGTGCTATCCGGTCGGTGAGTTCCGCGTCGGTCAGCGCGATGTGCTGGTCGGCATCGTCGATCTGCCCGCCCCGCTTCCGGAGGTCCGCATCTGGATCAACGGCGACCAGTTCGAACTCTGGAAGCACACGCAGCTGATCCTCGACGTCGTGAAGGGGCGCGGCGCGGGATTCTCCCTCGAGGCCCCGGAGGGCGTACGGTTCCTCTCCCGCAGCCGCGCCTTCGACGACGACGAGATGGCACTGCTGGCGGCGAACCCGCCGAAGGTCGGCGCCGACTTCGAGTAGGTCTGCCCCAGGAGGTGTCAGACCTCCGCACGATCCTCTCCCGGTTCGGCGCCGCTCTCCGCCGACCATCGACTCGTCCGACGCCGAGCGGCCCTTCCGCGGGGTCGTCCTCGCGGCGAAATCCAGCGACACGGCCACCGCACACTGGCTCATATCCCGCATGCCGCGATGCATGGATCGGGGTGGCCCAGAACGACGGCGACCAGGCGCCCTCCTCCGCCAGACGGAGCGCGTGTTCGCGACGCTGTCCGCGCGGCACCGGTGATGAATCCGACCTTGTCCTGCACTCGTTCTGCAATGCACATCACAGCGCTCGGGATTGATGGCCATGCCAGATGATTTCGAGAAGGAAGCACATAGACTCCGACGGACCTCACGTGACGGGGTAGATCGTGCACGTCGATCCGACGCCCGCCGAAGAGATATCGCGGCTGTCGTTTGGCACGACCTCGCACGATAACGGTCTGTGATCGCCGAACGGCCGCGTCGTGAACGGCCGGATCGACCCGCGAGCGCATAGGGTCGGGCGCATGGACATGGTGCGGCACCTGCGGGTCTTCGTCGCCGTCGCCGAGGAGGGACACTTCGGCGACGCGGCGCGACGACTCGACCTGTCGCAGCCCGCCGTCTCCCAGATCCTGCGACGGACCGAGCGAGAACTGGGGGTCGACCTGATCAAGCGGACGCAGCGCGGCGCCGAACTCACCGGGGCGGGACGGGCGCTGCTGGCCCGCGCGCGTCTGTTCGTCGACGATGCGGACCGGCTGATCTCGGACGCACGACGGTCCGCGGGATCGAGCGAGGCGTTGCGGTGGGGCGCGGCCGACGTGTGCGGTCGGATCGTTGCTGCCGAATGCGCCGCCCGCCTCGCCGAGCACGTCGACGAACAGATGCCCGTCGTCGGCTCGACCGTCGAGCTCATCGAACAGGTCGGCTCCGGACAACTCGACCTCGCCGTCGTCGAACACCCCGCGTTGACGGCCGGACTGGAGTCGACGGCGACGATCCGGCTTCCACGACGGGTGATCGTGCCGACGACGCATCCGACGGCGTCGGCCGAGCGGCCGCGTCTGTCGCGCCTGGCCGATCTGTCGTTGGCGTATACGCCGAGATCGGCCGGTCCCCCGGCGTTCGACCAGCTCATCGACGAACTCCGTGCGGCGGGTGTCGATCCGTCGACGACCGTCACCGCGTCGGTTACCGAGTGCGCGGCCCTCGTCGCGGCTGGCGATGCGTTCACCGTGACAGCGGATCCGGGCGCCTTCCGCGAGGTGCCGGGAGTCTCCGTGCTGTCGACCGACCTGCCCCGCATGCGCGTGCGAATCGTCTATCGAACCGTCGCGCATCGCGACCTGGCCGAACAACTCGCATCCGACCTGTGGCGCCTCGCGAAGGCGACGCCGTGACCCGTGCACCTCTAGACCGGGCCGTGACCGACGTCTTCGCCGACGCCGGTTGCGCCGGATGGATCCACGCGAGGTCGCTGGCGCCCGGCGGCGAAGCGTACTCGTGGCGCGGCGACCAGCCGGTGGTTCTGGGTTCGGTGTACAAGACCGCTCTGCTGGTCTCGTTGTGTCGCCTCGCCGACGACGGTCTGGCCGACCTGGGAGCGATCGTCACCACCGATCCGCCGTCCGTCACGGCGGGCCCGACCGGGATCTCGATCCTGCCCGACCCGGTCACCACGACGCTGCGGAATCTGGCGATCTCGATGATGACCGTCTCCGACAACGGCGCCGCCGACCTTCTCCTCGGCGAGGTCGGGGTCGCCCGGCTGACCGCCGATCTCGAAGCGCTCGGTGTACCCGGCATCCGCATCGCGGACGGCGTGCGCGAACACTATCGACGGCTGCGAGCCGAGACCGGCACCACGACGACAGAGGAGGCGTTCGCCGTGCTGGCCGACCCGGACACCGACGTCGAGGTGTCGGCCTACGACGTCGCCTACTCGGCGGCGGGTTCGCCGGAGGACTGCACCCGTCTGCTCGCGCGCATCTGGAACGACACGGCCGCGTCGCCGTCCTCGTGCGCGTTCATCCGCGACACGATGCGCAGACAGGTGGTGCGCTCGCGGCTGGCCGCGGGCTTCCCCGCGCCGATGACGGTCGCCGGGAAGACCGGGTCGATCGGTGTGATCCGCAACGAGATCGGGGTCGTCGAAGCGCCCGGCGAGTACCCGGTCGCGATCGCAGTCTTCACCATGAGCGCCCGCGTCGGCGCCGACATGCCCGTGATCGACCGGGCGATCGGTGACGTCGCGCGGACCGTCGTCACAGAACTGAGGAGACCATGCTGATCCGACTCCGCGGCCCGGCCGCCGCTCTCGTCCTCGCCCTGGTCGCCGGGATCGCCGTCGCCTGCGGGTCCGATTCGCCCGCGGAGCGGTTGGCCGCGGCGCTCACCGCCCACGAGCCGACCACCGCGGCCCCGCTGACCACCGATCCGGTTGCCGCGAGCAAGACGCTGGTCGACACGTTCGACGGCATGGGAGATGCGACCGTCGACGTCGAGGTGAATGACGACGACACCGAGTTCACCTGGACCTGGCACCTGCCGAGGGAGCGCGACGTCTCCTATCGGACGCCCGTCGAGTTGGACGGCGACAAGGTGACGTGGTCGCCGACCCTGATCCACCGCTCGATGTCGGCGGGCGATCGGCTGCTGTACAGCGACGTGAAAGACTACGAGACTCCCGTCACCGACCGACAGAACCGGCCTCTGCTCACCTGGCGGGAGGTCACGGTCGTATCGCTCGACGCTGCGGAGTCGGCGTCGGCGACCGAGCTCGCACGCAAGCTGAGGCCGGTGACCGACGGGGTCACCGCGGCATCGATCCGCGCCGAGCTTCGTGGCAAGCGGGGGCCGCAGACCGTCGTGGCGCTGCGCGCCGCCGACGCCGAGCGGATCGGCTCGCTCGACGGGATCGACGGTGTGACCACACGTGTCGAGGGCAGACTGATCACCGCGTACAAGAACCTCCGTTCACCGACGACGAACGGGCTCGAAGAGCGGTGGCGACAGGTGGTCGACGCCGCGGCTGGTGCGGACGTGAGCATCGTGAACGGCGACGGCGAACCCGTCGCCGAGGTTCAGAAGTTTCCCGGGACCTCGCCCGACCCGGTGCGGACCACGCTCGACGTCGCACTCCAGCAGGCCGCGACCGACGCGGTCGCGGGCGAGAAGCGGCCGACGATGCTCGTGGCGATCCGTCCGTCGACGGGCGGTATTCTCGCCGTCGCACAGAACGACGCCGCGGACGAGGAAGGTCCGATCGCGTTGACCGGCTTGTACGCGCCCGGGTCGACGTTCAAGACGATCACCACCGCCGCCGCTCTGCGGGCCGGGGTGACCACGCCGGACGCGCGTCTCGCCTGTCCGGGGGAGCAGGAGTTCGGCGACCGCGTGATCCCGAACGAGGACGAGTTCGATCTCGGAACCGTGCCGCTGCACACCGCGTTCGCGCAGTCGTGCAACACCACGATGGCCGGCCTGTCGACCGAACTCGGCGACGACGCGCTCACCGACACCGCCCGAGCATTCGGCTTGGGCGTCGACTACACCGTCCCCGGACTCACCACGATCACCGGTGAGGTCCCCGCGGCGTCATCGCCCGCGCAGAAGGTGGAGAGCGGCATCGGACAGGGTGCCGTGACCGCGTCGCCGTTCGGAATGGCCGTCGTCGAGGCCTCGCTGGCGGCCCGAAAGACCGTGGTACCCAGCCTGATCGACGGCCAGAAGACCACCTACGACACCGAACCCGCGACCATCTCGGCTCCGATCGCCGCAGCGATCCGATCCGCGATGCGCGAAGCCGTCTCGTCGGGCACCGCCACGAGCCTGCGCGACATCCCCGGACTGGGCGGGAAGACCGGGACCGCGGAGTTCGGCGACAACAAGCACTCGCACGGCTGGTTCGCCGGCATCGACGGCGACCTCGCCTTCGCGACACTCGTCGTGGGCGGTGACAGCTCCACGCCCGCACTGAAGGTCAGCGGTGACTTCCTACGGGCGGCGCAGGGCGACATGCCACGCTGAGCAGGTCCTCCCCCCTGCGGCGGACGCGGACACCGCGCCGGTGCTGCCCGGCTCTGGAGTCGAGACCCCCACAAACCGAGTCAGGCGGCGTCGAGAAGCGTCGCCAGGAGCGCTTCGACGGCCGAACCGGAGCCGCGGGGTGGACCGTGGGGCAGGAATTCGGGTTCCTGCCCGACATGGTGGAGTGGATTCACCTGCCATGGGCGGGTCGATCCGGACGGTCGCCACCCGACGCGCCCGGCGTGCGGGCCGTCGGTCAGGAGCCGGGTCTCCCATTTCCCGGGTCCCTTCCCCTCGGCCCGATTGTGTTTGCCGCACGCCGCACCCAGGTTGACGATGTCGGTCGTCCCGCCGTCCTCCCACCTCGTGACGTGGTGGGCTTCGGTCCGGGAGAACGGGACATCGCATTCGGGACCGCTGCACCCGCGATCGCGGGCGAACAACGCCAGCCGCTGCGCCTTCGACGCCAACCGTTTACCCCGCCCGAGGTAGAGGATTTCACTGGTATGCGCTTTGAACACGGCCAGATGTGGGGTGGCGTGGGCGGCGACCTCGACCAGATCCTTCACCGGAACCCGCGCCCCGGTCGCCGTATACGCGACACCGGCTTCAGCCGCCAGCTCCTGATCGGTGACGGTCACAACAAGCTCGGCCGGAATCCTATCCGGACGGCCGAGCGCACCGTGTCCCAACACGAAGTCGAGCATCGCGGCCAATGCGTCGTGGTTGCGTTGGGCGGTGCTGCGGGTATCGCGTTCGACGGCGGCGGCGAGAACCTGCGGGTCCAGACCGTCCCGGTCGACGGCCCCGAACACCGGTGATTCATCGTCGGGGTTGTTCATCCCGGGTGCGGCCCATGCGGTGAGTATGACGTCGAGTTTGGCCCGGACCGCCGGGGTGAGTGATCCGCGGAGCGTGGACATCAATCGGGCATCTTGCGGGGCCACGGTGAATCCACGCGTGCGCTTGCGGTCACCGTCGTCGGTGAGTTCCCCGTCGGGGTCGAGGTGACCGAGGAGTCGCTCGCCGACTGCGCGGACTCCGTCCGGGGTGAGGTCCCGCGCCGCGGCCGCGAGGTGTTCTTCGGCCGCGGTGACGGTGTCGGCGTCGATCGCGGCGGGAATCTTGTCGATCACGTCGGCGATAGTGCGGACGTGTGCCCGGTTGATGCCGCCCTCACGAAGTGCGTGGGCGGTAGCCTCGAAACGGGCAGGGAGTCGTTGGCCGCCGATGCCGAGGAACTCGCCGGTGGCGAACATGAGTTTCATCCGGGTGTTGGCTTCGGGTGCACCCACCCGGAGACCGGTGGTCATGTACTTCTGTATGTTCTGGAAACCGCGGGTGTGGAAGGCGTACTGGTCGTTGATCTCGATCATCAGCGAGGTGGTGGCGGCTTCGTGGCGGTTGCGGATGCGTTCGTCGGTTTCCGCGGCGGCCAGGAGGTCCTCTCCGGTGAGGGCGGCGAACTTGGTGTCGTTGAGTTTGGCGAACGCGGCCTCGGCGAGCGCGAGGAGAGCTGCGGGTGAATCCGGGAGTGTCGGGCCGTCGTGGGTGGGTTCGGTCATCGGAGGGCGTGTCAGATGGTGTGTGTAAGCGGTGATGTTCAGTCCTGAAAGGAACTCACCTCGTGACCATCGAAGAGAATGTAGTTGTGGATCAACCTGTTTCGCGTGAAGAACGCCGACGACGCCAGGCAGCGACCGTCGATCAACTCGTCGCTTCCGGGGCGTTGGACGGCGTGTTCGCCCAGATCGACGCCGGCCAGCCGATCGCCGGCGAAGACGGCCTCCTCAACGCCTTGTTGAAGGCCACCCTCGAGCGAGGGCTCAACGTCGAGCTGACCGAGCACCTCGGCTACGAGACTGGTGACGCCGACGCCTCGTCGTTTCCGAACTCGCGCAACGGCTACAGCGCGAAGACGCTGGCGACCGAGGTCGGCGATGTGGAGATCAGCGTCCCGCGTGATCGGGACGGCACCTTCACGCCGATGCTCGTGCGTAAGGGGCAGCGCCGCCTCGACGGGCTCGACGGGATGATCGTGTCCCTGTATGCGGGTGGGATGACGATCCGAGACATTCAGCATCACCTGATCTCGACGATCGGCACCGACTTGTCGCACGAGACGATTTCGAAGATCACCGACGAGGTCTCCGACGAAGTGACCCGGTGGCAGACCCGCGACCTCGACGCCCTGTACCCGGTCATCTACCTGGACGCGATCGTGGTCAAGATCCGTGACGGCGGGCACGTGATCAACAAGGCCGCGCACATTGCCGTCGGCGTCGACATGGACGGGGTCAAACACGTCCTGGGCATCTGGATCCAGGAGCATGAGGGTGCCAAGTTCTGGGCTGGGGTCTGCGCCGAGCTCCGCAACCGCGGAGTCGCGGACGTGCTCATCGTGTGCTGTGACGGGCTGACCGGGTTCGCTGAGGCCGTTGAGGCCACGTGGCCGCAAGCGACGGTCCAAACATGTGTGGTGCACCTGATCCGGGCGTCGATGCGGTTCGTCTCCTACACCGACCGCAAAGCCGTCGTGCGCCTGTTGAAGCCGATCTATCAGGCCTCGACCGAGCAGGCCGCCGCCGACGCATTAGACGCGTTCGAAGACTCCGACATGGGGCGGAAGTATCCATCGGCAGTGAAGTCGTTCCGGGCAGCGTGGGACCGGTTCATCCCGTTCCTGACGTTCCCTCCCGAGTTACGGAAGGTCATCTACACGACCAACGCGATCGAGTCGTTGAACTTCCAGCTGCGCAAGGTCACGAAGAACCGCGGGCAGTTCCCCAACGACGCCGCGGCAGTGAAGCTGTTGTGGCTGGCCATCTGCAACATCGAGGACAAACGCGCCCGCGAACGCGCCAAGGAGCGCGGGAAGAACGCCGCTGATCGACGAGCCTCCGGACGCCTCGTCGAGGGTGCGGTCACCACGAACTGGAAACGCGCTCTCGAACAGTTATCGATGGTCTATCCCGAACGAATCGACCGTCACCTCTAACTCGAACACTAGACCGACTTACACAGAAAACTTGACAGGCTCTCATCGGATTCACCCCCTTGTAAGTGCTGGTCATAGCCGTTTTCGACCTTTGACCACACACTAACAAGCACCTACGACATTCTCGGATCGCTCAGCCCACCAGCAGCACACCGCCCAGCCCGAGCAGTCCCACCAGGACGGTCGCACAAGCCGCGAGGACGAATGGACGCGCGCCCACCGACCGGAACATCGTGATCCGGACGCCGGTGCCGAGTCCGAACATCGCCGCGGTCAGTGCGATCACCTGGATCTGTTTACCCACCGCGAGCACCGGATCGGGGACGACGCCGGTCGAGCGCAGCGCGACGAAGGCCAGGAAGCCGATCACGAACAGCGGTACCAGCGGCGGACGCTTTCCCGTGCCCTGTGCGTGGGTGCGCTGCCGGATGCTCAGTACGGCGAGAACCGGAGCGAGCAGGATCACGCGAGCCAGCTTCACCACCACGGCGACGGCGAGCGCGCCGCCTCCGATCATTCCTCCCGCCGCCACGACCTGGGCGACCTCGTGGATCGATCCGCCCGCCCACATTCCCGCATCGTGGTCGGACAGCCCCATCAGGTGTGCGGCGAACGGGAGCGCGGGGATCAGCACGGTACCGAATACGACGACGCAGGCGACGGCCGCCGCCACGTCCTCGTCATCCGCGTCGATGACACCGTCGACCGCGGCGACCGCGGCCGCCCCGCAGATGGAGCTCCCGCAGGCGATCAGCAGACGCTGAGCGAACGGGATACCGAGGAGCTTCCCGATGTACAGGGTTCCGAGAATGCCGCCGACCACGATGACGACGACCATCGCGATCACACCGAATCCGAGACCCAGGATGTCACCGACGACCAGTTGCAGACCGAGCAGAGCGACGCCGATGCGAAGCACGCTCTTCGAGACGATCGTCAGCCCCGGCCGCACGACATCGGGCAATGCGGTCGCATTGGCGCAGACCGCGCCCAGGACGATCGCGATCAGAAGAGAGCTCACCGCGGGCACGAAGGCGTTGATCCCGACAGCGATCGCAGTGCCGACCGCGGCCAGCGCGAGTCCTGGAACCACGTCGGCCACCTGCGGTTTGAGCATCGTCATGCTTCAAGCTTCGGCGAAGAGACCACCTGCCGGAACCCCGCCGTTCGATATGCCGTCATATCTCCTTGATATGGACGATCCATATCTGAATCGCATCACCGCAGGTTAGAGTCGACCCATGGATCTACGATCGCTCGACCTCGGAGCACTCGAACTGCTCGTCGGCGTCGACGATCACGGCAGCCTCAGCGCGGCCGCCCGCGCATGCGGCGTCGCCCAACCGAACGCGAGCCGGTCCGTCTCGCGTCTCGAACGTCAACTCGGCGTGCCACTGCTCAAACGCGCGACCGTCGGTTCGACGCTCACCGCCCAGGGCACCGTCCTCGTCCACTGGGCACGCAAGATCATCGACGACACCGCGCAGATGCTCGACGTCGCATCCGGGCTCCACACCGACCACACCGCCGAGATGACGGTGGGCGCGTCGATGACCGTCGCCGAACACCTCCTCCCCCGCTGGCTCGGCGTGTTCCGCGCGCGGTTCCCCGAGGTGACCGTGCATCTGCGTGTTCTGAACTCGTCGACGGTCTTCGTCTCCCTGGCCAACGACGCCTGCGATGTCGGCTTCGTCGAGTCGCCGACCGTGCCGTCCACGCTCTGCGACACCGTCGTCGCACGGGACCGACTGGTGCTCGTGGTCCCGCCGGACCATCCCTGGACCAGACGTCGCCGGAAGGTCACCGCCGAGGAACTCGCCGCTACACCGCTCCTCGTCCGGGAGCCCGGATCGGGGACCCGCATCACGCTCGACGAGGCCCTGGCAGGCTATGCGCGCGCCGACCCGATCCTCGAACTCGGCAGCAGCGCGGCGATCCGAACATCCGTCGCCGCGGGGGTGGGCCCCGCGGTGCTCAGTACACTCGCGATCGCGGACGAAGCGCGGTCCGGCGCGGTGCGACCGGTGGAAGTGGACGGCCTGGACCTGACCCGCCGACTCCGCGCGGTGTGGCGACCGCCCCGTGAACTGCGCGGTCCCGCAGCCGAACTCGTCCGCATCGCAAGGAAGTCGACACCGTGACCGATGTACAGCCCGGCTACGACGCCATGGCCGCCGAGTACGCGCGGGTGCTGCCCGACCCGTTCCAGACCCCGCTCGAACGGGGTGCCGTCGACGCGTTCGCCGCGCACGTACGAGCCGCGGACCTCGGTCCGACGATCGTCGACGTCGGCTGCGGCACCGGGCACATCGCCGCGCACCTCACGACCGCGGGATTCTCCGTGACCGCCGTCGACCCGAGTGCAGGCATGCTCGACCAGGCACGACTCGCCTATCGGGATCTGTCGTTCACCCGAGACGACGCGTCGTTGGGCAGCGTCGACCTGGGTGCCGCGGCCGGGGTGATCGCCCGCTACAGCTTGATTCACGTCGCTCCGGAACAGGTTCGAGAGACCTTGCGTGACTGGGCCGCTCGGCTGCGCTCCGGATCGGTGGTCCTGCTCGCGGGACAGTCGACCGATGAATCGGGTACCGCCCCGTTCGACCACGCCGTCGCACCGGCGTGGCGCTGGCATCCCGACGAGGTCGTGCGGGCGCTGTCCGATGCCGGCTTCGCGGAACTCTGGCGCACGGTGAGCCGCCCGTCCGACGGGTACGGCCGTTTTCCCGAGTTCCACGTGTGCGCGCGACGCTGATCGACGACTGATTCCACTCGGCGCTATCGCGGCTTCACCAACGGGAACGCCAGCGACTCCCGGATCGAGCGACCGGTGATCAGCATGACGACGCGGTCCACGCCGATACCGAGTCCACCCGTCGGCGGCATCGCGTATTCGAGTGCGGTGAGGAAGTCCTCGTCGACCTCCATCGCCTCGACGTCGCCGCCCGCCGCCTTGATCGACTGCGCGGTGAGCCTGGCGCGCTGCTCCAACGGATCGGTCAGCTCGGTGTACGCGGTGCCCAGCTCCATGCCCCAGGCCACGAGGTCCCAACGCTCGGCGACCCCGTCGATGCTCCGATGCGCCCTGGTCAGCGGCGACGTCGACGTCGGGAAGTCTCGGTAGAACGTCGGGAACTCGGTCTCCCCCTCGACGAGGTGCTCGTACATCTCGAGCACGATGTGCCCGGCGTCCCAGTCGGGGCGCACCGGGATGTCGTGAACGCGGCAGATCTGGGCGAGCGCATCCGCCGTCGACGACGGCGTGATCTTCGCGCCGCACGCGCGCGACACCGCGTCGTGCACGGACACCACCGGCCACGGCCCGGAGATGTCGACCCGTTCGCGACCGCCGTCGACGATCCGCTCGATCACCGGCTCACCGTGCACCGCTACCGCCGCAGCGATGATCATCTCGCGGGCCAGCCCCCGCATCGACTCGTAGTCCTGGTGCGCCGCATACGCTTCCAGACTCGTGAACTCGGGATTGTGCGAATGGTCGACGCCCTCGTTGCGGAAATTGCGGCCGATCTCGAAGACCTTCTCCACACCGGCGACGCACAACCGCTTCAAATAGAGCTCGGGGGCGATCCGCAGGTACAGGTCGAGGTCGTAGGCGTTGATGTGCGTCCGGAACGGCGCGGCGTTGGCCCCACCGTGCACCGGTTGCAGGATCGGCGTCTCGACGTCGAGGAAACCGTTGTCGGACATGTGTCGACGCAGCGCGCCCACCACCGCCGACCGGGCGACGAGCTGCCGACGCGCCGACGGATCGACGGCGAGGTCGAGGTAGCGTCTGCGCACCTTGGCCTCCGGATCGGACAGACCCGCCCACTTGTCGGGCAGTGGATGCAGGCACTTGCCGTCGAGGTGCCAGCCGTCGATGAGCACCGACAGCTCGCCGCTGCGGCTCGATCCGATCAGCCCCGTCGCACCGATCAGATCGCCGAGATCCAGCGAGGAGGCGAAGTCGGGGCCGTCGATCGCACCCGGTTCGACGAGGAGCTGCACGTCGCCGGACCAGTCGCGGCAGCGCGCGAACACCACGGATCCGAAGTCGCGGAGGGCGACGATCCGTCCCGCGACCGACACCCGGGTCCCCGCCGGCTCCGCGACGGCTGCGGCCACGGTGTGCGTCGGCGCCTGAGCTACCGGGTACGGATCGACGGCGTCGTCGACGAGTCGCTGCAGCTTGGACAGCCGCACCTTGACCTGTTCGGGACGGTGCGGAGCGGAGGCGGACGCCGCGACCTGAGTCGCCTCGACGGCGGCGATCAACTCGTCGACGTCGACGCCGTCGGGG
This sequence comes from Gordonia humi, assembly GCF_014197435.1. Lineage (NCBI taxonomy): Bacteria > Bacillati > Actinomycetota > Actinomycetes > Mycobacteriales > Gordoniaceae > Gordonia > Gordonia humi. The sequence goes on from NZ_JACIFP010000001.1 coordinate 485,616, forward strand.
ATCGCCGCGGCGCCGCGCGTGTAGTGACGTTCCCGGCGTGCCGCCCCCGGCAACTGCACGAATCCTTCGGCGACGACGGATGCCAAACCGACCCGCGGCAGCGATCGTCCGCCGGCGTAACAGACGTAGCGCGGCACCCAGTCGGGTCGGTACTTCTCGTTCGACCGGTACAGCGACTCCATCTGGTAGTAGCGCGAGACGAAGCCCAGCACTCCGTGGGCCGCCTTGGTGACCGGGCTCGAGCCGATCTCGGCCCCTTTGACGAAGACCCCGCGGAATGTGGCGAAGTTCAGCGAGATCCGCGTGACCCCGACCGTGCCCGCGTTCCGCGCGAACTCGGACACCATCGTCTCGACGACGCCGTTGGGTCCCTGCCGGTCGCGGCGCATGAGGTCCAGCGAGGCGCCGGTGGCGCCCCACGGAACGAATCCGAGCATGCCGATGACCTGTTCGTCGTCGGTGTCGGCGTACTTCACCGCTTCGACGAGCAGGCAGTCGCCGTCCGCGGGGTCGCCGACTCGACTCAGCGCCATCGCGAAGCCGCGCTCGTCCTCGGTGTCGCGCCATTCGTCGGCGCGACGACAGACCTGTACGAGTTCGTCGACGCTCAGCTCGGCGAAGCGTCGGATGCGGACGGTGACGCCGAGACGCTTCACCCGGGCCACCGAACCTCGGACGCTCTTGCGGTCCGGACCGGACAGCGAGTAGTCGGCGACGTGCAGGATCGCCTCGTCGCCGATCGTGAGAGCGGTCAGCCCCGCGGCCTCGAACGTGTGGGCGCCCGCCGCACTGACCCCGAGCGCGGCCGGACGCCATCCGTAGCGTTCGGCGAGCGCCATGAACTCGGCGATCGCGTCGGCCCACGAATCCGGGTCGCCGATCGGGTCGCCGCCCGCGACGGCGGTCGACAACTCCACGCGATACGTGATCGCGGCGCGGCCGTCGGAGGCGAAGACGACCGCCTTGTCTCGTCGGGTCGAGAAGTACGCGAGGGAGTCGTCGTCTCCGTAGGCAGTGATCAACGCGCGGACGAGCCGTTCGTCGGCGGCGGTCATCAGCGAGGCGAGCCGTTGCGAGCGGAACAGGACGACGCCCGCGGCGATCAGCGCGAGCGCGCCGAACAGGCCGAGGAGCCAGGTGATGATGCCGGGCGCGTGGTGGTCACCGAGCCGGTGCAGTTCGAGCGAGGAGAAGGCGACGACGTGATCGAACGCGTACGGCAGCCGCTCCCCCGACCGCAATGTGCCCGGTGCGAGCGTCACCAGACCCCAGCCGACCGCGGTGCCGACGGCGAGACCACCGGTCAGGACGGCGAGTGCGGCCCGGATCGCGCCGCGGCGCACCCTCGTCGAGAACTGCCGGTACGAGGCGACCATCACCAGGAGGGCGAGGACGTCGACGACCAGACCGATCGCGGATGGGACGCGGTCGTCGTAGTAGCGTCTGCCGAGACCTGCGACCAGTACGACGAGGAGATTCACGGTCGCGGAGGCTCCCAACACGCCCACGGTGATCCACCACGCGATTCGTTTGCGCTGCCCCAGCGAGACCGCGAGGAGTCCGAGGACCACCGTCCACGCGAGACTGGTGCTCGGCAACGGGAACAGGTGACTGTCGATGTAGTGCTGCGGCACTCGAATCAGTCGGTGGAACGGCGGAATGACCGCCGACAGCAGCGAGACGACGGCGAGCAGACCGACGAGGGTGCCCGCCTTCTCCGGCACCGTGTGTCCGAAGCCCTGCGGGTGGGTGATCCTGTCGACCGCGCCGCTCGCCCGCCGGACAGCGCTGGCTCGCCGCCCGGCTTCGCGGGAGTTCAGTTCGTCGGGACTGCGCGGAGAACGTGCATCTGCCATGTCGAGAAGTTATGCCCCGATCCTGTGTCCACGCTTATGACCCCTCGCGTGGGAGAATGACTCGCGTGGACGACATCGAGATCCGGGATCAATCAATCCGACTTGGGCAGTTCCTGAAGCTGGCGAATCTCATCGATACCGGGGCGGATGCCAAGGTCGTCGTCGGCGACGGTCTGGTGTCGGTGAACGGCGACGTCGAAACGCGTCGCGGTCGTCAGTTGACGGTCGGCGACGTCGTCGAGGTGGGTGGAGTCAGCGTGCGGGTCGCAGCCGGGTGAGTTCGGCGGTGGTCGCAAGACGCTCGCTCTGCTCGGCCAGTTCCGCCGGGGCCTTCGGCCGCGCACCGAAGATGCGGGTGATGCTCGTGAATGACATGCGGCGTCGTTGACGACTGGACTGCATGAGGTTGTCTCCTCCCCGAGACTCTCTGAATTAGTCTCACTAGATCATCGTCGCTTCGGCCGCGAAACGTTAGCCGCACCGCCGCGAACGAGGGTCATTTCACATTCGGTGCCCGTCGTGGTCGCCGTGCGGGAGAGCCGGATCACGCGCTACCGTGAGACGTCGGCCGATCAGACCACGACGAGAGGCGTCGCGCACATGGCATCAGCGGATTCCGGGGGCCTCGCGGTCGTCGGGCTCAACAAGACCTTCGGTTCCCTCACCGCGTTGTCGGACGTGTCGTTCGAGGTGGGCGCGGGCGAGATCTTCGGTTTCGTGGGATCCAACGGTGCGGGCAAGTCGACCACGATGCGGATCATCCTGGGCGTGCTGGCGGCGAACTCGGGCGAGGCGCTCTTCGACGGCCGCGTGATCGACGCCGACATCCGACGGCGGATCGGCTACATGCCCGAGGAACGCGGCCTGTATCCGAAGATGAAGGTCGGCGACCAGTTGGTCTACCTGGCTCGACTCCACGGTCTGTCGGCGTCCGACGCCGCGGACGCCACCGCGTACTGGACTCAGCGCCTCGGCGTCGAGGCCCGCATCCGCGACAACGTCGGCGACCTGTCCCTCGGCAATCAGCAACGTGTGCAGCTCGCGGCCGCCCTGGTCTTCGCTCCCGACGTCCTCGTCCTGGACGAGCCGTTCTCCGGCCTCGACCCGGTCGCCGTCGACGTCATGAGCGAGGTGATCCTGGAGAAGTCGCGCGACGGCGTGCCCGTCCTGTTCTCCAGCCATCAGTTGGAGCTGGTCCAACGTCTGTGCGACCGCGTCGGCATCATCGCCAAAGGCCGGATGCGTGCGCTGGGAGCCGTCGACGAGCTCCGGGCCCGCGGCGGAGTACGGCTGCGGATCGACGCGCCGAACGCTCCGCACGGCTGGGCCGACACGCTGCCCGGCGTCGTACGCGCCGACTACGGCGGCGAGACCGTGCTGCAGGTGGACGGATCGCACGACGACCAGCGGATCCTGACCGCGGCCCTGGCGACCGGGCCGGTGCACGCGTTCGCGTCCGCCACCCCCGATCTGACCGAGATGTTCCGAGAGGTCGTGACCGCGCAATGAGCACCCCCGAACCAGCCTCCGCGTGGACCTCGGTCCGTCTGATCGCGGCTCGTGAGATCACCACCCGCGTCCGGACCCGCTCGTTCGTCGTCACCAACGTGATCATGCTGCTGGTGGCGATCGTCGGCTGCATCGTCGCCGCACAGTTCGTCGGCGACGACGGTCCGAAGACCGAGACCGTCGCGACGCAGGGTGTCAGCCCCGGGGCCAAGGCGTCGATCACCGCGACCGGCGAGCAGTTGGGCGTCACGTTGAAGCTCACCGACTCGGCCGACGCCCGGACCCAGGCCGCCGACGGCTCAGTGAAGGCCGCCGTCGTCGCCGAGCCGGGCGGCGGATTCCGCGTCTACTCCGAGGACGAACTCGATTCGGACCTCGAGGCGGCGATCAAGGGCGGCATCTCGTCGGCCGCCGTCGACGCCGCCCTGCAGAAGGCCGGCACCGATCCGGCGACGCTGCAGCAGAACACGAGCGTCACCGTCGAACGGACCAAGAAGGTCGCCGACGATCAGGGGCAGCGACTCGCGCTGTCGTACGTCGGCACCCTGCTGATGTTCATGATGGTCTTCGGCGGTGGCATGGCCGTCGCCGTCGGCGTGGTCGAGGAGAAGGTGTCGCGGATCGTCGAGATCCTGCTCGCCACGGTGAAGCCCGGTCATCTGCTGTGGGGCAAGATCCTCGGCATCGGCATCGTGCAGATGGCGTCGACACTGCTGTTCGCCGCCGCCGGGTTCATCACGGCGACCGCGACCGGGCTGCTGACCATACCCAGCGTCGCCGGTGCGATGCTCGGCGTCTCGATCGTCTGGCTGATCCTGGGCTTCCTGTTCTTCGCCGCCCTCTACGCCGCGACGGGCGCGATGGTGTCCCGTCAGGAGGAGATCAACAGCGCCTCATGGCCGTTGATGATCATCGCGATGGCAACCCTGTACGCCGGCATCTTCGGCATCACGTCTCCCGGATCGTCGCTGATGAGCGTCCTGGCATGGATTCCACCGTTCTCGTCGACAGTGATCCCGATGCGCGTGGCGACCGATGAGTCCAGCTGGTTCGAGGTTGCGGGATCATGTGTGGTGATGGCCGTCGTGACCGCGATCGCCGTCTGGGTCGCCGGACGGATCTACCGGCGGTCGGTGCTCCTCACCGGCGCGCGCGTTCCATGGAAGACGGCGTTGGGGAAGTAGGGCGTCGACAACCGCACCGGCGTTGGGTAAGCCTGTGGGATGACCTCCATCGACGTCCTCGCCGACCGCGCCCGAACACTCCTCGCTCTCCACCGCCCCGGCACCCCGGTGATCCTGCCGACCGTCTGGGACGCATGGTCGGCGAAGCTCGCCGTCGACGCGGGCTTCACCGCCCTCACCGTCGGCAGCCATCCGGTCGCCGACTCCATCGGGAAGACCGACAACGAGGGAATGTCCTACGCCGACCTTCTGACCCGCGTCGCACAGATCACCGACGCCGTCGACGTACCGATCTCGGTCGACATCGAGTCGGGCTACGGTGAGAGCCCTCAGCGGCTCGTGTCCGGACTTCTGGACGTCGGTGCGGTCGGCCTCAACATCGAGGACACCGTCCACGGCGACGGAGGCCGACTGCGTTCGTCGACCGAACACGCCGAGTTCGTCCGCGCGCTGCGTGCCGCCGCGGACGAGGCGAAGGTGCACATCGTGATCAACGCTCGCACCGATCTCTTCCTCCGCCAGGACGGCGACGACGCCGACCGCGTCGACCGGGCCATCGCTCGGCTCACGGAGGCCGCCGACGCCGGAGCGGACTGCCTGTACCCGGTGGGCCGCCATGATCCCGACACGGTGAAACGCCTGACCGACGCACTGTCGCTGCCGGTCAACGTGATCGCGCTGCCCGGCGTCGACGACCCGGCGACGTTCGGCCCGCTCGGCGTCGGACGGATCAGTTTCGGGCCGTTCCTGCAGGCCGCGCTCGCGGAGAAGGCGACGGAACTGCTGGGTCGCTGGCGCTGACGACGACGTCGGCCCTCCTCGCCGGACGGGTCCGGTGAGGAGGGCCGAAGCTCTCAGTGACGTGGAACGCTACCTCTGCGCCACCTGCGTCGGAACGATCGGTGCGGGAAGCAGCGTCTGTCCTGCCAGGTAGCGGTCCACACCCGCGGCGGCCGAACGGCCCTCGGCGATGGCCCAGACGATCAGCGACTGTCCGCGACCGGCGTCGCCCGCCACGAACACGCCCGGCAGACCGACCGCACCGAAGTCGGCATCGCGGGCGACGTTGCCACGGGCGTCGTAGGTGGCGCCCAGCTCGTCGAGCAGATCGCCCCGCTCGGGCCCGACGAAGCCCATCGCGAGGAGGACGAGGTCGGCTTCGAGCTCGAAGTCGGAGCCCTCCACCTTCTCGAAGCGGCCGTTCACCATCGTCACTTCGTGCGCCTTCAGTGCGGTCACCGTGCCGTCGGATCCGGTGAACTGCTCGGTGTTCACGCTGTAGACGCGCTCACCGCCCTCCTCATGAGCGGATGCGACACGGTACATGAGCGGGTAGGTCGGCCACGGGGTCGACTCGGCGCGCTCGATCGGCGGCTTCGGCATGATCTCGAACTGGTGGACCTGCTTGGCCCCCTGACGCAGCGCGGTGCCGAGGCAGTCGGCTCCGGTGTCGCCGCCGCCGATGATCACGACGCTCTTGCCCTCGGCGGTGATCTGGTTCTCGACGGTGTCGCCCTGCTGCACGCGGTTGGCCTGCGGCAGGAACTCCATCGCCTGGTGGATGCCGGTCAGCTCGCGGCCCGGGATCGGCAGATCGCGGCCGATCGTGGAGCCGTTGGCCAGGACGACGGCGTCGAAGTCGCCGCGCAACTGCTCGACGGTCACATCGACACCCACGTTGACGCCGGCGCGGAAGACGGTGCCTTCGGCCTCCATCTGCTCCAGACGTCGGTCGATGAACCGCTTCTCCATCTTGAACTCGGGGATGCCGTACCGCATCAGACCGCCGATGCGATCGGCGCGCTCGAAGACGGTCACATCGTGACCGGCCCGCGTCAGCTGCTGGGCCGCGGCCAGACCGGCGGGACCCGAACCCACGACGGCGACCTTGCGGCCCGACTTCTCGGACGGCAGGACCGGCGCGACGGTTCCGGAGTCCCACGCCTTCTCGATCAGCTCCACCTCGACCTGCTTGATGGTCACGGCGGGCTGGTTGATGCCGAGCACGCACGATGCCTCACACGGCGCCGGGCACAGGCGTCCGGTGAACTCCGGGAAGTTGTTGGTCGCGTGCAGCCGGTCGATGCCGGCGTCCCACTGGCCCTTGTAGACCAGGTCGTTCCACTCGGGGATCAGATTCCCGAGCGGACAGCCGTTGTGGCAGAACGGGATTCCGCAGTCCATGCAGCGGCTGGCCTGGGTCTGCAGAGTGGAGTCGGCGAAGTCGTTGTAGACCTCTTTCCAGTCCATGAGCCGCAGGTCCACCGGGCGCCGGGTCGGCGTCTCGCGGTCGGTGTGCTTGAGAAAACCTCTGGGATCAGCCACGAGCCGCCTCCATGATCGCGTCGTTCACATCTCGTCCGGTCTTCTCGGCGACGTCGATGGCGGCGAGAACCTTCTTGTAGTCACGGGGCATCACCTTGACGAAGTGCCCCTGTCGGATCGACCAGTCGTCGAGGACGGCCGCGGCCACCGTCGAACCGGTCTCGTCACGGTGCTCGGTCAGCACGCCCTCCAGGAAGAGGACGTCGTCGGCGTCGAGTTCCTCCAGGTCGACGAGTTCGGCGTTCAGATTCGCCTCGAACGTGTCCTTGGGGTCGTAGACGTACGCGACGCCGCCCGACATGCCTGCCGCGAAGTTGCGGCCCGTCGCGCCGAGCACGACGACGCTGCCACCGGTCATGTACTCGCAACCGTGGTCGCCGACGCCTTCGACGACGGCCTGCACTCCGGAGTTGCGGACGCAGAAGCGCTCGCCCGCGACACCGCGCAGGAAGATCTTTCCGCCGGTGCCGCCGAAGCCGATCACGTTGCCCGCGATGATGTTCTCCTCGGCGACGAAGTCGGCGGGAGCGTTGCGCGGCGGACGGATCACGAGCTTGCCACCCGACAGGCCCTTGCCGACGAAGTCGTTGGCGTCGCCTTCGAGGCGCATCGTGATCCCGCGCGGGACGAACGCGCCGAAACTGTTGCCCGCCGACCCGGTGAAGTCGATCGAGATGGTGCCGTCGGGCAGTCCCTGCGCACCGTACGCCTTGGTGACCTCGTGGCCGAGCATGGTGCCGACCGTCCGGTTCACGTTGGTGATCGGGCTGGTCAGGTTGACGCGGGTGCCGGATTCGACGGCCGCCCGGGCCTTGACGATGAGCTCGTTGTCGAGCGCCTTGTCGAGTCCGTGATCCTGGGTGCCCGTGCAGTACAGGTCCTGGTTCATGAACGGCGACTCCGGGCTGGTCAGAATCGGCGACAGGTCGAGCTTGCCGGCCTTGGTGCCGTTCCAACGCGCCAGCGCCTTGGTGGTGTCGAGCGCGTCGAACCGCCCGATGGCCTCGTTCAGTGTGCGGAAACCGAGGCGCGCCAACAGCTCCCGAACCTCTTCGGCGATGTACAGCATGAAGTTCTCGACGAACTCGGGCTTACCGGAGAAGCGCTCGCGCAGCAGCGGGTTCTGCGTCGCGACACCCACCGGGCAGGTGTCCAGGTGGCAGACGCGCATCATGACACAACCCGAGACGACGAGCGGTGCGGTCGCGAATCCGAACTCCTCGCCGCCGAGGAGTGCCGCGATCATCACATCGCGACCGGTCTTGAGCTGGCCGTCGACCTGCACGACGATGCGGTCGCGCAGACCGTTGAGCAGCAGCGTCTGCTGGGTCTCGGCCAGACCGATCTCCCACGGGGCGCCCGCGTGCTTGAGCGAGGTCAGCGGGCTCGCGCCGGTTCCGCCGTCGTGCCCGGAGATCAGGACGACGTCGGCGTGCGCCTTCGACACACCGGCGGCGACGGTGCCCACGCCGAGTTCGGAGACGAGCTTGACGTGGATGCGCGCGGCCGGATTCGCGTTCTTCAGATCGTGGATCAGCTGCGCGAGGTCCTCGATCGAGTAGATGTCGTGGTGCGGCGGCGGCGAGATGAGGCCGACGCCCGGGGTGGAGCCGCGGACCTCGGCGACCCACGGGTACACCTTGTGCGGCGGCAGCTGCCCGCCCTCACCGGGCTTGGCGCCCTGCGCCATCTTGATCTGGATGTCGGTGCAGTTGCTCAGGTAGTGGCTGGTGACGCCGAACCGACCCGACGCGACCTGCTTGATCGCGCTGCGTCGCCAGTCGCCGTTCTCGTCGTGACTGAAACGACGCGGATCCTCGCCGCCCTCGCCGGAGTTGGAGCGTCCGCCCAACCGGTTCATGGCGATGGCCAGCGTCTCGTGCGCCTCGGCGGAGATGGAGCCGTAGCTCATCGCGCCCGTCGAGAAGCGTTTGACGATCTCACTCGCCGGCTCCACCTTGTCGAGCGGGATCGGGTCCCGGTCGCCGAAGTTGAAGTCGAACAGACCGCGCAGGGTGCCCAGTCTGCTCGACTGGTCGTCGACGAGCTTGGTGTACTCCTTGAACACGCTGTACTGCCCGGTGCGGGTGGCGTGCTGCAGTTTGAACACGGTGTCCGGGTTGAACAGGTGGTACTCGCCCTCGCGGCGCCACTGGTACTCGCCGCTGATCTCGAGTTCACGGTAGGCGCGCTCGCTCGGGCGGTCGGTGAAGGCCACGGAATGCCTGCGCGCCACCTCGCCCGCGATCTCATCGAGTCCGATGCCGTCGAGCTGGCTGTTCAGGCCAGTGAAGAACTCGTCGACCACGTCCTGTGCGATGCCGATCACCTGGAACAGCTGGGCACCGTTGTACGACGGGACCGTGGAGATGCCCATCTTGCTCATCACCTTGAGCACGCCCTTGCCCGCGGCCTTGATGTAGTTGGTGCGGGCCTTGACGAAGCGGGCGGCGTGGTCGAGGTCGTCGGTGCCGGGCACGGTGAGTGAACCCGACTCGAGCATGTCCTCGATGGTCTCGAACGCCATGTACGGGTTGATGCCGCTGGCGCCGAACGCGACGAGCAGCGCCATGTGGTGCACTTCGCGGGCGTCGCCGGACTCGACGACGATGCTCGCGCGGGTGCGGGTCCGCTCACGCACCAGGTGATGGTGGACGGCGGCGGTCAGCAGCAACGACGGGATCGGTGCGAGCGTCTCGTCGGACTCGCGGTCGGACAGCACGATGATCCGCGCACCGTCGGCGATGGCCGCGGACGCCTTCGCTCGCACCTGGTCGAGCGCGGCGCGCAGGCCGGCGCCGCCCTCCGCGACCGGGTACAGGCCGTGAATGTGGACCGATCCGAAACCGGTCGCCTCGCCGTCGATGTCGACCAGACGAGCGAGGTCGTCGTTGTCGAGGATCGGCTGGCTCAGCACGATCTGCTTAGCCGAGTCCGCACCGGGCTTCAGCAGATCGCGCTCGCCGCCGATACGGTGCCGGATGCTGGTGACGATCTCCTCGCGGATCGCGTCCAGCGGCGGGTTGGTGACCTGCGCGAACATCTGCTGGAAGTAGTCGAACAGCATGCGCGGTCGGGACGACAGCACGGCGACAGGCGTGTCGGTGCCCATCGATCCGATGGCCTCGGCTCCGGTCGCCGCCATCGGCGAGATGAGGATGTTCAGGTCCTCGTTGGTGTAGCCGAAGACCTGCTGGCGCAGGGCGACGCGGTCGTGCGCCATATGGCGGTGCGGCGGCGCGGGCAGATCCTCCAGCTTCACCTGGTTGGCGTCGAGCCACTCCTGGTACGGGTGCTCACCGGCGAGGGAGTCCTTGACCTCCTCATCGGCGACGATGCGACCCTGCGCGGTGTCAACCAGGAACATCTTGCCCGGCTGCAGCCGCGTTCGGGTGACGATGTCCTCGGGCGCGATGTCGAGGACGCCGACTTCGGAGCCCAGTACGACGAGACCGTCCTTGGTGACCCAGATGCGGGACGGGCGCAGACCGTTGCGGTCCAGGACCGCGCCGATCACGGTGCCGTCCGTGAAGCACACCGACGCCGGTCCGTCCCAGGCCTCCATGAGGGCCGAGTGGTACTCGTAGAACGCCCGGTGCTCGGGCTTCATGTCCTCGCTGCGCTCCCACGCCTCGGGCACCATCATCAGGACCGCGTGCGGCAGGCTGCGGCCGCCGAGGTGCAGCAGTTCGAGGACCTCGTCGAATCGAGCGGTGTCGGAGGCGCCCGGCGTGCACACCGGGAAGATCTTGTCAGCCAGGCTGCTTCGAGCCGGCTCGCTCGCCGCGCTCCCGGCGCCGCCGAACGCGTCGGTGTCGATCAGCGCTTCACGGGCACGCATCCAGTTCTCGTTACCGGTGACCGTGTTGATCTCGCCGTTGTGGGCGACGCGGCGGAAGGGGTGCGCGAGCGGCCAGGACGGGAACGTGTTGGTGGAGAAGCGCGAGTGGACCATGCCGAGCGCACTCTCGACGCGCTCGTCCTGCAGGTCGAGGTAGAAGTCGCGCAGCTGCGGCGTCGTCAGCATGCCCTTGTAGACCATGGTCTGCCCCGACAGGCTCGGGAAGTAGACGGTGTCGCGGCCCGGGCCGTCCTGACCCGCGCCCTTCTCCCCGAGCTCGTACTGGACCCGCTTGCGGACGACGTAGGCCTTGCGCTCGAGGTCCATCACCTCCGCACTGTCCGGATCGCTCCCGCTCGCGTCGCTCCCGGCGAGCGCCAGGAACACCTGGCGGAACGTCGGCATGGCGTCGCGGGCGAGCGCGCCCAGCGACGATTCGTCGACCGGGACCTCGCGCCAGCCGAGGAGTTCGAGCCCCTCGTCGGCGACGATCTTCTCGACGCCCGCGACGGCGTCGCGCACGTCCTGCGCCGACTGCGGGAGGAAGGCGATGCCGGTGGCGTACGCGCCCTCGGCGGGCAGGTCGAAGTCGACCGCCTCGCGCAGGAAGCGGTCCGGAACCTGAATCATGATGCCCGCGCCGTCGCCCGTGTTGGGCTCGGCACCCGCGGCACCACGGTGTTCGAGGTTGACCAGCACGGTGATCGCCTTCTCGACGATGTCGCGGCTGCGTCGTCCGTGCATGTCGACGACGAACGCCACACCACATGCATCGTGTTCGTTGATCGGATCGTAGAGCCCGACGGGCCCAGGCAAGTGCTTCATGGAAACTGCCATTCCTGCACGCGACGCTGCGTACCGATTCTTCACTCTCGGACCCGGTCGGGCTGATGTGAATCGCACATCACCGGGGATTCAGCGTCGTTGCTGGCGTGCTCGGTCGATGCCGAGCGTGGTGCCGTAATTGTGCCACGGGTGGGCACAGGTCGGCAAAATCGGTTGGACATCCCACAGAAACAGCCGCGTAACGAGCAGGTTGCACCGTATCGTCACAGGTGTGACCGGAGCTACTGCGAGTAACACATATACCTCTTCCGGCGCGAGCGACAGCGGATCCGCCCGCGCCCGTGCACGCGGTGCATACATCTGGCGCACCACGCGTCCGATGATGGGGATCGCCGCACGTGTGCCGTTCCTCGGACCGACGGTGGTTCCGCTGATCCGACCCGCACTGAACTCGTCATTGTCGGCCATCAGTCCGGTTCCACGTGGAACGGTGACGACGACGGTCCGAACACGATCCGGCGACGGCCGGGTGCGCGGCGAGTGGACGCACGAGGGGTCGCGGTTCGGCGGCGGACTCCCGAACCCCGCGAGCGGCCGCAGCATCGTCTACTACCTGCACGGCAGCGGCTACCTGGTGTGCTCGACGCGCACCCACCGCGGACTCGTCGCCCGACTGGTGCGCCGCGAAGGCATCGGCGCCTTCAGCCTCGACTACCGACTCGGCCCCGAACACCGCTTCCCCGCCGGCGGAGACGACGCGATCCGCGGCTATCGCTGGCTCCTGGACCAGGGGTTCTCCGGCGACCAGATCATCGTCGCGGGCGACTCCGCGGGAGGTCACCTGGCGCAGGATCTGATCGCGGCGAACCACGCCGACGGGGTACCGCAGCCCGCGGCGATGATCCTGTTCTCCCCGCTCTACGATCCGCTGTTCGACGTCGCCGTCGCCCTGGAGCGCACCGGTGTCCGCGACCCGCACATCCACGCCGCTGGCGCCAAACGCCTCCTCACCATGTACACCGGCGACGCCGACGCGACTCACCCGCGCATGACGATCGACCTGACGCCCGACATGGACCTGCCCGACACCCTCATCCAGTGCGGCGCCCGCGAGGTGATGGCGGGCGACGCCCGCCGCATTCACGCCAACATCCTTGCCGCAGGCGGGAACTCGACGATCCAGGAATGGCCCGGGCAAGGCCACGTGTTCCAGATGTTCCCGTACTTCACGCCGGAGTCACGCACGGCGATGCGGGAGGCCAAGGACTTCCTGGCGCGACAGGTGCGGTGACGACCCACGGTCCTCTCCCCACTGTCTCATCACGGCGTGGACCGGTCCGTTGATGGTCTCCGACACTCCTCGTGACCGGCACGAGGGCGTGCACGATCGGCGACGGGGCGTCGCGTACCGAGGACCACAGCGCGATCCCGTGCCGTCGTTCGACGCGCGTTGTTCAACACCGCCTCGCATTGCATGACTGTCGCCATCACCCCGCGAACGCATGCAGTTCTGCACGAACCGCATGCGGCTTTGGCCGTTGACCGACCCGACACTCGTCCGCATCATGAGTGTCGACAGACTAGAGGTCCGACATCCGACCACAGGAGGACACCCGGCAATGGCATCGGCCACCGATTCCCCCGCCGTCATCACGACGGTCACCGGCCGCGCAGGCGTCATCACGCTGAACCGACCCCGCTCGATCAACGCGCTCGACCACGAGATGTGCAAGCTCATGGATGCAGCTCTCGTCGCCTGGGCCGACGACGATGCGATCGATCTGGTGATCGTCCGCGGCGCGGGCGATCGCGGCCTCTGCGCCGGAGGCGACATCGTCGCCATCCACACCGACGCGAAGGCGCTCTCGGGGGCGGGCGACGAGGCCGCGGCGGCGTCCGCGTCGGCGGCCTTCTGGCGCGACGAGTACGTGATGAACGCGCGTATCGGCGACTACCCGAAGCCCTATGTGGCGATCATGGACGGCATCGTGATGGGCGGCGGCGTCGGTGTCTCCGGCCACGCCAGCCACCGCATCGTCACCGACAAGACCCGGTTCGCGATGCCCGAGGTCGGCATCGGCCTGGTGCCCGACGTCGGCGGCACCTGGCTGCTCTCGCGCGTCCCGGACGAGCTCGGCACCTACGCGGCGCTCACCACGACGCATCTGCGCGGCGGCGACGTGATCGCTCTCGGTCTGGCCGACCACTTCGTTCCCTCGGACCGGCTCGACGCCTTCGTCGACGCGCTCACCCAGCGCCCGCTCGACGAGGTGCTCGCCGAATTCTCCGAGACCGCACCGGAATCCGACGTCGCCGCCGGACGCGAGTGGATCGCCAAGGCGTTCGCGGCGGACACCGTCGCCGAGATCCTCGAGAACTGCGTCGCCGCGGGCACCGCGGACGGTTTCACGACCGCCGAGACCATCGAGGGCAAGTCGCCCGCTGCACTCGCCGCGGCACTGGCCGCCCTGCGCGCCGCCGCGGACGACGGCTCGTTGCGCGAGTCGCTCACGCGCGAGTACCGGTCGTCGCTGCGCTGCCTGCAGCACCCCGACCTCGCCGAGGGCATCCGCGCACAGGTCATCGACAAGGATCGCAACCCGCAATGGCAGACCGGACCGGTCGACGCGGACTCGTTCCTCGCCCCGCTGCCCGCTCATCTCGAGCTGAAGTTCTGACTCAAGGAGACCCGAGAATGTCTGACACGTACGCGACGATCACCGTCGAGACCCAGGGCCGCGTCGGCGTCATCACGCTGAACCGCCCGAAGGCGCTCAACGCCCTCAACACCGAACTGATGACCGAGGTCGTCGGCGCCGCGAAGGGCTTCGACGCCTCTCCCGAGATCGGCGCGATCGTCATCACCGGCTCCGACCGTGCGTTCGCCGCGGGCGCCGACATCAAGGAGATGTCGTCGAAGAGCTTCGCCGACGTGCAGTCGGAGCGCTTCTTCGGCGACTGGGACGCGCTCGCCGCGCTGAACACGCCGACGATCGCCGCGGTGAACGGCTTCGCGCTCGGCGGCGGCTGCGAGCTCGCGATGCTGTGCGACATCATCATCGCCGGCGACTCCGCGAAGTTCGGTCAGCCCGAGATCAACCTCGGCGTCATTCCCGGCATCGGCGGATCGCAGCGGCTGACCCGCGCCGTCGGCAAGGCCAAGGCGATGGACATGATCCTCACCGGCCGCCAGATGAAGGCCGACGAGGCCGACCGCCTCGGCCTCGTCTCGCGCGTGGTGCCCGCCGACCAGACGCTGTCGACCGCCCTGGAGGTCGCCGCCACGATCGCCGGCAAGTCGGCGATCGCGTCGTCGCTCGCCAAGGAGGCCGTCAACCGCGCCTTCGAGTCGGGGCTGACCGAAGGCGTCCGCACCGAGCGCTCGCTGTTCTACTCCACGTTCGCCTCCGACGATCAGACCGAGGGCATGGCCGCCTTCGTGGAGAAGCGCGAACCGAACTTCCAGCACCGCTGATGCGACGTTGAACTGATCGACGCTCGACCCTCCCGGTGAGATCTGCTCTCCCATCGCGCACCGCAGGCGATATGCCGTCGGTGACCGATGAGAGAGCAGATCTCGTCTGAACTCCCATTCCACTCCGAACCCGAAGGCCGCACCGCTACCGTGAATCACGTGGACGTCCGAGTGAACACCATCGATTCCCTGCTGCGCCGCTCCGCGTCGCGCACCCCGAACACCATCGCCCTCCGGTTCGCCGACCGCGACTGGACCTACCGCGACCTCGACGACGCCGTGACGCGCGCGGCCGCTCGCCTGCTGTCGCTCGACGTGGCACCCGGTGCCCGCATCGCCGCCTTCGGCGTCAACTCCGACGCGTACCTGATCGGCTTCCTCGCGACGATCCGCGCCGGCCTGGTGCACGTGCCGATCAACTTCGCTCTCAAGGCCGGCGAACTGCGCTATCTCCTGGAGGACTCGGGCGCGTCGGTCGTCCTGGTGGATCCGCCGCTGCGTCCCACGCTCGACGAGGTCGCCGGCGAGCTTCCGGTGATCGCTCTGCGCGACGCCGACGACAGTCTCCTGGCCACCGCGTCCGACGGGCCGGTCCCCTCGGTCGAGGCGACCGTCGCGGCCACCGACCTCGCGCAGCTGCTCTACACCTCGGGCACCACATCGGCGCCCAAGGGCGCGATGATGACTCATCAGGCGCTCGTCCACGAGTACGTGTCGTGCCTGGTGGGACTCGACTTCGCCGCCACCGACGCACCGCTGATCGCGATGCCGCTGTACCACTCGGCGGGCATGCACGTGTTCATGCTGCCGTACCTCTCGATCGGTGCGACGATCTCGCTGATCGAGAAGCCCGACGTGAGCGAGATCCTGCGGCTCGTCCAAGAGCGTCGCATCGGTTCGCTGTTCCTCGCGCCGACCGTGTGGGTGCCGTTGGCGAACAGTCCCGACCTCGACTCGCACGACCTCAGTTCCCTGAAGAAAGCACAGTACGGGGCGTCGATCATGCCGGTCACCGTGCTGAACCGGCTCCGTGAGCGGTACCCGGACATCGGCTTCTACAACTGCTTCGGCCAGTCGGAGATCGGACCGCTGGCCTGCATCCTGCGGCCCGAGGAGCACGCCGACCGTCCGGCGTCGGCCGGCAAGGCGGCGTTTTTCGTCGAGACGCGCGTCGTGGACGGCGAGGGCGTCGACGTTCCGGTCGGCGAGCAGGGCGAGGTCTGCTACCGGTCGCCGCAGCTGTGCAGCGGCTACTGGAACAAGCCCGAGGCCACCGAGGAGGCGTTCGCCGGCGGCTGGTTCCATTCCGGCGACCTCGTGACCAGTGACGAGGAGGGCTATCTGACCGTCGTCGATCGCATCAAGGACGTCATCAACACCGGCGGCGTGCTGGTCGCGTCGCGTGAGGTCGAGGACGCGGTCTACCTGCACGACGCGGTGGCCGAGGTCGCCGTGATCGGCACACCGGACGAGAAGTGGATCGAGGCCGTCACCGCCGTCGTCGTCCTCAAGGACGGGCAGTCGGTCGGCGAGGAGGAGCTGATCGCGTTCGTCAAGGAGCGGATCGCACCGTTCAAGGTCCCCAAGTCGGTGCTCTTCGTCGACGAGCTGCCACGCAACCAGAGCGGAAAGCTGTTGAAGAGGGAGCTGCGGGCGAAGGTGTGACGCGGCGGCCGCCCGTCACGTCGTCGCGGCGCATGCTCCGGCGTGAAAAGTGCGATCCATGGAATATCCTCTGACCGATCGATAGCCTCGGTGGTGGGCGCGGCGACGCGCCCACCACAGCCCATAACCGTCACCTCACGAGGAGGACGAGCATGACCGAGGAGCGCAACCACACGACCACCGATTCGGGTGCACCCGCGGGCAGCGACGAACACTCGCTCACCGTCGGAGCCGGCGGCCCGATCGTCCTGCACGATCACTATCTGATCGAGCAGATGGCGCAGTTCAACCGCGAACGCATTCCCGAACGTCAGCCCCACGCGAAGGGCAGCGGTGCGTTCGGCACCTTCGAGACCACCGGCGACGTCACCGGATACACCAGCGCATCGCTGTTCCAGCCGGGCGTCAAGACCGAGATGGTGGCCAGGTTCTCCACCGTCGCCGGCGAGCGCGGCAGCCCCGACACCTGGCGCGACCCGCGCGGATTCGCGCTCAAGTTCTACACCGACGAGGGCGTGTACGACATGGTCGGCAACAACACGCCGGTCTTCTTCATCAAGGACCCGATGAAGTTCCAGCACTTCATCCGGTCGCAGAAGCGGCGCGCCGACAACAACCTCCGCGATCACGACATGCAGTGGGACTTCTGGACGCTCTCCCCCGAGACCGCGCACCAGGTCACCTGGCTGATGGGCGACCGCGGCATCCCGCGCACCTGGCGGCACATGAACGGCTACAGCTCGCACACCTACCTGTGGGTCAACGCCGACGGTGTCAAGCACTGGGTCAAGTATCACTTCATCAGCGATCAAGGCGTCGAGTTCCTCACCCAGGACGAGGCCGACCGACTCGCCGGCGCCGACGGCGACCACCACGTGCGCGATCTGTTCGACGCGATCGCGGCCGGTGATCACCCGAGCTGGACGCTCAAGGTGCAGCTGATGCCGTTCGACGATGCGGCGTCGTACCGCTTCAATCCGTTCGATCTGACCAAGGTGTGGCCGCACGCCGACTATCCGCTCCACGAGGTGGGCCGGATGACGCTGCACACCAACCCGACCGACAATCACGCGCAGATCGAACAGGCCGCGTTCGAGCCGAGCAACGTGGTCCCGGGCATCGGCTTCAGCCCGGACCGCATGCTGCTCGGTCGAGTGTTCGCATACTCGGACGCGCATCGCGCACGGTTGGGCGCCAACTACAAGCAGATCCCGGTCAACCGGCCGCACAACGAGGTCCACAGCTACTCGAAGGACGGTGCGATGCGCATCGATCCGGTGAGCGACCCCGTGTACGCGCCGAACTCCAAGGGCGGCCCGGCCGCCACCTACCCCGGCCAGCCGGAACCGCAGTGGGCCGCCGACGGGGAGATCGTGCGCAGCGCGTATGTCGATCACGCCGAGGACGACGACTGGGGTCAGGCGGGCACGCTGGTCCGCGAGGTGCTCGACGACGCCGCGCGAGATCGGTTGGCGGGCAACGTCGCCGGTCACCTTCTCGACGGAGTGAGCGAACCCGTTCTGCAGCGGGCGTTCGAGTACTGGCGCAATGTGGACGCCGGTCTCGGAGCGGACATCGAACGCCGGGTCCGCGAGGGCTGACCGAGAGGGAGGGTGCACACTTGATCGGTGCGCCCTCCCGCATCGGGCGGGACGGCGGTGACGAGAGGACGACGATGAATCTGCTTCACGCCGCCGGTCGAGCGATGACCGGTGTCCCGTACATCAAGCTCGGGTACGACGCCGCCACGGCTCCGGGAATGCGCGTCGACGCGGCCGCGCCGCTGCTCGACAAGCTGCCGCTCCCGGTCGACAACGAGACCGTCGTCCGTGCGAACGGCGCGGTCCAGGCCCTCGGCGGGGCACTCATCTCCGCAGGCGTCGCACCGCGGTGGGCGGCCGCGGGAGTACTCGCGTCACTGGTGCCGACGACGTTCGCCGGTCACGCCTTCTGGGACTTCGACGACCCTGCGATGCGCGGTCAGCAGCGGATCCAGTTCTTGAAGAACCTCGCGATGGCCGGCGGTCTCGTCACGATCATCGCGGCGGGCAAGAAGTAGCGGCACACCTGAACCGCGCCCGGTGACCTCCCGCGGCACTGCAACCGCACTCGATCACTCCTCCCAGCGCTCGCTCCTGCTCGGGTAGCGCACCCGTAGATGACTGTAGAGGTATGTGCTGACGAGCAGGGTCGCGGCCGATCCGACGGCCCACCACAGCCACGGGTTGAGAAGGTCGTCGCGCACCGCGGCGACGACCCAGATCAGGACGGTGCCGACGGTCATGATCGTGGCGACCAGACGCACGGTCAGTACGATCGTCGCAGCGATCGACCAGAGTGCTTGTCGCCCCGTCGTGCTCATGTCCGCCAGAATAGGGCCTACCGGCGAGTCAGTTGAGCGGTAGGTGTCTACGTGAACCCACGGCGATGGCGCCGAAGGAGACTCCGAGGAACACGATCAGCGCGAGCAGGAGCTCCAGAGTGGTGAACGGTGGAGTCAGGGCGGCAAGGACGGTCGGCATCGCGAACCCGATGTAGGCGACCGCGTAGAAGACGCCGGTGAGGCGGGCCAGTTCGTCCGGCGGCGCGATCCGCTGCACTTCCATCAGTCCCGAGGTGAGGCCGATGCCGAAGCCGACGCCGAACACGATGCTCGCGACGACGCCGACGATGAGGTCCTCCTCGGTCACCGCGACGATCATCACGACGATCCCGACGATGAGCGTGCCGAGCGACACGAGCAGTCCGCGAGCGCTGGACACCGAGTCGATGCGTTTGGCCAGCGGTTGGACGGCCGCACCGGTGCCGAGCGCGATGACGCTGAGCAGGGTGCCGTAGGCGAGCCCGAGGCCGCCCGCCGCGTCCTTCAGCAGGACCGGCTGATAGCCGTACGAGAGTCCGCACGCGATGAACAGCCACGGGCAGCAGATCATCACGATCCGCACGAAGCGACGGTGGCGAGCGGACGCGACGAGGAGCCGACCGCGCCCCGCATCGCGTCGCGTCCTCGCCGGTGCGGTCTCCGTCGGGCGCAGGATCAGCAGCAGGAACGGTATCGCGACGATCAGGTGCAGAAGGAACGGCAGGACGTGTGTCCACGGCCCCCACTGCGCGATGCAGCCCGCGACGAGGGCGCCGACCGCCGATCCGAGCGTGAAGGCCAGCGATGCCCGTCGCGCTCCGGACGACGCATCGGCGTCCTGGTCGAACGGCTCGCGGGAGAGTTCTTTGAGCCACGTCGTACCGACGGCGGTCGCGGTGCCCACGGCGATGCCGGAGAACATGCGACCCAGGAAGATCACCCAGAGGCCGAGGCCGCCGATCGCGATCAGGACGCTCCCGATCAGGGCCGCCACCACCGCCGCGATCATCGGCGGACGACGTCCCACACGGTCGGCGACCGCACCGGAGATCACCAGTGCCGGCACGAGGCCGAGGACGTAGATCCCGAGGAAGGCGGTGACCGTCGACGCGGAGAAGTGGTCCTGCTCCTGGTACATGACCAGGAGCGGACTGAACTGGTTGCCCGCCCACGCGCATACGAAGAGGGCGCCGAAGACGAGCACCCAGTCGCGCGGGGAACGGCGCACACCGCTCGTCGACGCCGCGGTCCGAGTCGTCCCGGCGGTCACAGCGCGCCCTGATAGCGGTCGAAGTGGCTCTGCAGCTGCACCGAATAGCGGTCGGCGTCGCCGCCGCGCAGGCACGCCGCCAACTCTTCGTGGTCGACGAGCGACGACCCGAGATTGGCCGGGTCGATACGCAGCAACAGGTTCCGTAGACGCTGTTGACGTGCCCGAAGCTGGTCGTAGAAGTGCTCGGCGATGGCGTTCCCGGACGCACGCACCACCAGGAGGTGGAAGTGGTCGTCGGCGGCGACGAAACCGTCGACGTCCTCGGCGCCGGCGAACCTCCGCTGACGCGCCAGGTTCTCGTCGAGTTCGGCGCGTATGCGCAGATCGGGTCCACCCGCGGCGAACACCTGCGCGGCCGCCGCCGCCTCGATCGCGTGTCGCATCGTCAGCACGTCCTCGGCCTCCGACGGAGTCATCGGGCGGACGACGGCGCCCCGCCGGGGCTGCAGATCGAGGAGTTGCTCCGTCGACAGACGCAGGAACGCCTCGTGGACGGGCGTGCGGCTGAGCCCGAGCTCTCCGCTCACCGCGACCTCGCTGAGCAGAGTCCCACCGGGCAGATCACCGCTGATGATGCGGTCTTTCGTGGTCTCGTAGGCACGTGCGGCGGCGACGTCGGAGGTGGCTGGCATGACTGCGACGCTACCTTGCGTGCAAGGTTGCATGCAAGATGCCGGATGCGCGTCACACCTGGTCGGATGTACACGAATAGTGGATGATCGACGGTATGCGCTTCTTGCTGAATCTGATCTGGCTGGTGCTGTGCGGCTTCTGGATGGCCATCGGATACGTCGTCGCGGGCATCGTCTGCTGCATCCTGATCGTCACGATCCCGTTCGGCATCGCGTCGTTCCGCATCGCCGCCTACGCGTTGTGGCCGTTCGGTCGGACCACCGTCTCGAAGCCGGACGCCGGTACGGCGTCACTCGTCGGCAACGTCATCTGGATCGTCTTCGCGGGCATCTGGCTCGCGATCGGCCACATCACGACCGGCATCGCCATGTGCATCACGATCATCGGCATTCCGCTGGGCATCGCCAGCTTCAAGATGGTGCCGATCTCGCTGATGCCGCTCGGCGTCGACATCGTCCCGGTGGATGCGGTGCGGCAGGCGTACTGAGCTCAACTCGCCGGATGCGCCTTCGTGAACGCCTTGATCGCGCTGCCCACGCCCGGGTAGAAGCTGTCGGGTGAGATGTCGGCGATGATCTTCGCGGTCTCCAGGGACTTCTTCAGTTCGGGAGTGACGCCGGCGAGCACGAAGTGCGCACCGATCGAGTGGACGAACCCGATCAGGCTGTGC
The DNA here is from genome assembly GCF_014197435.1 of Gordonia humi. Classification (NCBI taxonomy): domain Bacteria; kingdom Bacillati; phylum Actinomycetota; class Actinomycetes; order Mycobacteriales; family Gordoniaceae; genus Gordonia; species Gordonia humi. The sequence goes on from NZ_JACIFP010000001.1 coordinate 507,195, forward strand.
ATCGAACGAGCCGCCGAGTAGTCGACGTCCGATGTCGCGGACACGTCCAAGACCAGCCATTTCACCGGATCCGGCGCACCTTTCACCAGCGCGGTCACATCGTCGGCGAAACGGCCGACATTCGCGTAGAACAGGTCGGCGTCGTACCGGAAGACGATGAGCCCGGGCATGGTCTGGCGGCCCGGCGAGGCCTTCTCGTAGGCACGCCGCCCATCGTCGTCGAGGCCGATCACGAACCGTTTGGGCCGATACTGCCGGTGGATCATCTGCAGCAGCGACAGGACCATCGCGGCGACGATGCCGGTCAACACTCCGAAGAACACCACCATGAGCGTCGTCGAGACCGCGACGGCGCACTCGATCGGTCGGATCCGCCAGATGCTCACGAACGCCCGCGCGTGGACCAGCTCCACACCGACGACGAAGACGATGCCCGCGAGCACCGCCTCCGGCAGGTGCTCCAGCAGCGGTGTCGCGAAGGCCACGACGAGCAGCGTCGTGACGGCCATCGTCACGTTCGCCAGCTGCGAGCGCCCCTTCTGCTGGTCGAGGACCGCCGTCTTGGTCGGGCTGGAGTTGACGACGAACGTGCCGGTGAACGCGGCCGCCACATTCGATCCGGCGAGCCCGAGGATGTCCCTGTTCACATCGACGTGGTCGCCGTGGCTCTGCGCGAAGCTGCGCGCCGTCGCCGCGCTCTGCGCCAGGATCACCAGCACGCAGCCGAAGGAGACGGTCAGGATCTGCGGAGCCACCGACCAGACGTCGCTCATCGCCGGGAAACGGACCTGCGGAAGCCCGGTGTCGACGTGTCCGATGGTCTTGACCGATTCCGGGTGGGCGATCATCACGACGGCGATGCCGCCGCTGCGGCCGGAACTTCTTGACGCCGAACATCGCGACGACGGTGATCACCCCGAACACGACGGACGGCCAGGAGATGCGGCCGAGACCGGTCAGGATGTCGATCCACTTCCCGACGACGTGCCGTCCGCGGTCGGTCTCGAGACCGAGGATTCCCGGGATCTGCTCGGTGACGACGAGAAGCCCGATGCCGGCGAGGAACCCGGTGAGCACCGCGGTCGACAGGAAGTCGCCGAGAAAACCGAGCCTGCACACCCAGGCGATCAACAGCATCACCCCGGTGACCAGTGCGATCAACCCCGCCCACGCCAGCCACTGCGCAGAATCCGGGCGCAGTCCGGCGACCCCGAGACCGGCGATGCCCGACGCCAGCAGCGCCGCCGTCGCCGAATCGGCGCCGACGACCATCAGCCGGGACGCACCGATCACCGCGAACACCAGCACCGGGACGATCAGTGAGTACAGACCCGCACCGAGCGGGACCTGTGCGATGGAGCTGTACCCCATCGCCTCGGGAATCGCGACGGCCGCGAGCGAGACTCCCGCGAGCACATCGGCGCGCAGCCATCGGGGACGGTAACCGCGCAGCGACTCCGGAATGAGCAGTGACCTGCTGAAAGGCATACACGAGACTATCCCCGCGAGGCTCGGAGACGACGATGCCCCGCGCACCGGACGGGTGCGCGGGGCGGTGGTCTCGACTCCGCTCGACCGGCGGGCGGGAAGAGAGGACTTCTAGTGGCCTCGGCGAATCCACTCGTCGAGGTCGCCCGCCTCGGCGCCGACAGTCGTCTCGTCGCCGTGACCGGTGCACACGCGCGTGTCGTCGTCGAGCACCAGGATCCGATCGCGGATCGAGGCGATGATGTCGTCGAAACTCGAGAACGAGCGGCCCGTCGCCCCCGGACCGCCCTGGAACAGGGTGTCGCCGGAGAACAGGACCTTGGCCGACGGCGCCCAGATCACGCACGACCCCGGTGAATGGCCGGGCGTGTTGATCACCTGGAGCTCGTCGTCGCCGACCTCGATCACCTGACCGTCGACGAGCTCGCCGTGCGGTACACCGGGATGGGTCTGCTCCCACAGCATCTCGTCGGCCGCGTGCACCAGCATCGGAGCGCCGGTGGCCTCGGCCAATTCGGGTGCGACGCCGATGTGATCGTTGTGCGCGTGCGTCAACACGATCGCCACGACTCTCCGGTCGCCGACCGCGGCGAGAATCGGGGCGGCGTCGTGCGCCGCATCGATGATCACGGCCTCCGTGTCGTCGCCGACCACCCAGACGTTGTTGTCGACGTCCCAGGTACCGCCGTCGAGCGAGAACGTACCCGAGGTCACGACGCGATCGATCCGCAGCGTCACAGGACCACCACCGAACGCAGGACCTTGCCCGCCTCCATGGACGTGAACGCCTCGTCGATGCCGTCGATGCCGATCCGCTCGGTCACGAACTTCTCCAACGGCAACCGCCCCTGCAGATACAGATCCACCAGCATCGGGAAGTCACGCTCGGGCAGGCAGTCGCCGTACCACGACGACTTCAACGCACCGCCGTGGGAGAAGAAGTCGACCAACGGCATCTCCAGACGCATCTCCGGCGTCGGCACACCCACCAGGACCACCGTTCCAGCCAGATCACGCGCGTAGAACGCCGTCTTGTACGTCTCCGGACGGCCCACGGCCTCGACGACGACGTCGGCGCCGTTGCCGCCGGTCAACTCCCGCACCGCCTCGGCGACATCGTCGGTCTTCGACGCGTCGATCGTATGGGTGGCGCCGAGTTCGGTGGCCCACTCGAACTTTCCGGCGTCCCGGTCGATCGCGATGATCGTCGTCGCACCCGCGAGCTCGGCGCCCGCGATGGCCGCATCGCCCACACCACCGCAGCCGATCACGGCGACCGAGTCGCCGCGCGAGACCTGACCGGTGTTCATCGCCGCACCCAGACCGGCCATCACCCCGCAGCCCAGCAGACACGCCACGGCCGGGTCTGCGGACGGATCGACCTTGGTGCACTGTCCCTCGTGGACCAGTGTCTTGTCGGCGAACGCGCCGATGCCCAACGCCGGCGTCAGCTCGGTGCCGTCGGTCAACGTCATCGGAACGCTCGCGTTGTGGGTGTCGAAACACAGGTGCGGCTTGCCCTTACGGCACGCACGGCACTCACCGCACACCGCACGCCAGTTCAGCACGACGAAATCGCCGACCTGGACATGCGAGACGGCCTCGCCCACGGACTCGACGACACCGGCCGCCTCATGGCCCAGCAGGAACGGGTACTCGTCGTTGATTCCACCGGTCGCGTACGCGAGGTCGGTGTGGCAGACACCGCAGGTCTGCACTTTCACGACGACGTCGTGCGCCCCCGGATCGGGGATCACGATGTCGACGAGTTCGGTCGGCGCGTTCTTGGTTCGGGAGATGACTCCCTTGACCACCTCGGACACTCCGGGCTCCTATTCAGTTCGATGCATGTCTGTCCCTGACGATGTTAGGTCACGTGCATCGAACCGGCTTCGGAACTACTTCAGCGCCTCGAGCAGCTGCGCCTTGCTCATCGTCGAATAGCCCTTGACGCCCTTGGCCTTGGCCTCCGCCTTGAGCTGTACGACGGTCTTGTTACCGGTGCCTGCGGGTTTCGCCGCGCCGGTCTTGGCCGCCGTGGTCTTGGCAGTGGCAGTCTTGGCAGTCGCAGTCTTGGCTGCCGTCGGCTTGGCTGCTGCAGTCTTGGCTGCCGCCGGCTTGGCTGCCGCCGGCTTGGCAGTCGCAGTCTTGGCAGTCGCCGGCTTCGGTGTCGCAGCCTTGGGAGCATCAGTCTTGGCCGCATCGGCCTTGGCCGATGCGGCTTCAGCGGGCTTGGCGGGGGTCGGCTTAGCCGCAGCCGGTTTGGCGGGAGTCGCCTTCTTCGCCGGAGCGGCCTTCTTCACCGACGCAGGCTTGGCCGAGGTCGCCTTCTTCGCTGCCGCGGCCTTGGTCGGCGCCTTCTCGGCGGCCGCAGGCTTGGCCGGCGCGGTCTTCTTCGTCGGTGCCGGATTCTCGGCGGCCTTCGGTTCGGCCTTCTTCGGTTCGGCCTTGGCCGCAGTCTTGGCGGCCTTCTTCTCCGGCGCCTTCTCCGCGGGAGCCTTCTTCGCCGGCAGCTTCTTGGTCTCCGACTTCGTCACGGCCGCGACGATCTCGGCGCCCGGCTCGTCCTTCTTGGCCAGCGGCGAGTAGGCGATGAGGAGATCGCGAAGCGCCACGACTTCGTTCGAGAGGCGCTTGATCTCCTCTTCAAGGCGTTTGATCAGAGTCTTCTTGGCAGTCATTCGGCAGGTCCCTCCGAAGATGTCGTGTCGCCCACCGGCGGTTTCCGTGCAGGCTCGCCCAACACCCTACGACGACGAGCCGCGGATCGGGGCACCCGACGCGGTGTTGGCGTGAATTGCGGTCACATGGTCCACCTGCAGTTCTTCATCGAGAACCACGAGATCGGCGCGACGTCCCACTGCGATGAGCCCGATGTCGTCGCGCCCCAGGACACGGGCCGGCGTCGTCGAGCACATGGCCGACGCGGCGAGGAGCGCATCGTCGACGGTGGCGGCGCCGGGTCCGGACAGCAGCCCCCGCACCGTGCGCGCGAAGAGCGCATCCATCGTGGCCGTACTGCCGGCTATGGCATCGGTACTGGTCAGACGCGCGACTCCGTCGCGGACCCGGACATCGAGCGAGCCGAGCATGTAGTCTCCGTCGGCCATTCCCGCGGCGACCATCGCATCGGTCACCAGGGACACCCGTCGCTTCCCGAGGGTCCGCTGCACGTCGGCGACGAGCGCCGGATGCAGGTGGACGCCGTCGCCGATCAGCTCGACGGTCACCCGCGGATCCTCGGTCAGCGCGAGGATCGGCCCGGGTTCGCGGTGGCGCAGCGGAGCCATCGCGTTGAACAGGTGAGTTGCCACACTCGCACCCCGCGCGATCGCTTCGCGGGTCTGGTCGTACGTCGCATCGGTGTGCCCGACAGCCACCCGCACGCCGGCGGCGACGAACCTCTCGACGGCGGCGAGAGCCCCCGGGAGTTCCGGGGCGAGCGTCACCATGGCGATGGCGCCGTCCGCGATCTCGAGGAGATCGTCGATCTCCTCCGGGTCCGGATCACGGAGCCGGTCGGGTGCGTGCGCACCGCAGCGAGCGTGTGCGATCCACGGCCCCTCCAGATGGATTCCAGCACTGGCGCCGGAGCGGACGAACGGCGTCAGTCGTCGCACGATGTCCGCCAACTCGCCGCGGGACGCGCTGACCGTGCTCGTGACGGTCGTCGTCGTTCCGTGAGACCGATGGAATGCCGCGGCCGCGGCGACCTGCGCGGCGTCGCCGTCGGTGTACGAGGCTCCCCCGCCACCGTGGACGTGCGTGTCGACGAATCCGGGTACGACGATCCCGCCGGGCGCCTCCTGATCGGGTGCGGTCGGCGGACGGCCGGCACCGACCCCGTCGATCGTCCCGTCGGTCTCCGACACCCATCCGGGACGGTGCACGACCCCGTCGCCGACGACGGCGTCCGCCGCAATGATCATTCCCAGCTCCCGCCGCCGTCGGACTCCTCGCGTCCGAGCGTATCGACCGCCGGGGCGCGGCACAGTCGACCGGTGTTACTCCGTTCGATGTATTTCCCGGCCGGAACGATGCATAACGACTCTGGCCGACGATCAATCGTTGTACCTCTGCATACAGGCACGCTCGGCGAGGAAGAGACCCATGACCTACCCATCAGGCAATCCGCAGCCCCCGTTCGGATACGGTCCGGACGCCGCCACAGCGGCCTTCCACGCCGCCCGACAGAAGAGTCGACGCCGTTCTGGTCGTCGCCGTCGGCGTCGGCGGATACGCGATGTACAGATCGGCCAAGGGCGAACCGCTGATCCCGGCCCTCGCGCTGCGATCGTCCGACGATCCGGGACCGGATCCGTTCACTCGGCCGGTGCAGCTCACGAACCGGCAGGTCTCGTCCGACTCCGCGCGACGCGGCGGAAGCGAACTGGGCGTCCGTGCCGTCAGCGGCACCGAACCGGGCTTGTACGGGACCACCGGCTCTGCGGCGTGCGACACCGCGGCACTGGGCAATTCACTCGTCAACGATCCCGCCGCGGGCAACGCCTGGGCCAGTGTGTTCGGCATCCGTCGCATCGACATCCCCTGGTATCTGAACACCTTGACGCCGGTGGTCCTGACCGCCGACACGTGGGTCACCAACCACGCCTATCGCAGCGGTGTCGCGAGTCCGTTCCAGTCCGTGCTGCAGGCGGGCACCGCCGTCTACGTCGACGCCGCGGGCGTTCCGCGCGCCGTGTGCACGTGCGGCAACCCGCTGCTGCCGCCCGCCGCGGCCCCGGTCGGCGGCTACCGGGTGGTCGGACACCCGTGGCCCACCTACCGGACCACGAATGTCCAGCGCGTGTCATACACGGTGAACAACACGACGAATAACACGACGGTCGTCCCGTCGACCCCCGCCGGACTCACCGAACTCCAAGTCCGCAACATCGTCACCGACATGATCGAGGCGCTGCGCGTCGGCGACCTCCTCGAGAATCTCGGCCCGGCTCCCGCCGACCAGCACCTGCCCGATCCGTTCACGAGCAACGTCGCGCCGTCGTTCACCGGCGACGCGGCCGCCGAGAACGGCCTGCGGGACGGCAGCCCCGAAGCAGCGCCCGCGGTGCTGTCCGCCGCCCGCGACAACAACGGAGTGCCCGCCGTGGAGGAGCAGGCGGGCGAACAGCAGTCCGCTGTCGATCCGTCGAGCACGGCGAGTGCCTCGTCCGAGTCGACGGAGGCGAGCGAGTCGTCGGCCGCGCCGACACCCACCGACTTCGGGTCGTCCACCGGTGACGCGATCGGTTCGCTGACGTTCTCCGACGACGGCCACGACGTCACGTGCACACTGCCGCCGACGTTCTCGTCGTCGCAGGTCGTCGCCACCTGCGACGACGGCGGCGCACGCGAGTTCGCGGCCGCCGACCTGATGGAGTCCGCGGTCACGCAGATCGTGGCCGCGTCGGCGGACCGCGTGTGGACGGTGTCCACGGTCGCCGGCCAGACGCTGACGGTGACCAGCGCGTCGTGGCAGACGCTGGTGCCGGAGACCACTCAGGAGACGACCACGGCTCCCGAGACGACCGATGAGACGGCTCCGGAGACGACGGCTCCGGACACGACGGCGGCCGAGACCGCATCGGGGACTCCGGAGACCACGGACTCGCCGTCGGCCGAGGCGGAGTAGGGCGCTCCGGCGACACGCCCCGGCGACGAGGTGTTTGAGACGTCTCGTGATGTCAGTCTCAAATACCTTGACCGGGGCGTTCGCGCGCGGTGAGGCTCGATGGTGAACACTGTTCCGTTTACCCTTCGGAGGCACAGATGAGCACCACCGTCACCTCGTGGCTGGTCCCCGTCCGCCACCCGTCACCCGACGACCTCGAGCTGTGGCTGGAGCGCAAGGCGGCCGCCGGCGAGATCCTCAACCGGATCGACGCCGCGAGTCCACTGCGCATGACGTTCGACAAGGGCGAACCCGCCCGATACCGCTACGCGCTCGAGCGCCGCGACCGCCCGATTCCCGAGCTGTACTTCTCAGCGCGCGAGAAGGCCGGATGGGATCGCGTCGGCTCCATCTCGAACGTCCACGTCTGGCGGCGCGCATACGCGGGCGAGCGTCCTCCCGGGTTCATCGGCGAAGATCTGGGGCGCCGCGCGGCACTCGTCGGCGCGGGCCTCGCTGTGATCGCGGCGATCGCCCTGATCGCCGCGGTAGCGCTCGGCCTGGTCGCGGGTCTCACCGACTTCGCGTCGCCGCACGACTTCTGGATCCCCGCCGTCGCACTGGGTGCGATCGGTCTCGGAGCGGGCATCGCCTCGCTCGTCCTCGGGTTGTCACGGCGCTCGGCGGCAGGCGGTGCCACCGCCGCCGATCGGCGTGATCTGGTCAGCGCGAACTAGGCTGCGTTCCCGCCGGGGACGCCCCGGCGAGATAGGCCGGATCCGGTACGTCCCACACCTGGCGGAATGCGTACTCGACGGCGACGGCCGCCGCGTCGACGTGCCTCTCGTCGAAGTCGAGAATCAGCGTGTCGTCTCCGTGCACCAGCCAGCCCTGTCCGCGCAGCAGCGCCACGCGCGATGCGCGGTCGGTCGATGCCGCGGCGAGTGAGGCGATCTCGATGACTGTCCGCAGACGGCCGTCGTCGGTGATGATCGCGGTGACCTGCGGAGGCTCGGCGCCGCTCGGCGACACGGTCTCGTGTACGGCGAACGGAAGCCCGAGCATCAGGTCGGCGAGGAGATCCGCGAGCCGTATCCGGAAGTCCCGCCACCGAGAGTCGAGTTCGGCGTCGAACGAGGACTCGTCGAATCCGTTGACGTGCTTGATGATCGAATCGGTCACAACACACCTCCGCGTCAGGGACACCAGGTCGTGCACCCCACCGTACCGACGGATCCGACGCTACGGGTGACTTTCCTCACTCGGCGTGGCGTCGCCGCAGACGTCGTCGTCGATGCCGGTCCGGTACGTCGCGCGATCCGACTCGGTCATCGGGTCGGTGGCGGCGCAGATCCAGGCTCGTCCCTGCTCCGGATCGATCGACTGCGAGTACAGCTGCCCTGTCCCGTCCCCGCCGGTCACGAAGCGGTCGCCGTCGCGCATCACGGACGGAAGCACCCACTGCGCCGTCGTGGTGCTCGGCCCTGCCAGGACCGGAGTCACGGCCCGGCGGTCGGACAGTCGGCCGTCGTCGCCGAGCGAGTACGCGATGACGTCCTTCGCCGCGGTTCCCGTCAGGATGGTCCCGCTGTCGGCCAGGACGCCCAGGGTGTCGGGGTGATCGTCCGCCGCGCGGTCGACGAGTTCGCCGTCGTCGACGCTCCACACCGTCAGATCGTCGCCCGCGACGACGAGGTGGCGCCCGCTCGGATCGAAGGTCGCCGCGGCGGCCGGGCTCTCGATGGCGAGCGTGTGCAGCAGTCTTCCGTCCGCGACGTCGTACAGGTAGACACGGCCGTCGTCGGAGGCCACCGCCAGTCGTCGGCCGTCGGGGCTGGCCGTGACCGATCGGACGAGGTCGGCCGGTCCCTCGAGGGGTGTCCCGATCTTGCGCGGAACGGCCGGATTCGAGACGTCCCAGAGTTGCACCGACCGGTCTGAGGCTCCGGTCGCCAGCAGGTCCCGGTCGCCGACGAATGCGACCTCGAACGTGTACCGGGTGGCGATCTGCAGTGTGGTCGCGAGTCTCGGCCGGTCCGGGTCGGCGGTGTCCCACAGCTGGACGGTGCCGCCGTTGTTGTTCGCGGTGGCCGCGAGTTCCCCGTCGGCACTCATCGCGACGTGCGGACGGTCGTTCACCCGACGTTCGAGGGCGACGCCGCCCCGCCTGCTCCAGACCTGTCCGTCGCTGGTCCACAGGTCGAGGCGCGTGTCGCCGCCGACGGTGGCGACCCGGCGACCGCTGCCGCTCTGCGCGATGCCCGAGACGACGACTCCTCGGTCTGGGCGCACGCCCGGGGGCAGCCGCCACACGTCGAGTCGTCCGTCGTCGCGCCCGACGATGAGTTCGCCGCCATGCGGATCGAACGCCGCACTGAACGTCCGGACCGCTCCGCGCCCCGCCGAGTCCATCAGGCTCCACACATGCGGAGGCTCGGTCCGCGACAGGGTGTTCCACACCTGGACTGCGCCGTCGATCCCGGCCTGCGCGATCAGCGGTGACGTCGGATCGACGGCGACCGACCACGAGCCGCCGGTGACGCCGGGCAACGCGGCGCTCTCCACACGAGGTGCGGCGGGGTCGGTGACGTTCCACAACTGCACGTTGGGGCCGTCGCCGCCGACGGCGAGCGTCTGGCCGTCGGGCAGGAAGGCCAACGCGTGCGTGATGTTTCCGAAGCCGCCGATCGGTTCGCCGATCGGCGCCGCCGTGTCGCCGGTGATCCGCCAGAGCCGGACCGTCTGGTCCTCGCCGCCCGACGCGAGCAGTGACCCGTTCGGATCGAACGCCAGGGTGCGGACCGCGCTGCGATGACCACGCAGGACTGCCGTCTGGACCGGCGGTGCGGCGTCGCCGTCCACCCGGTAGAGGACGAGAGTCCCGTCGTCCGACGAGGTCGCGAGCAGGCGGCCGTCCGGACTGAATCGGGTGAGGTACGACGTGCCGCGGCCGGGGCGGAGCTCGGCGATCGGGCGCGGTGACGCCGGGTCGGCGATGTTCCACATCCGAACGGTGCCGTCGCCGCTGGCCGCCGCGATGATCGGACGGGCCGAGTTGAACGTCACGGAGGTCACGTAGTCGTCGAATCCGCCGACGGCGGAAATCTGGGTGAGCGGTGTCGGTCCGTCGTCGTGGTGACGCCACAGCCGCACGGTGCGATCGTTTCCCGCGGTGGCGACGAGTTCTCCGTCTTGCGAGTACGCGATGTCGTAGACCGATCCGTCGTGTCCGTCGACGGTGCGCGCCAAGGGCGTCGAGGCGGCCGCGGTCAGCAGCGCGCGGATCTGCGGGTCGTCACCGAAGCGGTGCTCGGCGGCCAGGAGGAGTCTGGACGCCAACGACGGGTCCGACCCGATGAGACCGTCGATGTTCGACATGAGTGCGGTCCGCTCGGCGTTGTTTCGCTGCCGCTCGAGATCGCCTGCCTGTCTGCTGGCGGTGACAGCGGAGACGGCGGCGACCAGAGCCAGGATCACGACGAGCGCTCCGGCCGCGATCAACGTTCCTCGACGGTTCCGTCGCCGCTTCACCGAGGCGTCGAGGAACTCCTGTCCCCCGACCGGTAGGACGTGACGCCGCAGCTCACCGAGTTCGTTGAGGTTGTCGAGCGCGTGTTCGAGTCGTCCGCCGCTGTAGAGGAGTTCGCTGTTGCGCTCGGCGTCGTTCCACGCCTGGGCGTCGACGGCCAGCTGCTGGCGCCATTGGAGCGTGTCGGCGTCCTCGGCGATGCTCCTGCTCAGTCGCGGCCACGAGGTGAGGACGGCGTCATGGATGAACGTGACCGTCTGCCCGGCGGTCAGCAGGCGAGCATCGGCGAAACAGTCGACGATCCGTTCTGCGCGGCCGGGGAATCGGCGGCGGAGATCGTCCATGTCGACCACGGCGCGCATCGGCACCCCGCGCGGTCCGAACTGGACGAGCGACAGCAGGAGCGCCCGCGCCGTGTCCTGGTCGTCGGCGTCGAGGGTGTTCCACGCGGCTTCGGCGGTGTCGGCGATCGCCGAGGCGATACCGCCGAGGCGATTGTAGGTCTCGACGGAGACGGTGCTGCCGGTCCGGTTGGCCCACAGCCGCTCCAGCGTGTGCGCCAGCAACGGCAGTCGGCCGGCCCGTTCGTCACCGAGCGTCGCCTCGTGCAGGTCGCGGATCAGGAGTTCGGCGAGTCCGGAGTCTATTCGTCCGCCGGCCAGACGGATGGGCTCGCGGATCACCTCGCCGAGTTGTTCATCGGTCATCTCGCCGACGATCACCGCGCGCTCCTGCCACGCGTGGGCGAGGAAGGGCACGTCGAGACAGGCGTCGAAGAAGTCGGCCCGAATCGCGAGCAGGACGGGAACCTCGCGGGACACCTCCTCGACGACCGACAGCCGGTCCTCCCGGTCGGCGGCGTCCAGGGCGAACACCTCTTCGAACTGATCGACGACGACGAACTCCGGCCGACCGTCGGCCGTCGAACGGAGCCGCCCGATGTCGGCGACGGCGATCCTCTCCGGTCGGCTCCACCGGTCCGAGGCGCCGGCGAGTCCCGCGCCGAGGACCGACGACTTTCCCGATCCGGACACGCCCGTCACGATCACCACGCGCGGCCCGCCCGCGTCGACCACGCGGTCGAGTTGTGCGGTGAGTGCGGTGAGTGTGGCACCTCGACCGAAGAAGAGGTCGGCGTCGTCCGCGGTCATCGCGTCGAGACCACGGAAGGGGGTGCCGCCTCGCGGTGCGGTCTTCGCATCGCCCGCTGCGCGACCCTGCGCCCGCGCCCACAGCTTCTTCCACTCCGGAAGAGGCATCACATCGGTGGCTCCCGCATCGACGGCCCGCATCGTCAACCAGGTGAGGAGGGGTTCGACCACCGCGTAGTCGTGCGGGATGTGCCGGCCGTTGCGCCAGTCGCTGACCCTCTGCCGGGACACGGTGACGTTCGGCCGGGACACCGCCTTGGCGGCTGACTCGAGTGTGGGCCGCCCGGCCTGAAGGAACAATGCCTTCAGCGCTTCACCGAACGCGTCCCCCGGCGGACTATTGGACACGTGTAGAGAATAGTCGCACCGCGACACCGGATCTGCACCCCTACAGGCGAAGTGGCCTCGCGCTGCGACGCGCGTATGCGGCCAGCAGACGACGCAGCGGGAACGACGCCCCTTCGAGAATCGATGTGATGTGCCACATCGCCCGTACGTTCGATGGATCACGAGCTCGACACATGAATTTCGGAAGAATCTCGCATACGGCCCCGACATGGGTATTCGAGTCACACGAATACGCTCCGGGCGGCGTCACAATCACTGGCCCACAGCAGGATTTCAATGGGATCTCGATGCTGTTTCCACACGGTGTCCAATCCCACATCGAGGGACGAAAGTTTCACGGGATCGTTACACGCCGATAGAGTGTCACGCGGAATCGCCCGACGGTCGACAAGTGTTACGTCGTCTGCCGAGGCCGAGGAACGCCGCAATGGCGGGGCGGACCTCAATTTCGAGTAGAGAGTAGTTTCGTATGAGTGCCTGGGACCCCAAGGTTCAGGAGATCTTCGACGCAGTCGACCACCGCAACCCGGGTGAACCCGAGTTCCAGCAGGCCGTCCGCGAGGTCTTCGACTCGCTGAACCCGGTCATGGCCAAGCATCCCGAGTACATCGACGTGCTCACCCGGATGTGCGAGCCGGAACGACAGATCATCTTCCGTGTGCCGTGGACCGATGCCGAAGGAAACGTTCGCATCAACCGCGGCTTCCGCGTCGAGTTCAACTCGGCGCTCGGCCCTTACAAGGGCGGCCTCCGCTTCCACCCGTCGGTGAACTTGTCGATCATCAAGTTCCTCGGCTTCGAGCAGATCTTCAAGAACTCCCTGACCGGCCTGCCCATCGGCGGCGGCAAGGGCGGCTCTGACTTCGACCCCAAGGGCCTGTCCGACCTGGAGATCATGCGCTTCTGCCAGTCGTTCATGACTGAGCTGTACCGCCACATCGGCGAGTACACCGACGTTCCCGCCGGTGACATCGGCGTCGGCGGCCGCGAGATCGGCTACCTGTTCGGCCAGTACAAGCGCATCACCAACCGCTACGAGTCCGGCGTCCTGACCGGCAAGGGCGTGTCGTGGGGCGGCTCGCTGGTCCGCCCGGAGGCCACCGGCTACGGCACGGTGTTCTTCGTCGACGAGATGCTCAAGAGCAAAGGCGACAGCTTCGAGGGCAAGAAGGTCCTCGTGTCCGGTTCGGGCAACGTCGCGACTTACGCGATCGAGAAGATCCATCAGCTCGGCGGCACCGTGATCGGCTGCTCGGACTCGTCCGGCTACGTCATCGACGAGAAGGGCGTCGACCTCGAGATCCTCAAGGAGGTCAAGGAGGTCCGTCGCGCACGTCTGTCGGAGTACGTCGAGCTGCGCGGCAACGGCACCAAGCTCGGCACCGACGGTTCACTGTGGCACGTCCCCGCCGACATCGCACTTCCGTGTGCGACGCAGAACGAGCTCGACGTCGACGACGCCAAGGCCCTCGTCGCCAACGGTTGCACCATCGTCGGTGAGGGCGCCAACATGCCCACCACCCCGGAGGCCATCAAGGTGCTCCAGTCGGCGGGCGTCGGCTACGCACCGGGCAAGGCCGCCAACGCCGGCGGTGTCGCCACCTCCGCGCTGGAGATGCAGCAGAACGCGTCACGCGACTCCTGGAGCTTCCAGTACGCCGAAGAGCGTTTGAACGCGATCATGCGCGACATCCACAACAACTGCCTCACGACCGCCGACGAGTACGGCGAGCCGGGCAACTACGCGACCGGCGCCAACATCGCCGGCTTCGTGAAGGTCGCCGACGCGATGCAGTCGCTGGGCGTCATCTGATCGATCCGGTCCGCCGCGCTGTCTCAGTGCGCCGACCGACAGGCCGCCGTCCCCTCTCAATGGCGCGAGGGGACGGCGGCCTCCTCTTGTTCCACAGCAGCGCGGTCCGCCCTGTGGAATTCCACCCCGGGGCGACGCCGTTCCGCGTCCTCGGCGCCGATACTTGTCCGGACCGGACAACTCGTCATCGCCCATGACCTGCGATTACACCCCGATTTCGCAATCTTTGTTTGCTGAGGTGTTGCCCCGGCGGTTGAATCGTTCTCGGGGAGACGACCTGCCCCACCCGACGGCTCGAGGGGTGCCGACGAGGGGCGGGGACGCAGTACCGCGAGTCCGAGACGAGTCGAGGGGGAACGATGACGGGACACGTCAAGGATCGTGGCCGAGCTCCGGCGACCGCCGCCCGTGAGGCGACGGTCGCCGACTCGACATCACTGCGCACCGCGATGATCCAAGTCGGCGTCCTGGTGGCCGTCGCGGTCGGAATCGTGCTCGCCGTCCTGGCGGCCCCGCCGCGCGGTGACGACTCCGGAGAGCGCCCCCTGGGCGCGTCCTCGGTCGATCGCATCGCACAGGACAGTCATGCGTGACGACGTCGCGCCGGCTCTGGCGATCGCCGTCCGCGCTCTCCTTCTGTTTCTGACACTGCTCGCGCTCGCCGCGGCCGTACTGATCGGGCTGTAGCGCGGGCCGCTACGCCTTCTCCGCGATCTTGTCGACCGCGGCGGCGAACGCCTTGTCGAATGCGGCCCGGTCGGCTTTCGCACCGGGCGTCAGGGGCGAGAACTGCATGCGGACGACGTACCCGTCGACCGACGCGATCCCGGTGAGCGACTGCGTCCTGCTCGTCTGCCCGGACGCCTTCGTGGTGCTGTCCTGACGGTAGACCAGGATCTGATCGCCTGCCGCGGTGTCGGGGGGATCGAGTACGGTGCTCTTGACCGTCGCCTTGAGACCGGCCATCGGTCCGGACGCGAGCGTCGTCGTGACCTTGGCGCATTTGCCGGTCACCGCCGCTCGGTAGTCCTTGATCGGGCGGTCGAGCGCGGTCACCGACTCCACCAGAGTGCCTTCGGTGCCCTTCATCGCGGCGGCGACGCCCACCTGGTCGGCCTTCACATCGTCGGGCAGCACGCCGCCCTTCGCGCACGATGCGGGCGTCACCTTGCCCGTCGACACCGAGTCCGCAGTCTTGGCCAGCTCGAACGCCGCGTCCTTGTCGAAGTCGAGGGACTCGTATCCCGCGGGGAACTCGCCCTTGGCCAGTACCAACGACTGAGCCTTCGAGCCGTCCGCACCCGCCTCACTCGACGACGCCGCACCGGCGCCGTCGTCCGAACCGCATCCGGCGACCAGCAGTGTCGCCGCCGCGATCCCCGCGATGCCGGTCCCCATCGTCGAACGCTTCACGCCTGCTCCATCACCTTGTCGACTGCTCGCACGAACAGTGCGTCGAAACCCGCCTGGTCGGGTCGGCCGGACGGCGTCAGCGCCGTCGACTGGACCGAGACCGTGTATCCGGCCACTTCGGCGTAGCCGATCAGCACCCGTTGCGTCACCGTCACCGACTGCACGCGCGAGGTGGTCGTCTGCTCGACGAACAGCGACTCCGACGCCGCGGTGGTGGGGCCGGCGACGATCTTCTGGTCCGACTCCGCGTCGACTCGCTGACCGTCGACGTTCATGGTCATCGTCAGGTGCGCGCAGTCGCCGCCCGCCTGCCGCCGGTACTCGTCGACGGGCACGGCCGCCACCATCACCGATTCGGCAAGAGACGATTCGGCGCCCTTCGTCGCGATGACCATTCCGAGTTCGTCGACGTCGATCGAGTCCGGCACGGCGGCGAGTTGGAGGCAGTGCGACGGTGTGACGTCCGCGGTCTTGGTCGTCCGCAGCAGCGTGTCGAGGATCTCCTGCATCTGCCCGCGCGGCACCTCTTGCGCGACGTAGCCGCTGGGAAAGTCGGCGGGAGCGAGCACCAGATCGGGGATGCGCGACGGATCTGCGTTCGATCCGTCGCCGCCGACCACCGCACCGCCCTCGGCACGGACGGGCGTCCCGTCGACGCCGCAGCCCACCACCAGTCCGGTCGCGGCGCAGGCCACGACGATCACTCCCGCGGCCCGCATGAACCTGTTCCTCACGAAGACTCCCCCGATGCGTTCGTTCTGCGAATGTCGTTCGAGAAGAGAGGATACGGCCTCAGCTCGTTGCGGCCACCTTCTGGACCGCCCTGGCCAGGGTCGCGTCGAATGCACCACGGTCCGGGGCGGAGCCGTTCGCGTTCACCGCCTGCACCGTGACGAGGTAACCGTCGACCGGAACACGTCCGATCATCATCTCGCGTCGCTCGCCGCGATCACCGGTGGTCGTCGACACCTGCGTCAGCACCACACCCCGATGTCCCTCGATCGTCGGGGTCGTGACGTCGGTCTGCTCGATCGCGACGGTGGTGCCGTCGGCGGCGCCCGCGGTGATCTCGACCGTGACCTTCGCGCACTCCCCGGTCACCGCGGCCTGCAACGCGGCGACGTCGACCGTCGACTCGGCGACCGACTGGCTGAGCGTCGAGTCGCCGTGGACGGCGACGGCACTGCCGGTGTCCGCGTCGTCGGGAGCCTTCGCATCCGACTTGCACGACGCGGGCGTCACCCTCGCACCCTTGCGGCTGTCGTCGAACTGCTCGGTGATGACGCTCTTGTCCTCCTTGCCGAGCTTCACGACGCTGTACCCGGCCGGGAACTCACCGTCGCCCAGCACCGCGTCGAGCGCGCGCTGGACGCCCGGATCGACGGCCTCCGACGTCGCGCAGCCGAGACCGCCCGCGATGATCGCTGTTCCGATGAGGACGGGGCCGACGGCCCGGAAGGTCTTCTGCGACATGCCGACCAATCTACTCAGGCGGCGTCTTTGTAGTAGACGAGTTGGTGGGTCGTCGCGAGCAGCACGTCGCCGCCCCAGATCTGCCCGTACTGGTCGAAGTGCCCGTTGCCGAACCGCGCACCGCGCGCCGTCGCCAGTACCGGATCCGATCCCTGCGCCGCGAGTTCCTCGTTGGTGGCGTGGAAGTACGTGGTCAGCGAGATGGTTCCGGCGGGAAGGTAGGTGCCCTTCCGCAGGAAGACACGCGGGAAGAACGCGTCGGTCATCGACGTGAGCGCCGGGTAGTCGAGAGGCCGCGCCGGCTCGTCGCGCAGCCACAACGTCGACGTCGAGTCGTCACTCGCCGAATCCAGTCCACCGACGACGAACCGCGTGTCGTAGTTGGCCGCCCAGGCGATGAAGTCCGGGAAGTCGACCGCGGGAACGTCCTCGACCGGCGGCGCAGTCGGTGCGCTCTGCTCGGTGTCGGCCCACGTGTCGCGGCGCACGCCGAAGACGGCGGTGCCCGTCGCCACGGTCTTCTCGTTCTGGTCGATGGTGAACGTCCAGTGCTGGTTGGTCCGGTTGGTGCGGATCACGACCAGGTCCAGGTCCCACTCGCCGTCGGCGATCGGTGCGGCGTAGTTGATGGTCAGCGCGAGCGGCTCGCCCAGCGCGTCGGGGTGATCCATCAGGGAACGGACCACGGTGGCGGCCGTGATTCCGCCGAACGGTCCCACCATGTTGTTGTAGGCGGGATGCGTCGTCGCGCGGACGACGTGACCGTCGCGGGCGTCGACCTTCTGAACTGCGGTGGCTTCATCGAAGACATGGGTCATGCTCCGAAACCATACAGAACGACTGTTCTACCGCGATAGGGTGGACTCATGGCAACCCCTTCCGTCCGTGACCGCCTCGTATCGTCCGCGGTCACCATGCTGCGCACGCACGGCGCCGACGGGTTCGGAATGTCGGCGCTTCTGCAGCACAGCAGCGTCGCCCGGCGGTCCATGTACCAGTACTTCCCCGAGGGGAAGGCGCAACTGCTCAGCGAGGCGACGGCGACCGCGGGCAAAGGCGTGTGCGCGTATCTGAAGGCCGCTCTCGCCGAGCATCACACGCTCGACGCGCTCGACCTGTGGGCCGAGCAGTGGAAGTCCTCGATGGCCGCGAGCGACTATGCGCTCGGCTGTCCCCTCGCCGCGGCATCGCTGTCGGCGCATGAGTATCCGGACGCCGCGGCCGAGTCGGCCACCGCGCTGAGCCGCGCCGCGACACTGATCGCCGAGGCGTTGACCCGCGACGGTCTCGACGCCGACGAGGCTCAGTCCGCGGGCCGCGTCGCGGTGTCGAGCGTCGAGGGCGCCATCATCGTCGCCCGAGCCACCCGCTCGGTGCAGCCGTTCGACGACTTCGCCGCGCATGCCCGCGCGGTATGGGGGCCGCGGCTGACATCTCGCACATCGTAGAGTTCGGGGTATGACTTCCTCGACCACAGTGGTGACCGGCGCCGGCCGGGGCATCGGACTGGCCATCGCCCACGAACTCTGCGCCCGCGGGCATCGACTGGTGATCACCGACGTGGACGGCGAGTCCGCCGAGCGCGCGGCGGCGGAGGTCGGCGGCGGGGCCGTCGGACTCGAACAGAACGTCCGCGAGATCGAGTCGCACCGCCGGATCGCCGCCGAGGCCGAGAGACTGGGCCCGCTGAGCGGCTGGGTCAACAACGCGGGTGTCCTGTTCGCCGGCGATGCGTGGACGCAGACCGACGACGAGCTCGCCGCGATCATCGACATCAACGTCCGCGGGGTGATGGCCGGTTCCGCGGCCGCCGTCGACGCGATGGGCCGACGCGGCGGCGCGATCCTCAACATCGCGTCGCTCTCGGCACTCGGCCCGATCCCCGGTCTCGCGCTCTATGCGGCGTCGAAGGCGGCCGTCCTCTCGTACACGACATCGCTGCAGGGCGATCTCAAGCATGCGGGTCTGCCGATCCGTGCCCGCGCACTGTGCCCCGACGTGGTCGGCACCGCGATGGTGACCGACCGGGAGAAGGACGAGGGCGCCGCGCTCCTGTTCTCGGGTCCGAAGCCGTTGAGCCCGGACGACATCGCACGCACGGGCGTCGACCTGATGGAATCACGCAAGCAGATCTTCCGCGTGGTGCCCCGCTGGCGCGGTGCGCTGGTCCGTTCCACCGACCTGGCGCCGTCGGTCGGCCTCAGCGCGCTCGCGCTGATGCGCCGGTTGGGTGATCGGCGGCAGTCGAAGAGTTGATCGACGCGCTCAGGCGCTCGTCACGCCGCCCCGACCGACTCGCCCCGCGTCCGACCGATCGCGACGTTCGCCCCGAGCGCGACGACCGCGGCGACCAGCAGAAGGACACCGACACAGGCGAGACCGCGGCCCTCATCCGGGGAGACCGTGTAGAGGGCCGCGGCGACGGCCGCCCCCAACGCGCCGCCGAGGTTGTGGAACGTCCACGACGCGCCGATCGCGAACCCGGACTCGGCGGACGGGACCGCCGACAGCGCGGCGAGAGTCGCGGGCGCCAGGATCAGCGCCCAGCCGAGACCGAAGAACACGAAGCCGATCAGGAGAACGGCGAGCGATCCCGTTCCCGCACCGATCAGGACGGTGCCGGCGGTCACCGTGAGCGCGGCGAAACCGTAGCGCAGCGGGCCGACCGGCCCCACGCGGTCTACCCACCGCCCCACCCGTGGAGAGGTGACCGCCATGGTGCCGCTCACCAGCAGCAGCGACGCGCCGACCGCCGGTTCGCCGAGGTCGTGGCGGTCGCCCAGATACGGCGGCAGTACGAGCAGCGCGGACGCGTAGAAGGCCGCGAGGAAGAAGTCCGAGAGGAGCGCGGCCCGGAACCGCGGCTGCTCGAACAGGTCGATCCGCAACAGCGGGTGGCTCGCTCGACGCTCGATGCCGATCAGGGCCGCCGCACCGACGACGGCGACCGTCGCCGCGACGTACACGCCGGCGCTACGCCAACCGAGCGTCTCCGGGAGCGAGACGAAGGCCACGGCTCCGGCCACCGTCCCCGCGAGCGCGATCTGTCCGGCGACGTCGACGCCGATCCCGCTGCTCGGCGGCGGCGACGGCACCGCGGCGACGATCAGGGCGATCGCCGCGATCCCGAACGGCACATTGATCCAGAAGACCGACCCCCATCCGAGCACCGGGACCAGCAGACCGCCGAGCACCGGTCCGATGGCGAGACCGACCCCGTTCACGGCGTACAGCCAGCCGACGGCACGTCCACGCTCTCCCTCCGGGAACAGATGTTCCACCAGCGTGGACGTGCCGGTGTACAGCACCGAGCACGCCGCGCCCTGGACGAACCGCGCCAGGATCAGCCAGCCGATGCTCGGCGCGAGCGCCGCCCCCACCGACGCGGCGACGAAGACGACCAGCCCCGCCAGCAGCATCGGACGACGGCCGTACCGGTCGCCGAGTCGGCCTGCCGTCACCATCAACATGGCCAGCGCGGTCAGGAAGCCGCTGAGCACCAGTTGGCTGGCTCCGATCGTCGTCCGCAGTTCCCGCGTGATCGCAGGCAGCGCCGTCGAGACGATGGTGAGATCGATACAACCCAGGAACGACGCCGTGGCGAGACCGATGAACCCCGCCGCGCGGCGCGGGGCCGCCTCGACCCGGACATCGCTCACCGTGCCGACCTCCGCTTCTTGAATCGCAGCGGCAGCCAGGCGGCACCGTCGTCGACGAATCTGGCCCTCGTGGCCGCCATGGCGGCCGATATCTGTTGCGGGTAGACGACGAAGTCGTATCCTTTCGCCGCCCACAGCGGTTGAATGATCGGGACCTCTTCGAGCAGATACGTGCGGCAGCCGTTCCAGATCCGGTCCTCGTCCGGGCCGCCCTCGCCGCGGCGGGCGACGAACCGATCGATCGTGGCGTCGATCGCAGCGGCGTACTCGTCGTCCGACCGATACGCCTCGCGCACCCGATCGAGGGCGCGAGGATAGTCGGGGTCGCTCAGCGCAGTGTCCCAGCGCAGAACGTCGACGTCGGCGGTGAGGAGATCCAGGAGCGGCCGATTGCGCGCCAGCCACTGATCGCCACGGCGGCGGGACAGTTCATAGGCCTCACCGGGCGCCGCGTCGACATTGTGTCGCTGCAACGTGTCGGCGACGGCGACGGTGACCCGAGCGAAGCCGCTGCGGTTGAGGAGGTCGATCGTCGCACCGAACTTCTCCCCTTCGTGATAGTCGGCGCCGACGCTGACCAGCAGAATGGTCGATCGCCCGGTGTACTCGTACTGGAGTCCCTTCAGGTCGAACGCCGCCTTGTGCGACGTCGATCCGACGGGCGCGATGGTGGTCGCGGTCATCAGCTCCACACCGCCAACGGCTCGTCGCCTCCGCGAACACCGATGAACACGCCGACGGTGACGCGCGGACGGTCGGCGGACGGCGCGACGGCGTGGACCCGGCGCGGATCGATGAAGATCGCATCCCCGATCGTCGGTCGCACGGTCAGCGCCGGTTCGCCGACGTCGGCGCGGTCGATGCCCCAGACCCGCTCGCCGGACAGCCCCCGGTAGTCGTCTTCGCTCGGGTACGCGTCCCAGATCTCCAGCTCACCGCCTGCGTCGGGGACGTCGAGGTACACGTTGACCGACAGCTGCCGTCGGATGCCGAGATCGTCGTCGGGGAGGTTCCGGTGCAGGTTGTCGGTGTGCGGTTCCAGATCGACGCCCGCCTGCTGGTATCGGGCGACTCCGACGAAGAACTTTCGGCTGTGCCACGACAGCAGCGTCGCCCCGGAGGGCCACGCCTCGTCGAGCAGGATACGGACGGTGTCGGACGGATACGGGTACGGCGCAGCGCGAGCCCGCAGGTCCCGACGATGGCCGGCGGCGTGGTCGAAGTACGTCGACTCCGCGCCGTCACGGGTCTCGGAGAACGCCTGACCGATGCGTCGGAACTGCGGATCGGTCGCGAGCGGACCGTGATCGTCACGTCCGACGAGTCTCTCGCGCAGCCCGTCGAGCGCCACCGCGTCGACGAGCCCGGTGACCCGCACCGCGAACACGTCGCCTTTGAGGAGGCGAAGCAGGTGGTCGGCGGAGAATTCCTCCGCCGTCGTCGTCGTGACCAGTTCCGATCTCCGTGTTCGGCGGTCGATGATCGTCGTCATACGCGTTCCTCCCCTGTCGGCATGCGCCGTGTCGATTCGTCTGCCTGTCGGATCATCCGATCCAGCGCACGTCGATCGATCAGGAGCGGGCCGACGAGTCGGCGCGGTTCATCGTCTCTGGCATTAGCACCTTGTGCGTCGCCGCTCCCGGCGGAGTGCGGCCCACGGTTGCTGCGGCGTCGAAGAGCCAGTCTCTCGGCCGCTCGTGATGAATCTGTGTGCAGCGCAAACCTAAGCCCCGCCGCGCCGTCGTATCAACAGATGACATCGACGGGTCTCCGGGCCGCCGCAGGTCGGCGGCTATTAATCACCGGGGGCGCAACCGCGTCGAGTGCTGGGCGGGAACAGACGGTGGCGTCGGCTCAGATCTGGCGCTCGAAGAAGATCAGGGTCCCGTCGGGATCGGTGACAGCGAGCGCGTTCGCATCGTCGACGCGATAGGTGTAGCCGTCGTTGACGGCGGTTACGAATACCGACCGGATCCGTCTCCGGTCAGAACGACGAGCGAGACCTCGATGTCGATCGTGTCGCCGCTGCTCTTGGTGACGCCGCGATAGAAGAGCGATCCGTCGTCGTTCCACCGGCAGACGGTCGCGGCCGCGTCGACGGTGTCGACCGAGGCGACGGCCGTCTGGTCCGCGTAGCACTGCGGAACGTCGGCTGACGCCTGACCGGCTCCGAACATCGCGGCTCCGACGCCGACGCCGGCGATCACCGCGGCGGCCGCACCCGTGCGGAACGTCATGCTGTTCATGTCTGACTCCTGTCGTGACGATCTCCGCACCCGGTGTGCGACGCGTTTGACGATTCCGTGCCCGAGACGGTGTGTCTATGGGGACTACTCCCCATCGACACTGGTCAACGACGGTCTTTGGCGTCGTCCGTACGAAACGCATCGCCGAGGCCGCCGTCATGGCGTCCGTTCGCCGGGCGCGTTCAGAGATCGGTTCGAGGCGTCACCACACACGCGGCCGGAATGTCGTGGACGCGTTCGGCGAGCCGACGTTCCGCCGCGGCGAGGAGCCTAGTAGGGCTGCGGCGACCGGACGGTCCGGATGCACGCGTCACGATCGTGACTCCGACGCGGCCGACGTCGTCAGTCTCGACCGCCACGTCTTCCGCGGTAGCGGCCCCATGGGGCCGCAGGAGCCAGCGGGTCGGAAGGGCGTGACGAGTTGTCGAGGATAGCTCGCGGGGTAGTCGGGTTTGGCGGCTATTCCCAGGTCCGAGCTGGTGAACCGCCGGGATCGGTCGTAGGAGAACGTTCCGGCGAGGTGATCCCAGACAAGGGTGAACAGGCCGAAGTTGACGTCACCGTCGCCGGGATGCTTCAGGTGATGGAATCGGTGTCCGGCGTTGAGCGCGAGCACGTATCGCATGGGCCCGACGCGGTAGTCGGCATTCGAATGCTGCATCAGCAGTTGCACGGCTACGCACACCGCCAGGGCGGAGGCGACGGAGGTGGGAATGCCCAGCGCTATCAACGGGACAACTCCGCCGAACATCTCGAGTGTTTGGTGCACAGGGTGCTTCATCAGGCCGTTGAGCCCATAGCAACGGGTGACACTGTGGTGGACCGCGTGCAACCGCCACATCCATCCGAAGCGGTGACTGGCCATGTGGACGACGGTGATACCGAAGTCGGCGACCACGATCGAGACGACCACCTGGGCCCAGAAGGGCCACGACGTCGGCCACCACGTGTGCGGTCCGCGTGCGGCGGCGAGAATGGGGATGATCGCAACGCTGAGCAGGATGAGCGACTCGTTGACGAGACCGTGCAAGGCGTCACGCAGACGATCGTGACGAGGTCTGTTCCAGTCACGCTGGTAAGGGATGAGTCGCTCGGCGCCGAACGAGACGGCGATCGCGACGAGCACGACACCGACGAGCAAGACTCGCGGAGCACCCGATGCCGCGAGGCAGACGGCGGTTCCGTTGACGCCGACCAGCATGACCAGGGGATATCCGTAGCGCAGCAGTGAATTGATCATGGACTCCACGGTGCATCCGCGCCGACGACCGGCGCTTGAACAGATCGATCAGACTATGACGATCGCCCGCGTCAGCTCCAGCGGCGACATGCCGAACATCTCTCGGCAGACTCTGCTGGCGTGTGCACCGTCGGCGAAACCCACCTCGTGGGCCGCATCGGTGATAGACGCACCCGCCCCCACCGAGCGCGCGGCTTGACGCAGCCGTGTCCAGCGGACCCAGGCCGGGAAGGATATCCCCATATCGGCTCGCCAGAGTCTGTTCAGGTGCGGCACGGACACGTTCACAGCCGCGGCGATCTCACCGAGCGACGTCCGCCCGGTGACCCGTTCCGACAGAACGTCGAGTGCGGCACGCACGTAGGGATGCATACCGTCGACCTCGTCGGCGCCGGGCACAGCACTGAGGTGCTCGACGAGCGGTCTGTGACGCGCCCGGTCGTCCAGTGCGTCCAACGGCACCGGCCAGCTCCCGACGACCTCGCCGAACACCTCGCTCCACTCGGCGGGAGGCCGGTCGGCCACCATCTCGCGAGTATCGGCGCCCCGCAGCGTATCGACGTCCAGGTAGATCGTCGTGGCGACCGCCGAACCGGGGCCGGGACGCAATGCGTGGGCGACGCCGCCGGGGATGACGATGCCCGATGTGGGCCCGACCGTCTCCGTTTCGAGTTCGACGGAGACTCGTCCCGTCGTCACGTGCACGATCTGATGTGCGCCGTGGCGGTGGAGATCGGTGGCACCGACGACACCGGAATACGCCAGAGCCCCCACTCCCACGGTGACAGTGCCCGCCCATTTCGCTCCGGCCACGTCGCACGGGTCCTCCGGAAGCGGACTCGGAACCCTCGTCATGAACGCATGCATAACACGAGTAGCCTCATCCGCGGCCGTCCGGCATCGCCTAGACGGTATGGGGTGATGCTCGGCTCCTGTCGGTGTTGCGGGCCTGGGCCTCACATTCGACTGGCACTCGGTGGGCGCCGTCGACGCTCAAGCGCATGCCGCGCAGCGAGACCGTGGTCCCGAAGGGCACCGTCTTCACCATGGCCGTCGTCTTCGGCAGGTCGAGTTCGCGACAGACATCACTCACCGTCCACTCGGGGACATCGGAGGAGAAGAGGTCGAGGACTCGCGTCGCTCGCTCGAGGCCCTCGATCATGGCGTAGTCCGGACAACCATGTCATGCACGATACGCGGACAGCCCTGCAGTCACCGATGTAATGATGTCGATCACCGAGGCGTGCGCTCGAGGGTTCCCATCCGAGTCACCGCCTCGGTCAGGATCGTCTTCGACGTCGCGAGGTTCAGACGCACATGTCCTGATCCACCGGAACCGAACACGTGCCCAGTACTGAGCGCGACGCGCGAGTGCTCGAGGAATGCCTTCGCCGGGCCGGCCAACTCGCTGACGATCCCGGGTCCGTCGGTTCCATCAGCGTCCTCAAAGCCGAGCGGCCGGCAGTCGAACCATGCGAGATACGTTCCCTGGGGAGGCGCGTACCGCACGTCGGGCAGATGCGTGGCGAGCAACCGCCCCAGCAGGTCCCGATTCTCGGTCAATCCAGCAAGCAGTGCGTCGAGCCACTCTCCGCCCTCCGCGAAGGCCGCGGTGTGCGCGAGGACGCCGAAGTGACTCGGCCGGACCGACACACGC
The DNA here is from genome assembly GCF_014197435.1 of Gordonia humi. Lineage (NCBI taxonomy): Bacteria > Bacillati > Actinomycetota > Actinomycetes > Mycobacteriales > Gordoniaceae > Gordonia > Gordonia humi. The sequence continues at coordinate 532,826 of NZ_JACIFP010000001.1, forward strand.
CGTATATCCGCTCGGATCGGCGATGACCTGCACGTTCGCGCCATGTTGGCGGTGCTTCCCCGAGTATCAAAGGTCACCGCCGGGTTCGGACTTGGCCGCGCATCGATCAGTCGCGATCAACGTTCCGTTCAGGCATACGATCGTCCAGTTCTCGACAGCCGCGCGGGCGAGGAGGTCGTCGAGCGTCGGGGCGTGGACGGCGATGACGTCGATCGCTTCGTGGAGGTAACGGTACGCAGTGGCGATGCTCCCGCCTGCGTCGGCGGCCAGGATCTTCAGATCCGTCGCTTCGCGAAACCACCGCAGGACCATGATCGCTTGAGGAAACAGCAGTTGCCGCCAGATGGTGATGTGGGTGCCGTGTCGTGCTCGGTGTTGACTAGCCGCAGCACGCCATCGACGACCATGTGAAGACCGGGCGGTGGTCTGCGGGGCACGCCGGAGAGATTCGTGTCCTTCGGAAGTATAGGTCCATCATGAGCAGCCGCTCGTCATCGCGATCAGCCACGGTAGTGCGACTGCCGTGGTGAGCGCGACAAGGGTCATATTCTGTAGAGATGCCGCGACTATCGTGGTTCGTCGGTGTCCTTGAGCGGGTTCGTCACTGTCGAGAAGAGTGCGGATTCGGTTAGGTCCGACGGCGTGAAGTGCGAGATCGCCTGCAGCCGATGGCGCCGAGTTCGCGTCATGGTGGATCAGTTTGAGAAGTGCGGAGGCCAACGGGCGGGCGCCGGTGATCTGCCGAGCAGCGTTGTCGGCGGCGATCTCCAAATACAGCGGGACGGTCGACGCGGAGCGGCTGATGAAGGGTATCGGTTTGAAGACATGCGCGAGTTCGTGACTGATCGCTGCGATCACGTGGTGGTGTTGTGTCAGGTGCGCGCGCTCGTGGGCGAGCACTGCGTCGAGTTCGTCGCCGGAGAGGGCCGCCAGAGTCGCTGTGCTCACAACGATTCCGCCCTGGCGTCGAGGCAACGCGAACGGCGAGGCCCGGCCGTCGGGAAACACGAGTACCCGATACCCGCGAACCGTGGTTGCGTTCGATCTCATGCGGATTTCCGCCCCGGCCCGACGGGCCCGACGTCCCCTGCTGCGCACGCGTAGTACGACCGCGAGTACCGCGATGACCACGAGCAGGGCGGGGCCTGTCATCACGACGATGGTTGGAATTCCCAAACGGAACAGCGGTTCGGTCCACGGATTCGAGGATTCGAGACATCGTCGGCAGATGCCCGCCGATTCTTCACTAGTGTCGCGTGTCGTTAGATAGTTTATGGTTGTGCTTTCTTCAGGATTTCGTCGGCGGTCGTGGTCCAGACGAAGGGGTGTTTGCGGTCGTTCCAGCCGTTGATAAAGGCGCGGATTTTGGCGTTGAGGTCTTTGACTGAGGTGAAGACGCCGCGGCGGATGGCTTGGCGGTCGATGATGCCGAACCAGACTTCGACGAGGTTGAGCCAGGAGCCGGAGGTCGGGGTGAAGTGGATGTGAATGTTCGGGTGCTGCTCGAGCCAGTCGCGGACTTCAGCCTTTTTATGGGTGGCGTAGTTGTCCATCACCAGGTGTAGTTCCCGGTTGCCGTAGGCGCGGTCGATCTGCCGCAGGAACGCCAGGAACTCCTGGTGGCGATGTCGTGGCTTGACGGCTGCGGTGACTTGTCCGGTCGCGATCTCCAACGCGGCGAACAGTGTGGTGGTGCCGTGTCGTTTGTAGTCGTGGGTGCGGCGTTCGATCTGTCCCGGCTGCATCGGGAGCATCGGTGCGGTCCGATCCAGGGCCTGGATCTGGGATTTCTCGTCCACGCACAGTACGATCGCGTTCTCCGGTGGCTCCAGGTACAGGCCGACGACGTCGGTGACCTTGGCGACCAGTTCGGGATCGGTGGAGAACTTGAAGGTTCCCGACCGCCACGGCTGAACCCCGTATTCGCGCCAGGCACGGGCAACGGTGGCGTTCCCGATCCCCAAATGGCCGGCCAACAGGCGTGAGGACCAGTGCGTGACGCCGTACTTCTTCGGCGGTGGCATCAACGTAGCCGAAACGACCTCGGCATGATCGAGATGCCGCGGACGGCCCGGTCGGTCAGCATCGAGGAGGCCGTCCAGGCCGCCATGAAGATAGCGGTCACGCCATTTGAGGACCGTCGGCACCGACGTCCCGACCACCTCGCTGATCCGCGTGTTCGCCACACCCGCAGCCGCCAGCGACACGATCCGCGCACGCCGCACCAGGCCCGCCGACGTCGAGGTCGACCGCAACAGCCGGTCCAGTTCAGCAGCATCGCCCTCACGCAATTGCAGCGCCGGGGCCGGAGAATTCGCCATATCCCATTATCGCAAGCCGCAAACCATCAACTCATTAACGACACGCGACACTAGATCGGCCGGTCGTCATCCATGCGAACAGCGGTCCAGTCGAAGCGAAAGCGACGAGCCACACCGCCACACCACCGATGAGCAGAAGGGTCGCCAGTCGCGGATAGCGTGCCAGTGCGGGCGACGCCACACGGATGAGGCGCGGTCCGGCGACCGCGCTGATCAGCAGAGCAGCGAGGAGCGCGACCGGCAGCACCGCTGGAGTCACGATGATGTATCGGTGTCGTCGGCGTTGGGATCAGTGCGCTGGAGATAGTCCCGAAGCAGGTCGGCATCCTCTGCTGAGATGCGGTCGACGAAGTGCAGGATCGACGCACCGTGATCCCGACTGCTAGCGAGGGCCTGGCTCATCAGGTTGGCGGCGTGCACATCGCGATCATGGCGGGCGTGGTATTGCACGAGCCGCCGACGTCGGTGCGCGCCGACCAGGTTCTTGCGCTCGAGATTCTGCAGCACCGTTGCGATCGTTGTATAGGCGGGCGTGGTCGGCAGGCTCGCGATGATGTCGCGGATCGACGAGGGCCCCCGATCCCAGAGCACGTCCATCACCTGCTGTTCCAGCGGTCCCAGCCGAACCGGCTGTCCAGAGGTCACGACATGCCTCCGCCGACGGCTGGTCGTGGACAACGATCGCGATTATGCAGACGTATCGCCAGCGCCACCCATAGCAGCGTGATGCCGACGAGTGCGAGTACCGGCTGAAGTGGCGCGAACCAGGATTGCGCACCGGCGTACCCGAAGGCCATCAACGCAAACTTGTTGCACACCGGGCAGCCGACCGCGAACCACGACGCCACCGCACCCACCAGGCCGAACCGGCCCGGCGCCGCCCGGTCGTCGCCGGGGCCCGACGCGGGCGCCGAATCCACGTACGTCGCTGCGAGAAGACCCGTCAGCACCGCGGTGATGACGAGTACCGGGTAGTTCCACATGACCGGCGCGATGTCACGACCGAACAAGTTGTTCGGGATGAGAACGGTGACCACACCGATGAACACACCGACAACACCGGTGACGACGACGCCGACGGCACTCTCGCGCAATGACGCCTGCTGGAGGGCATCCACCACGTTCCGTGGAGCACTCCGCAGGGCCAGCCTGATCTGAGAAGACTGCATGCCCCGATTATGCACGACGCTCGACTATTCTGCATAGTAGATTACTATCCAACTTAGTAACTGTGACGACGATCGGAGCATGCGTGAACGACAGTGGGATCTCGTGGGCGAAAGTGCTGATACCGAGTGTGATCGTGGTCATCGCCGCAGCCCTGGTGGCCTTCGTGATCGTCAACGACGCGAGCGACAATCAGCCCGCGGTATCGGCGGACTCCAGCGAGCCGTTCCCCTACGACATCGGGATCGAGCGCCGTTCGGCGGCCGACCCTCTGGCGTTCGGGCGTATCGACGCCCCGATCACGATGGTGGTCTTCAGCGACTACCAGTGCCCCTACTGTGCGCAGTGGTCCCGCGACTCACTTCCGGCCATGTTGGCCAGAGTCGACACCGGGCAACTCCGAATCGAGATGCGGGACGTGAGTGTCTTCGGCGAGCCCTCACGACGAGCCGCCCAGGCCGCTTATGCGGCCGCCCGCCAAGATCGCTATCTCCAGTTCCACGATGCTCTGTTCGCCGGCGGTGAGAAGCGTCCGGCAAGCGAGCTCACCGATCAAGCCCTGATCGACACGGCGACCAGGTTAGGTCTCGACATCACCAGATTCACCGCCGACATGATGTCGGCGTCAACGCGCGTGGCGGTGGATCGCAACGAACACGACGCCACCACCGTGGGCGCATTCTCCACGCCCTCGTTCATCCTCGGTGGCCAACCGATCGCCGGAGCGGGCCCGACCTCACTGTATTTGGACAAGCTCGACGCACTGCTCCCAGGCGGCGAGTAGCGGCGTGGACATCGGAATGGTCGCCGCTTTCGCGGGCGGCGGACTCGCCCTGCTGAGCCCATGTGCGGCATTGCTGCTGCCCGCATCTTCGCATCGACGGTCGGCACCCGAGGCCGACTGCTTGTACACGGCGTCGTGTTCTACATCGGTCTGTTGACTACCCTGATCCCCGTCGGTATAGGCGTCGGCGCGATCGCCGGCCTCGTCGCACGGCATCGTTCGATGATCATCGCGGTCGCCTCCGCCGTGATCATCTTGCTCGGGTTGCTACAGCTGGCCGGGCGCGGGTTCGACATGGGCCGCATGGTCCCGGGAATTGCTCGTCTACAAGAGCAGTCATTGCATCGAGCCGGTTGGGTCAAGACACTCATCCTCGGCGCGGTGAGCGGTGTCGCAGGGTTCTGCACGGGCCCGATTCTCGGCGCGGTGCTGACCATGTCCGCATCGCGCGGGATGAGCGGCGCCGCCGTCCTGCTCGGAATATACGCCCTGGGCATGGTCGTACCGTTGATCGCGATCGCGACCGTATGGAACCGCATGGGCGATCACACCCGGAGACTCCTCCGCGGCCGCGAACTAAGGCTCGGCGCGGTCCGCATCCACACAACGAATCTCATCTCCGGGCTGCTGCTCGTCGCCGTCGGTATCGCGTTCTGGCGTACTAACGGGTTCATCAGCGTTCCCGAGCCCATCGACGCCGACACCCAGCTCAGCCTGCAGGACGCCGTTGCCCTTCTCGCCGATCCGGTCATCGACATCGTCGCCGTCGTCGCGATCGCGGCGGCACTTCTGTTCTGGTGGTGGCGGCGCGACCTCAAGCATTCGACAGACAGCTCAGCCGGGGAGAATCGATCGGGCGAGTGAGGTTGTGTGCACGCCGTCGGACCAGACGGGTTACCCACGAGCCTATGGCGCGAGGATCAGCTGTCGGCACGGTGCAGGGCGTCATCGACCGCCTTGACGAACGTTTGAGTCGGTAGCGCCCCGAGGATCGGGTGCCCGTCGACGACGAATGCCGGTGTCGAGTTCAGTCCGGTGAGTGAACCTTCGCTGGAGCTGTTGGTGATTGCACTGATCGTCGCGTTGGAATTCACGTCTCGGGCGAACCGTGTCATGTCCAAGCCGAGATCGCGCGCAAGATCGAAGAGGGCACCAGAGGTCAGCTGCCGCGCCGGCCGCGTCTGCCCGCCCGCGAACAGGCGATCGTGGTACTCGAGAAAGCGGCCCTGCAGACCAGCGGCATACGCCGCCCTCGAGGCAAGCACCGAAAGCTCCCCGTAGACGTTCAGATCACGGAACTCGATCCTCAACTCGCCGCGCTCGGTATAGCGAAGCAGCGTAGGCAGCGTTCGATCGCTCCACGCTGCACAGAACGGACACTGATAGTCGGAGTAGGCCACCATGACTACCGGCGCGTCGATCGGCCCCACGCTGATCGGATCATCGGAATCGCGACGTTCCAGCGAATCGCCGAACGGTCCCGGCGTCGCCGCTGCTCCCGATGCGGTGACCTCTTCCGAATCTCGGTCGCTGTACACAGCGTGAAGCGCGAAGACACCGACCAGCACGAGACCGACGGCGACTACCGCTAATCGCACTGCGGGTGACCGTGCCACCGTGGCGACCGCAGACATCTATGCACTCCCTACCATCGATGCCCTTGAACGGGCGTTGCCTCCATTACTATGCTGCATAGTAACGGAGAGACTGGAGCTTCCGTGCGACCGAGACGCACAGTCTGGGCTGCCGCACAATCAGGCGGCGGGTTCGGTCAAGCAGCCTGACGGGCTGGTGTGGTCATGATGGTCTCGTATGCGACTGGGGGTCTATCCGCCGAGGCGCGGCTGTCGCCGACGGCGGTGGCAGGTCCGCTCAATCCCGGCGACGATCGCGATCGGCAGTCGCTCGCCGGTCGTCCACGCCCTGCGGTCGAGGACGTCCTTCAGCAGCAGCGCGAAGAACGATTCCATCCGCGGCCGTCCGACATCGCCTAGACCACGATCAACCGATGATCTCCGCCGCCAGCTCACGTGCCTGGTCGAGCACGTCGTCTGCACCGAAGAGTTCACGATGGGTGTTCGCCGCACACAGGAACGCATCCATACGGAACGCGTCACGACGAGGGTTCACGGCGCCCGCGACCGTGAGTTCAGATTCCAACAGATCGAGCCACTCACGTTTGAGCGCGCGAATCGCGTCAGCGACAGGGCCTTCACGGCCCCCGTACTCCGCAGTCCCGGCGACGATGAAGCAGCCGCCGGGAAACACCTCCGCACGCAAGTACGAGCACCAGCGATCGAGTATCGCCCGCAGTCGCTCTCGTCCAGGCTCCCGCATCCAGACGGGCGCGATGACTGCGTCGAGATAGACCCGGCGCGCCTCGGCCACTGCTGCCACCTGGATCGACTCTCGATCACCGAACACCGTGAGGATGCCGCTCTTGCTCAGTCCGGTGGCCTTCGCCAGCGAGCCGACGGTGATCGAGTCGAGCCCGTGCGTGGTAGCGATGTCGGCGGCTTTCCGTGCGACGGTTCGGCGGGTGAGATCTCCTCGCGCGCGCCGCCCGTCAGTTGTGGACTCCGGTGACATCCCTCGATGGTATGCGACCGACTGGACGCACTGCGGGGCGTCGCCTACGATCACTAAACGTCCGATCGATCGTATAGTTTGGAGGGCCGATGACCGCCGCCTATGAAGAGCTCATCGAGGAGACGTGCGACGTCGATGCCGCGCCGGCGCTGGTGTGGGGCCTGATCAACGATCCCCGTCGGATGTCGGAGTGGAGTCCGCAGGTCGATTCCGTGCGGCTCCGCGGCGGAACCGAGGAACTCGGCCCGGGTACCGAGTTCAGCAACCTCAATCACGAGGGCGGTCTGACGTGGGCCACCCACGGCACGATCGTGCGGTTCGAGTCCGAACGCGAAATGGCCTTCCGGATCAGGGAGAACGCGGCCGTCTGGTCGTTCAGACTGGAGCCCATTCCCGGCGGCGGCACGCATATCACTCAGCAGCGTCAGACCCCGGGCGGGCTCTCGTCCTACTCCCTCGAACTCACGGAGAGCCACTTCGGAGGACAGGAACGGTTCACGCAGACGCTGCGAGCGGGAATGCGGCAGACGCTGGCGAGGATCAAAGCCGCGGCCGAAGACGCCGAGCGCTGAACAACACGCACGCACTACCCTCGACCACATGCGATTCGGAGTCTGCATCCTGCCCGACATGCCGTGGCGACAAGCACGCCCGCTCTGGGAGCGGGCCGAGCAGATGGGCTTCGACCACGCGTGGACATACGACCATCTCGTCTGGGGCGGTCTGCCCGACTCGCAGTGGTTCTCGTGCATCCCCACTCTGACCGCCGCGGCCGCCGTCACATCCCGACTCCGCCTCGGCACCTACGTCGCGTCACCCAACTTCCGCCACCCGGCGGCGTTCGCGCGCGAGATCCAGACCCTGACCGACATCTCCGACGACAGGCTGCTCGTCGGCCTCGGCGTCGGCGGCTCCCCCGACAGCGGACTCCTCGGACAGCCGGAACTCACGGTGCGCCGACGAGTCGACCGTTTCCAGGAGTTCGTCGACGTTCTCGACACCACCCTGACCGACGATCACGTGAGCATCGACGGCGACTACTTCTCCACCCGTGACATGCGTCTGGTCGGCGGCGAGGTGCGGTCCCGGATACCGCTGATCCTCGCGGGGAACGGACCGCGCTCGGTCCGCTTCGCGGCACGGCGCGGCGACGGCTGGGTCACCACCGGATCGCCCGCCGACACCGTCGACGAGTGGTTCCACGCCATCGCCGCCAACCGGGAGTTGCTGGTCGAGACCGCCGACGGCCGCGACCTGGACACCTACCTGTCCCTCGACTTCGCACCCGTCTCCCCGCTGGCGTCGCCGGCCGCATTCGACGATCTCGTCGGACGCGCCGCCGCCATCGGGTTCAGCGATGTGATCGTGCACTGGCCGCGCGACAGCGAACCGTACCGCGGCGACGTCGCCGTACTCGACGAGCTGGCATCGCGAGGTCTGGCGGGCTGACTGCTCAGTGCTCGGCCGGTTCGAGCGTCGTTCCCTTCGGCACCACGAACCACACGATCACCGCGACCGCCACCATGATCCCGCCGCCGATCAGACTCGTGGTCTGCATCGACTCGGTGAACGCGTGCCCGGCGACATCCGCCAACTGCGGGAGCCCGGCCTGCTCCGCCACGTCGACGGCGGCCCCGATCGATTCGCGCGCGGGATCCATCACAGCGCTCGGCAACGCCTCCACCTGCGACGACGAGTCGAGTTGCGCTCGGTACACGACCGAGGCGATCGATCCGAGGATCGCCACCCCGAGCACGCTGCCCACCTCATAGGAGGTCTCCTCCATGGCGGCGGCGTTGCCCGCCCGATGCTCCGGGCTGCCCGACATGATCAGCACCGATCCGACGGCCAACGAACCGATCCCCGCGCCGACCAGCACCAAGGAGGCGACGACGGTGCCGTAACCGAGATCGCCGGGAACGACGAAGAGAACGATCATCCCGATCCCGGCCGACGTGATCGATCCGGCGAGCACCGCACGGGGTCCTATCGCCTCGGCGGCTCGCGGTGCGATGAGCGAGGCCACCGCGGACGCGACCGCCAACGGCAGCAGCTTCAGCCCGGTCGCGATCGCCGAACTGCCGTCCACGCTCTGCAGCCATTGCGCGAGCAGCAGCAGGGCGGCGCCCATGGCGAACATCGAGCCGAGCGCCGCGGTGATGCCGCCGGTGAACGGCCGGATGCGGAACAGTCCGATGTCGAGCATCGGATCGGCCTGTCGCAGGCTACGGCGCACGAACACGGTCAGCACGAGAACGGCGATCACGAACACCGCCCACGCCGACGGAACCGCCAGGCTCGACTCCTTGCCGAACTTCTTGATCGACCACATCAACGCGACCATGCCGCCGAACGAGAGCACGATCGTGGTCCAGTCCCACGTCCCCGGACTGGGCGAACGCGATTCGGGCAGCAGGAAGGCTCCCGCGATCACCGCGACGACCATCAGCGGCACGTTGACCAGGAACGCCGCGTGCCAGGACAGGTGCTCCAGCAGGAAGCCGCCGACCAGCGGTCCGACGGCGGCGCCGAGCCCCGCGATCGCCGACCAGATCGCGAGGGCCTTGGCTCGCTGTCTCGCGTCGGCGAAGATGGTCCGGATCACCGACAGCGTCGTCGGCATGATCAGCGCACCGCCGATGCCGAGGGCGGCGCGGATCGCGATCACCTGACCCGCGGAGTCGGCGACAAGCACGAGCAGGGACGCCACCGCGAACACGAGGTAGCCGGTCAGCAGGGCGCGTTTGCGACCCCATCGATCGGCGACGGAGCTCGCCGCGACGAGCAGGCCCGCCAGCACCAGCGAGTACACGTCGACGATCCACAGCAGTTGCTGACCACTCGGCCGCAGATCCCGCGACATGGTCGGCAGTGCGATGTTGAGGATCGTCATGTCCATCGTCACGACGAGCAGACTCGCCGAGAGCACGGCCGTCGCGGCCCATGCCCGACGCGACGACAGGTTCGGAACTGTTGTGGCCGCGGTCATCTCGACTCCTCCTCGACGATGAACGGTGCGATGGCGTGCGCCAGGTCGGCACGATCGACCGGCTCGCCGCGGATCGCCGCATGCACGGTGGCCCCGTCGGAGATCATCGCCACGGCGACGGCGTTCGAGGCGCCGATGTGCGGGGTCAGCACGTCGACGAGTCCGTCGGTCCACGACAGCGCGAGCTCACGGACATGCTCGTCGAATGTGGCGGTCGCGGTCAGGGCCACGTCGGCGACGACATTGCGCCGCACCGACACGTACTCGTGCAGCGAGTCGATGAGCCTTCGCGCGGCGGCGCCGGGGTCGGTCGCGAGCTCGGTGCGGATCTCGTGGAGCTCGTCCTCGATCTCATGAGCGAGCAGGGCGAGTCCCTCCGCACGCAGTTCGTCCAAAGACGCGAAGTACGCCGTCGTCGAACCGAGCGGCACCCGTGCTCGCGTGGCGACGAGTCGATGGGTCAGTTTGCCGGGCCCGACCTCGACGATCAGGTCGGCCGCCGCCTGCACGATCGCAGCACGTCGCGCCTGCGGGTCGTGTCTGGCCATGAGGAGTCTCCATTTCTGTACGTTTGTACATGTACGTTTGTACAGAAATGACGTCGGCAGCGCAACCGCCCCGGCCCTTCCCTTGCTCCGCGCGCCGGTGCTACATTCGCGTCAACCATTTCCTACACAACTGTAGGAAATGATCGGACGTGGACGAGGAGACCTCATGACCGCTCAGACCGCCGCGCGCCCGGCGTTCGGCGCACCGACGATGCCGCTGCGAACACAGGACTACGGCTTCTTCGGCCCCGACTCGCCGACGTGGAAGGTGTGGACGGCGCCGACCGCCCTCATCGGTTTCCAACGCGCCGTCACCCTGGAGCACTTCGACCCGGACCTCACCGCGTCGGTCGCCGACGTCGGCGCGATCTACTCGGACCCGTACGGTCGCCTCGACCACACCTTCGCCTACTTCTTGATCGCCGCCGTCGGCGACGGCGCGATGGCGGTCACCGCCGCCGACCATCTGATGAGGGTGCACGCCCAGTCGACGGGCGTCGAGCCGATCTCCGGAAAGCGATACAGCGCCAACAGCCCGTCGTCGCAGCTGTGGATCCATGTGACCGGCTGGCATTCGGTGCTCAAGTGCTACGAGACGTACGGGCCGGGGCCGCTGAGCCCCGAGGAGGAGAAGCGGTACTGGACCGAATGCGTCGTCGCCGCCGGCCTGCAGACCTGTAAGGAGTCGGACGTCCCGACCTCACGCGCCGAGGTCCGCGAGTACTTCGAATCCGTGCGACCCCGGCTGTGCGTATCGGAGCGCGCACGGCGGGGCATGCACTACCTGCTGCACACCCCGCTCGATCGCGGCGCACGGGTGTGGGCGTCGAGCCGACTCGTCGCACCCGCCGCGATCGCGACACTGCCCGCCTGGATGCGCGTGCTCGGCGGATTCGATCAGCCGGGCGTCGTCGACGTCGGATACCGCGCGGCGACCCGGGTCGCCGTCGCCGCCCTCGCCCGCGATCCCGAACGGATGAGCAGGCTCGTCACCACCGCGATCGGCCCGATGACCGGCTCGCTCTATCGGCAGCACCTGACCGCCGGATCCCCGCTGTCGGCGCGCACGGTGACCGTCGCCGAGGCTCGCGATCGCCTCCGCACCGCCGCCCCACTCCCCCACGAGCCGGTCGACACCCGGTAAAATCGGGCGTCGCCATGACGGCGAGCAGTCACCGATCGGAGGTCGCCGTGCCCCCTTCCCGTCGATCGCGCGCCGCGCATCTCGGTCCGGGCCGACGGCGACCGCAGATCCTCGACGCGGCCCTGGCGATCGCCAATGAGAACGGCGTCTCGGCGATCACCATGGCATCGGTCGCGTCGGCACTCGACGTGTCCCGACCCGTCGTGTACTCCGCCTACCCCAGCCGCGGCGAGATCCTCACCGCCCTGATCCAACGCGAAGAGAACTACTTCGGCGAGTCGCTGTCGAGCGTGCTGCGCGACCGCAGCGTGAACGCCACCGAGCACGTCTTCGTCGAGGGCTTCCAATCGCTGTTGGAGGCGGTCGACGCCCGCCCCGAAGCCTGGCGCCTCCTGTACGGCAGCACCGATCCCGAGGCGAGCGAACTGGTCGGCCGAGGCCGCGCGTTCGTCGTCGAACGATGCTCGGAACTGCTCCGTCCCACGCTGCGGGCCTGGGGTACCGACGACGCCGATCGCAAGCTCGCGGCCCTCGTCGAGTTCTGGGTCTCGTCGGGCGAGGGCGCGGTCCGCACCCTGCTCGCCTCGCGCGCGTCGTCCGACGGCGTCTGGACCCCCTACGATCTCGGCGCCTTCGTCGGATCGGCGGTGTACCGGGGACTGCGCCAGGCCTGATCGACCGGGCGCACCCTACGCCGTCACGGTCACGGCCGTGCCGACGCGCGTCCAGTCGTAGAGTTTCGCCATCATCGGCCCCGGAACGTGAACGCATCCCTGCGATCCGCCGGTCTTGTACTTCTGCAGGTCGCCGTACGGGAACTTCTGCCACGGCGAGTCATGGAACCCGACGTCACCGAAGAACGGCAGCCAGAAGTTCACGTGCACCCGATAGCCCGGCCCCTCCAGGTATCGACCGGTCTCATGACTGACGATGGACCAGCTCCCCGTCGGAGTGCCGTGCCCGATGGCCGACCGGCCGGTGGTGACCGGCGACGAGTCGACGACCGTCGACCGCTCACACAGCCACATGTGCTGCTGCGCCAGGCTGACCACGATGCGTTTCGACGTCGAGTTGTCCGCGCAGGCGGACGCGACGGGGACCGATGTCGGGGTCGACGCCGACCGGACCATCGGCGAAGCCTGCGTGGCTCCGCTTCCACCCTGTTTGACCAGCAGCATCACCGTCAGTACGAGCACTCCGAGCCCGAGCGCACACACCCACGCGTACCGACGAAGACTTGTCGCCGTCCGTTGCAACACGTCGGTCACCGCCCATTCGCCCCGTTTCGCCCTATTACGTAATGACTTTCGTTTTCATTCACAGCGTACAAGGCGGCGACGAAGCGGTGCGGACAGACCTCGACCGGTCGGCGGGGTCGTTACAGGTTCGCCTTGACCATGTTCGCGGCGAGGTACGCCCCGTACAGGCCCAGCCCGGCCAGACCGGCGCGGCGTGTGCGAGGAAACGCGATCGCCGCGCCGATCGCGGTCTCGAGGCCACCGTTGATCGTGATCGCCTGATCGGTGTTCTCGGGGAAGACCGGCGCGGTGATCCCCCGGAACAGCTCGGGTGCGACGAAGTGGACGACACCGGCGGCGGCGAGTCCCGCACCGGCCAGCGTGACCAGCCTGTTCGACGTTGCGCAGGAACAGTTCTCGGCGGCTTCGGACATGCTCTCTCCTTCGATACGGTTCGGCGACGACACGCCTGACTACTGTCTACACCGCGATCTCGGGCTTGTCCGAAGGGGGATGCCGGCGAGGCCACGGCACCGCCGCACCGGGCACGAGCGGCGGCACCGCCCCGGAGATCGTCGCCGAGCGGGCCGTCAGCGCCAGATGCGCCGCACCGGGTCGATCCACTCACCCACCTGGTCGTCGGTGACCAGTTCGTCGTGGGCCGCGGCCACTCCGACCGTCTCGATCGGCCCTCGCAGATGAGCCGCCCACGTCGTCTCGATCGGGGTCCGCGCGTCCATCTCGGTCGACGAGTAGACCAGCACGGCGGGCACGTCGACCGCGCCGACGGTCGGCTCGGTCAGCATCCGTTCACAGCGCGCATGCGATTCGAACGACGCCGCGAGATCGGCCTCGGAGAGCCCGACGATCGGCGATCCGGCGAGAGCGTCTCGGACCACGTCCGCCACCGGCGCGTCGGGATCGGCCCCGGCGACGGCGCGGACACGGCGATACGACTCGGCGACGCTGATCTGCTCCGCCTCGGCCGGATCGACGGCGTAGGCGTCGACGACGGTCAGCGAGGCGACCCGCTCGCCGCGACGATCGAGTTCCCGGGCCACGGCGAAGGCCAGGTGCCCGCCGTACGACCAGCCGAGCAGATCGTACGGGCCGCCTGCCTGGACGGTCTGGACGACGTCGGCGTACCGCCCGACGAGGTCGGCGAACGACGCGGGCTCCACCGCGTCGGGGACCGCTACGACGTCGGAGACGCCGACCAGACCCCATCCGGCGGGCAGACGATCGACGAGAGCCGCGTACGCCGCGACGAAGCCGAACGCTTCGTGGAAGCAGATCACCCGTCGACCGGAGTCCGACTCGACGAACTCGGTGACGGCGGGATGCATCGTCGCCGACTCGCGTGCCGACGTCGTCGCGAGGGCCGCGAGCGCCCGCGGGGTCCGCGCGGTGAACACGTCGCGCACCCGGATCGCGAATCCGCGGTCGCCGTCGTTGAGTCGGGCGGCGGCCTTCATCGCGATCAGCGAGTTCGCACCCGAATCGAACACGTCCGCCGTGACCGACACCGCGGGCACGCCGATCAGGTCCGCGAAGACGGAGCAGACGAACGTCTCGGTCTCGCCGACCGGCGCGACGATCTCGTCGGCGGCGAGCGCGACGTCGGGCAGTGCCGCGATGTCGAGTTTCCCGTTCACCGTCAGCGGCAGATCGTCGACGAGCCCGATCGCGGCCGGGACCATGTAGTCCGGCAGCACGTCACGCAGTCCGTCTCGGATCGCCCCCGCGTCGACGTCGGCCGTGTCGGGCACGGCGTAGCCGACGAGCGCCGGCATCCCGGACGGCGAGGTGACGACGCGTACCGCCGCACGACTGACCCCGGGGCGGCCCGCGATCGCATCCGCGACCTCGGCCGGCTCGATCCGGAATCCCCGGATCTTGACCTGCGCGTCCGATCGGCCGAGGTAGTCGAGGGTGCCGTCGTCCCGCCACCGCGCCACGTCGCCGGTCCGGTACATCCGTTCACCGCGGCCCCAGGGACACGCGACGAACCGTTCGGCGGTCAGCCCGGGCTGCCCCAGGTAGCCGCGCGCCGTACCCGCACCCGCCAGGTACAACTCCCCCGGCGTGCCTGGCGGGACGGGCGAGAGCCCGGCGTCGAGGACGTACGCCCGGGTGTTGTAGATCGGCGCACCGACACTCGACGTCGCGCTGTCGGCGAGGTCGGCGCCGAGCGCGTTGATCGTGTACTCGGTCGGTCCGTACAGGTTGTAGCCGGACACGCCCGGCGCCTCCCGCAACGCGGTCCACACCGCGTCGGGGACCGCTTCGCCGCCCAACGACACGAAGACGACGCCGGCGGCGTCCACGGCCGCCGACAGACCGGCCGCGCGCGGACGATCGAGCAGCCCGGCGTCCAGGAGCACCTGCCCGTAGGAGGGCGTGACGTCGAACCCGTCGACCGCGACGCGGTCGTAGTACGCGAGCAGTTCGTCCGGATCCTTGCGGAGGTCCTCGTCGATCACGTCGACACAGTGCCCGTCGAGCATCCAGAACAGTTGCTCCCACGACGCGTCGAACGAGAACGACGTGGTGTGCGCGATCCGCATCCGACGTCCGCCCTGTTCGGCGACGACCCGATCGAAGATCTTCGCGCGGTGGTTCACCAGCATGTTCGTCAATCCGCGGTAGCCGACGGCGACGCCCTTGGGACGACCGGTCGACCCCGAGGTGTAGATGACGTAGGCGAGGTTGTCCCCGGTGGCCCGGGGTGCCTCGTGCGCGGTCAGCTCCTCGTCGGCGAGTCCGGCGAGCTCGGTTCCGATCGCCGGGTCGTCGAGGTCGATCACCCGGGCGCGTCCGTCCCCGACGCCCGCGGGCAGAAGTGCCCGGGTCCCCACGACCACTTCGGGGTCCGCGGTCTCGATCATGTAGGCGATCCGGTCCGGCGGATAGTCGGCGTCGACGGGGACGTAGGCGGCTCCGGCCGCGAAGCAGGCGAACATCGCGAGCACCATCCGCTCGTCGCGCGGCAGGAGAAGCACCACGCGCCGCTCCGGTCCGGCGCCGCGCGAGACGAGGAGTCGGGCGAGACGGTTCACCCGCGCGGACATCTGCGCGAACGTCAGCGTGGTGGAACCGGCGACGAGCGCCGTCGCGTCCGGGGTCCGCGCCGCCTGCCGGGTGAACAGATCGGCGATCGTCACGTCCGGGATCGCGCACGCCGTGTCGTTCCACGTGCGCAGGACGAGCTCCTGCTCGTCGCGGGTCGCGACGCCGATCCGGGCGACGGTCGCGTCGAGGTCGGCGGTCATCGCGCCGAGGACGTCGACGTAGCGATCGGTGAGCAGTCGCGCCTGCGCGGCGTCGAGGACGTCCGACCGGTAGGCGCAGCGCAGGGCGATGCGCTGGGCGGGGTCGGCGGCGAACGACACCGGATAGTGGGTGGCGTCGTTGACAGCTCGTCCCACGACGTCGAGACCGCCGTACCGTCGTCCTTCGACGCTGGCCGGAACGTTCTGGATGATGAAGAGGGTGTCGAAGAGCGTCGCGACACCGATGTCGTCGCCGATCACGGTGAGGCCGACGTGGTCGGCGTCGAGCACGTCGATCCACGAGTCCTGCTGAGCCCGGACCTGCTCGGCCACGGTCCGCACCCCCGACAGGTCCACGCGTACCGGCACCGTGTTGAACAGGAGGCCGACGACGCGGTCGGATCCCGCGACGTCCGCGGGTCGCCCGGACACCGTCGTGCCGAACACGACGTCGGTGCGGCCGGTGAGGCGTCCGAGGGTGACACCCCACGCGGTCTGCAGGAAGGTGCTGACCGTGACGCCCGCGGCGGCGGCCGCACGCCGGACGCGATCGCTGGTCTCCTCGTCGAGGATCCGATGATGATCGGCCGCGGCACGCGCGTCCGGCTGCGACGCCATCGCCTCCGGATACAGGACGGTCGGCTCGTCGACGCCCGACAGATAGCGTCTCCAGGCGGACCGCGCCGCGGCCTCGTCCCGGCCGCCGAGCCACTCGAGGCATCCGCGCATCGAGGCGGGCGATTCGAGTTCGTCGCCCGCGTAGATCGCGAACAGGTCGTCGAGGAGACGTCCTATCGACCAGCCGTCCATCAGCACGTGCTCGAAGGAGAACACGACGAGCCAGTCCGCACCGGCGGGCACCAGCGCGAATCGGATCAACGGCGCCTGTTCGGCGCGGAACGGGGCGAACCGTTCGGCGGCCAGAATCGCTTCGGCGCCGTCGCGGTCGACGTCGTCGGGACCGTACACGGTGATCGGCACGTCGATCGTCTCCGCGATCACGGCGACCGATCGACCGGACACGGTCGCGAACGCGGCCCGCAGGCTCGGATGGCGCGCGACGACGAGTCGGATGGCCTCGCTCATCGCCGCGACGTCGAGGCGCCCGCGGACGGTCACCACCGACTGCGACGCGTACAGGTCGGTCTCCCCGGCGTCGCCCGCGACCCGCAGATGGAACAGCAGTCCCTCGCCCAGCGCGGTCACCGGCCACACGTCCTCGACCGGACCGAACTCGGCGTCGAGCCGCTCCCGATCGCGCGCGGACAGGCGGACCAGATCGCGACGTGTCGACTCGCGGCGCGCCGCCGCCGCCCGGTCGAGGTGCACGGGCCCGGTCCGGTCGATGTCGCCGGGCGACGGCGGACCGTCGGCGAGGGCGGACAGGATCGCCGCGGCGTCGACGTCGACGTCGTAGTCGTGGATCAACGCCACGCGGACCTGCCGTCCGTCGGCGCCGATCGTCACCGTGACGTCCGCACGGTGACCGCCGACGCCCGTGGCCGTCGAGGCCCGACGATCGTCGTGGACCGCCTCGACGACGGTGTCCGTGTGGTGCACGCGGACCAGGACCGCGGCATCCGGTACGTCCGCGAACAGTCCCTGCGCGTGAACGCTGTGGTCGCGGAGCAGCGTGTAGTCGCCGATCTCGGCGAGCGGCGGCAGCTCGACTCCGGCGTCGTCGGCGACGAGCGCCGGGTAACGCCACACGAGGTCGCCCGGCGTGAACGACGTCTCGTCGTCGTGGCGGGCGGACTCCTCGACGTCGACGATCGCGACGTCGCCGAGGTCGACGCCTGCCGCGCGAAGGGCACGCACGGTGGCCGCGACGGCCGCGGCCGTTCCGGTTCCGCCCGGGAGCTGGGCCCGCGTCGCACTGGCGCGGATCGGCCCGCGGGCGGCGTCGGCGGGTTCGTCCGCGTCCATCGCCTCCTCGACGAAGTCGATCCAGTGTCCGTCGGTGAGCAGATCGTCTGATTCGGCGCGTGCGCCGGCGGCGGCCCACCACCGATCGACGGATCCGAGTCGCACGACGGCGTCCGGTTCGTCGAGCAGCGCGCCGACCACGGCGGCCGCGGCGTCGAATCGGCGCGGGTCGGCACCGTCTCCGAGAAGATCGAGGCGGGTCACCGCTGCGCCGTCGGCGAGCACGCGTGCGCCCCCGTCCGCGCGGACGGTGTCGTCGTCGAAGGCGCCGACCGAGTGGTGGACGGTGACGGCCGACAGCCGGTCGGCGGTCCGTCCGGCCCGAGTGTTCGACCCGTCGGCCTCGACGAGACCCCATGTACGCAGCACCGCGTCGAGAACGACGTCGAGATCACGGCCTTCGGCCGCGGGCACGGTTCGGTTCGCCGCCCAGACGCCGCGCCCGCCGGCGACGGCTTCGAGCACCGGCGCGACGGGTGCGTCGCCCGCGCGACGTGCGAGGGCCACCGCCCGGTCCATCGGGAGGTCCGGGGCGGCTCCGATGACGGCCACGACGCCCGCGGTGAGCGCGACCAGCGTGTCCACGGTCTCCTCGTCGAACAGCCCCTCGGGCACGTCGACACCGATCTCCCACGATCCGTCCGGTTGTTCACTGAGTGAGGCGACCACATCGGCGATCGCCTCGCGGTCGACTCCGGCGATCCCGCGTGCGGCGCCGTACGCCGACTCGGCGATCGGGGTGAGTCGATGCGCCCCGACCGACACCGACGTCGGTGCGGCGTCGTCGAGGTGGGCGACCATCACCTGGAAGATCGGTGAGACGCCGTTCGGCCGCGGCGGATTGACCCGGTCGACGACGTCGCCGAACGGCACGTGGCGACGCTCGAATGCGGCGAGTGTCTCGGTGCGGATCCGGTCGGCGGCGGCGCGGAACGACGGACGCGCGGTCACATCGCTGCGCAGGACGACGGTGTTGACGAAGTAGCCGACGGTGTCGGCGAACGCTTCGTCGTCGCGCAGGGAGACCGGGGTCCCCAGCGCCACCCGCGGGCCCGCGCCGAGGGCGTCGAGCGCGGCGGCCACCGCGTACTGGAGGACCATCAGCGGCGTCGTCCGGACACCGGCCGCCGTCGATCGGACGGCCGCGACGGTGTCCGCCGACAGCGCCGCGCCGCGGTAGACGACCGGGGCGCCCGTCTCTCGACCGGCCCCGTCCGCTGCGTACGGCAGGTCGGCGACTGTCGGGAACGCGTCGAAGGCGGCCGCGGCCGCCGACAGATCGGCGTCCCCGCCCTGGTCCCGCCGCCACTGCGCGTACTCGGTGTACTGCGCGGGTCGCGGCCCCCACGCCGGGGCGTTCCCGTCGGCGGCCGCCGCGTAGGCGGTCCCGAGGTCGGCGTAGATCAGCGGTGTGGAGGTCTCGTCGGTGACGGCATGGTGCAGCGAGACGACGAGGACGTCGACGGTCTCGGTGCGCAGCAGCCGTACTCGGATCGGGAGGTCGGCGGTCAGGTCGGTGTGCGTCGCGCGCAGCGCGGTGATGCGGTCGGCGACGTCGTGGTCGGCGACGTCGGCGATGTCGACCACCGCGTCGATCGCGGGATCGTCGATCGGGGTGACGCGCTGCCAGAGGTCGTCGCCGTCCCAGTCGAGAACGGTGCGGAGCACGTCGTGTCGGGCGAGCAGTGCTCGCACGGCGCCGCGCAGGGCATCGGGATCGAGTCTGCCGTCGACGTGCCAGACTCCGTGGTTCTCGTACGCGGCTCCCTCGTCCATCTGAGCCAGGAGCCACAGCGCGCGTTGGCCGTCCGTCGCGGGCGCCCGCGACATCTCGGCGCCGGTGGCGGCCGGGCCGCCGGTCTCTCGGACGTCGCCGTCGCGGGTGTCGACGGTTCGGCCGAGGAGTTCGGCGAGGTCCGCGACCGTCGGTCGTTCGAAGACGTCGCGGACGCTGAGTCGACGGCCGGTGGCGCGGCCGATCGCCGAGACGAGGCGGGTCGCGACGAGCGAGTGCCCGCCGAGCGCGAAGAAGTCGCCGTCGCGGGCGGGCGCGGGGGCGTCGAGCACATCGCCCATCGCGGCGGCGACCGCCTCCTCGAACGGGCCCCGCGGCGCCTCGCCGGTCGCGACCGCGTCGTCTGCGACCGCCTCGAACGGAGGCAGCGACCGTCGGTCGATCTTGCCCGCGGCCGAGTAGCCGAACTCGTCGATCACCGCGATCGCGGAGGGGACCAGATGCGCGGGCGGCGTCATCGCACGCACCGCGGCGAGGATCCGCGGTCCGTCGAGAGCGCTCGCGGCGGTGACGTAGGCGACCAGGCGGGTCGTCGCACCGGAGCCGACCGTCGTCGCGACCGCGGCCCGGACTCCGTCGACCGCGGTCAACAACGTCTCGACCTCTCCGGGTTCGACGCGCATGCCGCGGAGTTTGAGTTGGAAGTCGTCGCGTCCGATGAACTCGAGCGATCCCGAACCGTTCCAGCGGACGAGATCGCCGGTGCGGTACAGCCGTGCGCCGTCGCCGAACGGATCGGCGACGAACCGGTCCGCGGTGAGGCCGCGGGCTCCCAGGTAGCCGCGCGCCAGCGGGCGCCCACCGATGTAGAGTTCGCCGACCACTCCCGGCGCCACCGGCCGCAGCGACGTGTCGAGGACGTACACCCCGGTCCCCGGGATCGGTGTGCCGATCGGCACGGGGCCGTCGCGGTGACCGTCGAGGTCGGCGGCGGTCATCTCGACGGCGGCCTCCGCGGGCCCGTACGTGTTCCACAGGTGGACGTCCCACGCCTCGGCGACGTCGACGACGAGGTCGGGGCGCACGGCTTCGCCGCCCGCCGACAGTATCGGGCGGCGCCCGTCGATCGGGCCGAGTCGCACGCCGGCGTCGAGCATCGCGGAGATCATCGACGGCACGAGTTCGACGAAGGCGATCCGCTGGTCGGCGATCACCGCGCCGAGTTCGACGGGATCCCGCTCGGCTCCCGGCTTCGGCAGGACGACGGTCGCGCCGTACGCCAACGGCCACAGGATCTCCGGGACGAACGGGTCGAACGCGGGCGAGGTCTTCTGCAGGAGCCGGTCGCCGGGTGCGAGCGCGAACGTCGCCTGCCGCCACGCGACGGTGTTGGCGATCGCCGAGTGCGGTACGACGACGCCCTTGGGCACGCCGGTCGAGCCGGAGGTGAACGTGACGTAGCAGGCGTGGTCGCCGCGGACCGACGCGCGGCGTTCGACGTCGTCGATCGGGCGGCCGGACTGCTCGTGCGGCGGGAGTCCCGCCGACGGGTCGAGCACCAGTACCGGATCGGCGACGTCGACGATCGCCGCCAGGCGGTCGGCGCCCTGCGCCGGATCGACGGGGACGAATGCGGCGCCGGCGGCCGTGACCGCCATGATCGCGACGATCGTGTCGACGGTCCGGTCGGCCACCACCACGATCCGGTCGTCGGGTCCGGCCCCGACCGCGATCAGGTGGCGGGCGAGCGCGTTGGCTCGGCGCGCGAGGACCGCGTAGTCGATCTGCTCGCCGGTCCGGGCGACGAGCACCGCGTGGTCGTCAGGCATACGCGCGGCGACGGCGTCGAGTGCGCCCACGAGAGTGTCGGGGACGTCGGTCTGCGGGCCGTGCGCCCAGGTGCGGGTGACGAGTTCGAGGTCCCGGCCGCCGACGGCGGGCAGATCGCCGACGCGGGTCGAGGGGTCGGTGGCGAGTGCGCGCACGACGCTCCGCCACTGCGCCGCGATCCGCTCGACGGTGGTCCGGTCGAAGAGCTCGACGGCGTAGTCGATGCGGACGGCCAGCCGTTCGCCGTCGTCGAGGACGGTCGTCGACAGATCGAACTGGACTCGATCGGCGCCATGGTCCACTGCCGATGTCGCCAGCCCGGCGAACCGCGGTGTGTCGCCCGGAGCGCGGTAGGCGATCATGTTCTGGAACAACGGATTCCGCGCCAGCGATCGGGCGGGCGCGAGCTCGTCGACGAGCCTTTCGAACGGGGTCGACTGGTCGGCCAACGCATCCAGGTCGACGTCGCGGACGTCTGCGACGATCTCGCCCAGCGTGGCCGAGGGCTCGATCGCGGTGCGCAGCACCAGGGTGTTCACGAACAGTCCGACGAGGTCGGCGACGGCGTCGTCGACGCGACCGGCGACCGGTGTGCCGAGGACGATGTCCTCACCCGCTCCGAGTTGGGCGAGTGTCACCGCCGTCGCAACGTGCGACAGCACGAACATCGATGCGCCCGTGCGCCGGGCCAGTGCGCGCAGGCCGGACGTCTGCGCGGCGTCTACGGTGAACGCGACGGTCGCGCCCTCCTGGTCGGGGACCGCCGGACGCGGGCGGTCGCGCGGGGTCGGCAGTTCGTCGGGCGCCCCCGCCAGTCGCCTGGTCCACCGCTCGAGTGCGTCGTCGGCGGTCGGTGCGGCGGCGTAGTCGACGTACTGGATCGGCAGCGGCCGACGGTCGGGGCCGCGACCGCCGCACCGGGCGTCGTAGGCAGTGGACAGGTCCGCGAACAGCACCGGAGCGGACCACTCGTCGGCGGCGATGTGGTGCACGGCCGCCACGATCACACTGTGTCCGTCGGCGCCGCGGACCAGGCTGAGTCGAATCGGGATCCGGGCGGCGATGTCGAAGGCGTGCGCGCCGGCGGCGGCCACCGCCGCGCCCGCGGGTTCGTCGGCCCGCGCGAGGTCGACGGCCGTCGGGTCCGCCACGTCGACGTCGACGACGTCGATCCCGCGGTCGGCCTCGTCGATCTCGTCGACGGCCAGCACGCGCTGCCAGGCCGGGGTCGCATCGTCGGCGGGCACGTAGACGGTGCGCAGGATCTCGTGCCGGTCCAGGACGTCGCCGAACGCCGCCCGCAGGGCGTCCGCGTCGAGGGCCGCGGGGACGGCCAGGGCGAAGCGGATGGTGTAGACCGGATCCGGTCCCCCGAGTTCGTGCAGGAACCACATGCGTTCCTGCGCCGCGGACAGCTGCGGTCGCTCCGGACGGTCGACGAGCGGGGCGAGGGCGCTCACCCGGTGACCGTCGGCCAGGAGTTCGTCGATCCGGGCGGCGAGGTCGCCGAGGACCGGGTGGTCGAACACCTCGCGGATGCCGATCGCCACGCCGAGCTCACGGGTCAGCCGCGCGGTCAGGCGCGCGGCCGTCAACGAGTGACCGCCGAGGGCGAGGAGGTCGTCGCCCATTCCCGGCCGCGGCACGTCGAGCAGATCCGTGACCGCGGCGGCCACGGCCGTCTCGACAGCGGTCGCCGGAGCCCGGTACTCGCTCGCGTGCACCGCCGACACCGGCAGCGCGGCGAGCGCGCGACGATCGATCTTGCCGTTAGGCGAGAGCGGGATCGCGTCGATCTCGGTCACAGCGGTCGGCACGAGATGTGCGGGGAGCACGGCGCCGAGGCGCCGCCGCAGGTCGGCGAGATCGAACGGCTCGGTCTCGACCGGGTCGGCGACGACGAACGCCGCGAGAGCGTCCGACGCGCCGATCCGCACCACGGTGACCGCGGCGGCGGCCACCCCGGGCTGGGCGACGAGCGCCGCTTCCACTTCGCCGGGCTCCACGCGGAGTCCGCGAACAGAGAGTTGGCCGTCGGCGCGCCCGTCGTAGACCAGCGCGCCCGCGGGGTCGCGGTGGACGAGATCTCCCGTCCGGTACAGGCGCTCTCCGGTGCCTTCGGGATCGGCGACGAAGCGGCTCGCCGTCTCGCCCGCGACACCCGGATAGCCGCGCGCGAGTTGCGGTCCGGCGACGTACAACTCGCCGACCACGCCGTCGGCCACCGGGCGCAGCCATCCGTCCAGGACCGAGACGCGGGTTCCGGGCACGGCAGCGCCGATCGGGACGGTTCCGGCCGTCCCGACGGTGTCCGCGTCGACGGTGTGGACGGTCACGTCGCCGACCACCTCCGACGATCCGTACGAGTTGGTCAGCCGAGATCCGGGTCGCAGCGCGAGGAGTCGGGCGGCGACATCGGTGCGGAGCGCTTCACCGCTGGCCACCCATTCGTCCGGCGTCCGCCGACCGGTCAGATCGTCGGCGAGCGCTTCGAGCAGGGCGGGAACGGCGCCGAACCGATCGACCCCGCGAGTGTTCAGTGTCTCGGCGAGCGCCGCCGGCGACCGGCGCTCATCGGCGTCGGCGACGACGAGCGGTGTCGAGGTCGCCACGGCCGTCAGGATCTCGGTGAGGCCGTCGACGAAGCTGGGCGAGCTCTTCGCGATGCGGACGCGATCGTCCGAGCCGGTGCGACGATCCCAGGACAACCGTGCGGCCAGTCCGCGCTGTGTGGCCAGCACCGGTTTCGGGCGTCCGGTGGATCCGGAGGTGAACAGGAGGTAGGCGCCGTGGTCGGGCGACGGCACCGGCGGGACGGCGGGCTCGGCCCGCTCGGGAGCGTCGACGTCGAGGACGCTCGCCGGGCAGTCGGCGAACAGGTCCACGGTGGCCGCGGAGGCGACGGCGACCTGCGGTCGGCCGACGGCGATCATGGCGGCGATCCGGTCGATCGGATAGTCGGGGTCGATCGGCATCGGGACGGCGCCCGCTCGAATCACCGCGAGCAGCGCTGTGACCAGTGCCGTTCGCCGTTCCAGGGCGATCGCCACCGGAACGTCCGGTCCGGCGCCCGCCGCGACCAGACGCGCGGCGAGGGCGTCGACTCCGGTCCACAGCTCGCCGCGGGTCACCGTCGCGTCCGGTCCTTCGACGGCGGGGGCCGCGGGATCGGCCGACGCCTGCGCGCGGGCCGCGGCGAACACCGCGTCGACGGTCTCCGGCGCATCGAGGCGGCGGATCGGATTCACGGTCGGGTCCGTCGGGACGATTTCGGCGAGTCGGGTGTCTCCTCCGCGCGCGAATGCGGCGAGGACCCTCGACAGGACGGCGGGCGCCTGTGCGGCGACCGGTCCGGCGGACCGGTCGAGTTCGACGGCGACGTCGAGTTCGCCGGTCGGTTCCGGGGTGACGGTCAGCACCACCGGATAGTCCGTCTCGTTCCGGCCAGGCGTGATCTCCAGCTCCAGGCCGGACGCCTCGCCGAGCGCGACGAGCGCGGCGTCGTCGAGCGGATAGTTCTCGAAGACCACCAGGCTGTCGAAGAGTTCGCCGTGTCCGAGCCTCGCCTGCAGGTCGTGCAGTGCGACGTGGTGGGCCGACAGGAGTCCGGCCTGTTCCACCGACACCGCATGCAACAGTGAGGCGACGGTCGTCGACGGATCGAGGCGCACGCGCACCGGGACCGTGTTGATGAACAGGCCGACCGTCGATTCGACGTCGGGGAGTTCGGCCGGGCGGCCCGACACCACGCTGCCGAACACGACGTCGTCGGAGCCGGTGAGGGCCGATGCGGTGAGCGCCCACGCCGACTGCACGAGCGTGTTGAGGGTGACCCCGGCCTCGCGGGCGAGGGCGGTCAGCCGGGAGTGAGCGGCGACGTCGAGCCGTTCGCGCACGGTGACCGGCTCCCGAGGTCCGGCCGTGGGTTCGGCGAGGCGGGTCGGTCGTGGCAGTGCGTCGAGATACTCGACCCATCGGTCGATCGCGGCGGGGTCCGCCGACGCGAGCCACGAGACGTACGACCGATAGCTCGGTGCGGGTGCGAGCGTCTGTCCCGCGTAGAGCCGGAGCAGATCGCCGACCACGATCGGCGTCGACCAGCCGTCCCAGATCAGATGGTGGTTGGTGATCAGCAGGCGGTGGCGGCCCGTGCCGAGGACCGCGACGGTGAAGCGGACGAGTGGCGGTCGCCCGACGGCGAATCCGCGGCGGTGATCGGCGTCGACGATGCCGGTCCACGACGCCTCCGGGTCGGTCGCCGACCGCAGGTCGACCACCTCGACGTCCGGCTCCACGCGATCGAGGACCATCACGACGGGTTCGCCCGAGGCCCGCTGCCGGAACGCCCCGCGCAGTGCCGGGTGGCGGTCGGCCAGGGCCGTGGCCGCGGCGCGCAGACGCTCGACGTCGAGGTCGCCGCGCAGGTCCACGCTCAGCTGCACCACGTAGGGGTCCACGGCGCCGTCGGTGCTGCGCGCGAGGTAGTAGAGCCCCTGCTGCAGAGGAGACATCGGCCACAGGTCGACGACCTTCGGCGCGGCGATGGCGGTGGTGGTCACAGATCCTCCAGATCGAAGTCGACGAGGTCGTCGAGCTCGGCTTGCGAGATGGTCACGAGGGTGTCCGACGGGGTGAGGCCGCCGGAGTCGTCGGCCGACAGGTGTGCGACGAGCGCGTCGGCCGCCCGCTGCCAGGCGTCGACGAACGCGTCGAACTCCGCGGCCCGAACGCTTCGGGCGGCGCGCCAGTGCGCCCGCAGGCGTGGTCCGTCGGGCCGCTCGACGAGCTCCGCGTCGAGCTGAATGCGATGGCTCAGCTCCAGGTCGGGCGCCATCGACTCCGCGATCGCGGCGACGTCGGTGCTCGCGGCGGCGACCCGCCAGGCGGAGGTCGGGCCCCGGCCCCCCTTCTCGTCGTCGCCCACCCCGCCGGACTCGGCGCCGAGGTAGTTCACCAGGACGCGGGCCGGTGCGTGTGCGGGCAGCCCGGCGCCGTTGTGCTCGACGCCGAGTCGGGCCTCCTTCACCGCGCGCAGCAGTCCCGCGGGCGATTCGTCGGAGTCGACCGCTCGCAGCGGGATCACCGTGGTGAACCAGCCGACGGTCCGCGACAGGTCCCAGTCGCCGTGCGCGCGACCGTGGTCCTCGACGTCGGCCTCCAGGGGTTCTCCGCTCGCGGCGAGCGCGGCGAGCACCGCCGCGACCAGCGCGTCCTGTGCGGTCGCGCGATAGGTCTGGGCGGGTCGGTTCACCAGGACGTCGGTCGGCCCGGGATCGAGTTCCACGATCCGCTCGCGGGCGGTGCCGAACGTGTCGGTCGACGGTTCGGAGTCGTCAGCCGGGATCGGGTCCTCTTCGCGGCCGGCGAGGGCGGGCCGCAGCTCGGTCATCCACTCCCGATACGACGTCGGCGCGGGCTCGGGCTCCTCGCCCGCAGTCAGTGCGTTCAGATCGTCGAGCAGGACCCGCCAGGAGTAGGCGTCCACCACGAGGTGGTGGGCCACCAGGAGGAGGCGTCCGCCGTCCGCGGACGGCCACCAGTGCGCGACGAGCATGATGCCGCGCGACGGGTCGAGTGATGCGAACGCGGTGTCCAGCGCGGCCTCGACGAGGTCGGTGCTCGGCTCGTCGACGCGATCGCCGACGGTCAGCGGCACCGGGTGGACCGGATGGTCGGGTATGTCGAGGGCCCCATCGTCCACGAGTCGCGCACCGAGCACCTCGTGCGTCGAGGCGAGGTCGGCGAGCGCCTCGCGGACGGCGGCGGCGGTGGTGCCGGTAGGCGCGATCAGCAGACGCGACTGCACGAATCGCTCGACGCCCGCGCGGCGCACCGCCGCCCGCGCGATCGGCGACGCTGGTGCGCGGCCGTGGCGTTCGACGGTGGAGGCGGATCTGCGCGTCCCGGCGACCCGGACGCGGGAGGCGATGGCGGCCACCGTCCGCGCCTCGAACACGTCGCGGGGGTCGAGCTCCATTCCGGCGGCGCGGGCTCGCGCGACGAGCCGGATGGAGACGATGCTGTCGCCGCCGAGCGCGAAGAAGTCGTCGTCCACCGAGACCGCGGTGCCCAGCACGTCGGCGACGACGTCGACGAGGACCTGCTCGACGGGAGTCCGCGGTGCGCGCCCGCCGGTGCTCGCCGCGATCTGCGGTTCGGGGAGCGCCCGGCGATCGATCTTGCCGTTCGGCGTCACCGGCAGGGCGTCGAGGATCATCAAGTGGGTCGGCACCATGTATGCGGGGAGTGTCGCCTCCGCGCGCGTCCGGATCGAGTCCGCGGTGATGTCGTCGCCGGTCAGGTAGCCGACGAGTTGTGCGCCGTGTCCGAGGTCGTGCGCGACGACGACGCACGTGTGCACGCCGTCGAGCGCGGCGAGTGCCGTCTCCACGTCGCCGGGCTCGATGCGCTGGCCGCGGATCTTCACCTGGAAGTCGCTGCGGCCGACGTAGTGGAGTTCTCCCGCGGCGTCGCGGTGGACGAGGTCGCCGGTGCGGTACAGGCGTCGACCGCCGCCGGTCGGATCGGCGACGAACCGGGCGGCGGTCAGCGCCGAGCGTCCGGCGTAACCGCGTGCGATCTGGACGCCGCCGAGGTACAGCTCGCCGACCACTCCGCGCGGCACCGGCCGCAGCCACTGGTCGAGGATGTGCAGTGCGGTCCCGGCGACCGGTGAGCCGATCGGAACCGGCCCGTCGCCGTCGTCCACCCGGCAGGCGGTGACGTCGACGGCCGCCTCGGTCGGACCGTACAGATTGTGCAGGTCCGCGCCGCGGCGCCGTGCGGCCGTCGCGACCGGACGCGGCAGCGCCTCACCGCTGCACAGCACGCGCATCCCGTCGAGGACGTCGGCGCCCGGATCGAGCAGGAACGCGGCCAGCATGGTGGGGACGAAGTGCGCGGTGGTCACCCCGTGTCGGGCGAAGGCTGCGGCGAGTCGCGTGGCGTCCCGATGGGCGTCCGGTGCGATCACGAGGGTGGCCGCACCCGCGAGCGCGGGCCAGAACAGCTCCCACACCGACACGTCGAACGTCGACGGGGTCTTCTGCACCA
Organism: Gordonia humi; assembly: GCF_014197435.1. NCBI lineage: Bacteria > Bacillati > Actinomycetota > Actinomycetes > Mycobacteriales > Gordoniaceae > Gordonia > Gordonia humi. The sequence continues at coordinate 561,422 of NZ_JACIFP010000001.1, forward strand.
CGACGTCCGCGGGGGAGAGACGGTAGGTCTGCTGTGCCCAGCGGAGTCGGTTCGCCGCGGCCGCGTGCGAGACGACCACGCCTTTCGGCCGGCCCGTCGATCCGGAGGTGAACAGCACGTACATCGGGTGGTCGGCGCGCAGCCGGGCGATGCGCTCGGTGTCGGTGATCGGTCCGGCGGGCCGGCGGCCGATCCGGTCGACGGTCTCGGCTCGGTCGAGTTCGCCGACGCGCACCCCGCGCGCCGCGATCGCGGACGCGAGGTCGGGGTCGGCCAGTATCCGGCTCCAGGTCAGCACGTGTGTGGCACCGGCGTCGTCGAGCATTCCGCCGATCCGTTCGGCCGGGAAGTCGGGGTCGACGGGAAGGTACGCGCCGCCTGCACAGACGACTGCCCACACCGCGCGGAGAAGGTCGCCGCTGCGCGGCAGCATCACGGCGACCACGCTCTCGGGGCCGACGCCGTCCGCGATCAGATCACGCGCCAGACGCGTGATCTCGTCGGAGTGTTCGGCGAACGACGTCACGGCGCCGGTTCCGTGCACCGGGTCGTCGACGATCACCGCGCGGTGCCGCGCGTTCTCGGCGACGGCGTCGGCGAACAGGTCCGCCACAGTGCGCCCGTCGCTCAGTGCCGGCCCGCCGGTCGACGGCGGATCTCCGGCCGCGATCGGGATCGCCCGGGTGGCGGCGTCGGGCCGCTCGGCGAGCGCGGCGACCGCGGACACCAGTCCGTCCAGGAGCGCACGCGCCGTCGACGGATCGACTCCGTCGTGATGTTTGAGGATGATCCGAATGGTCGGGCCGGGGATGACGATCACGGTCACCGGGTATCCGGTGGAGTCGCGGACGCCGGTCATGGCGATTCCGCCCGGGAGCTCCTCGTCGGTGTAGTTCTCGAATACGAGCAGGGTGTCGAACAGGTCGGATTCACCGACGGCTCGGTGGATCGCGGGCAGGGCGACGTGATGGATGTCGGCGGTCGCCGCCTGTTCGGTCTGCACCCGCCTGCACAACTCGGCGACCGACTCCGTCGGATGCAGCGCGATCCGCACCGGCACGGTGTTGATGAGCAGACCGATCATCGACTCGATGCCGTCGGCGTCCACATCCCGACCCGACACCGAGGTGCCGAAGACGACGTCGCTCGATCCGGTGCGGGACGCGAGGACCGCGGCCCACGCGGTCTGGAACACGGTGTTCAGCGTCAGTCCGCCCGCGCGGGCGGCCGCGACGATCGAATCGGACCGGTCGGCGCCGATCACGGTCTCGACGTCGCTCGATCCGGCCGTCGACGCTCCATCGGGCACGAGGCGGGTCGGCGTCGACCCGGCGAGGACGGTGCGCCACCGGTCCGCGTCGGCGGCCACCCGCGCGGGATCGGTGGTCCGCGCGTGCAGGGCGCGCAGATACGCGGTCATATCGCGGCCCGCACCGGTGTCGACCGTGTCATCGGCGCCGGTGTACCCGTCGAAGAGTTCGCGGAGCAGAAGCGGGGACGACCAGCCGTCGAGGATCAGATGGTGGTGGGTCACCAGGATGCGAGAGCCGCCGCCGGGGACGTCGGCCACGGTCAGCCGCAGCAGCGGCGGCACGTCGAGTGCGAAGCCGCGGTGTCGGTCCTCGTCGATCAGGCTCTCCCAGGCGGTGTCGAGGTCCGCGCCGTTCGCGGCGAGGTCGACGTGGACGACCGGGACGTCGACGCTCGTCGGGACCACCGCGACCGGCACCCCGGCGTCGGTGGTCGCCATCGCGGCGCCGAGGTGGGGATGCCGTGCCACGAGTCGATTCGCGGCGCGCCGCAGCCGCGCGGGGTCGATGCGTTCGGGCGAGACGAGCAGCATCTGCACCACGTAGCGGTCGTCGGCGTCCGCGGCGAAGGTCGCCTCGAACAGCAACCCCTGCTGGAGGGGCGTCGTTGGCAGGACGTCGCCGATCGCGTGGTCGAGGGCTATCCGATCGAGGTCGTCGACGGTGACGTCGGCGACCACATCGGACGGGGTCGGTCCGCGCAGACGCCCGACCCGATGCTCGGCCACGATCTCACGCAGCGCTGTCCGCCAGCCGTCGGCGAGGACGCCGATCGCGTGTGCGTGGACGGCGTCCGTCGCGAACCGCCACTGCGCGGTCAGTTCGCCGGATGCGGTGACGGCCGCATTGATCTGCAGGTGGTGGGTCAGGGGCATGTCGGGATCGGAGCTCACGCCGAGCGCACCGACGCCGTCGCGGCCGGGGGCGGGCATCCCCGACCAGTCGGCCGCGGTGTCTCCGCCGCCGTCGCCGAATCGTCCGAGGTAGTTGACGAGGATCTGCCGGGCGGGTCGATCCGCGAGACCGCTGTCCGGCCGGTGCTCGGACAGCGGACCGAAGCCGACGCCGCGGTCGACGAGAGCGCGGATCTGCTCCTTCACATTCTTGACGAGACGGTCCGCCGTCGTCGCCCCCGCGCGAACCAGGCGCACCGGGTGGATCGTCGTGAACCAGCCGACGGTGCGGGACAGGTCGGCGTCGGCGCCGAGCAGCCCCGCTCGGGGCTCGCGGCCGTGCCCCTCCATGTCGATCACGACGGTCTCGGCGTCGAGCGCGCGCAGGAGTGCGGCGGCGATCAGATCCCCGACGGTTCCGGAGACTGCCGTCGCCGCGGCCGCCAGCGCGGCCGTGTCGTCGGGGTCGAGGACGACGGTGAGATCGGTCGCGGCTCCCACGGTGTCGCGGGCGACGTCGAGCGCACGGGCGTCGAGCATCCCGTCCCACGGCTCGACGGTGTCCCGCCAGAACGGGATCTGCTCGTCGAGCGCCCCGCGGACCGCCGCGTCGCGGAGTGCGGCGCTCCACGCCCGCATCGGTATCGGTTCGGCCGCGACGACGGGTTCACGGCCCGCCGCGATCTGGTCGCAGGCATCGCGCAGATCGTCGACGAGCACGGACCACGACACTGCGTCGACGGCCAGATGGTGGACCACGATCAGGGCGGCGGGCGTCCGCACCGTCGGCGACGGTGCGATGTGGACGAACCGCGCGAGGACTCCGGACCGCGGGTCGAGGGCGCGGTAGCCGCGCTCCCCGATCTCCACGGGCGATCCGCTGTCCGTGCCGATCCATCGGTACAGGCCAGTCTCGTCGATCGGCGGGATCTCCAGGCTCTGGCCGACCCGCATCCGCAGGGTCGGGTGCGCGCGGATCACCGCGCGCGCCGCGGAACCGAACGTCTCGGCGTCGACGTCGGCGGGCAGCCGCAGCATCATCGACTGCCCGTATCCGCTGGTCCACGGCCCGTCGGCGTCGAGCACCTCGGCCATGATCGGCGTCGGCTCCACCGCACCGACGGCGTCGAACTCGGGGACGGGGGCGGCGGTGTCGGCGGTCCGGGCCAGTCGGGCGAGCCGGGTGAGGGTTCCGGCGGCGAACACGTCGCCCGTGGTGAGGATCAGTCCGTCTCGGCGGCATCGCGAGACGAGCCGCAGTGCGGCGATGCTGTCCCCGCCCAGACCGAAGAAGTCGGCGGAGAGGTCGGTGACCGGACTCCCGAGGAGCTCTTCGACGCGATCGGCGACGACGGACTCCGCCGGTGTCCACGTCCGGCGATCGGCCGCGGGCTCGTCCGGGGACGACTGCTCGAGTTCGGCGAGCGCGCGTCGGTCCAGCTTTCCGCTGGGGGTGAGCGGGAGGACGTCGACGACGGTGACCGTCGCGGGCCGCAGGTGTGCGGGGGCGACGTCCGCGATCCGCGCGCGCACGTCGACGGCCCGCAGCTCGACGCCGCGGCGAGGAGCGACGAATGCGGAGAGCACGTGCTCCGCGGCGCGCCGCTGCGCGAGGACCGCGACCGCGGCGACCCCGTCGATCGCGGCGAGGAGCGCCTCGACCTCGCCCGGCTCCACCCGATGTCCCCGGATCTTGACCTGGTCGTCGTTGCGGGAGACGAAGGTAAGGCTCGCGTACGCGTCCCGGGTGTCGGGGCCGCGGCGGACGAGGTCCCCGGTCCGGTACAGGCGGTCGCCCGACGGACTGTACGGGTCGGCGACGAAACGCGCCGCCGTCAGCTCCGGGCGGCCGACGTAGCCGCGAGCGAGTTGGACTCCACCGAGGTACAGCTCGCCGACCTCGCCCGGTGCCACGGGTCGCAGCCACGCGTCCAGGACATGGGCGGTCGTGTTCGGGATCGGCGCCCCGATGGGCACTCCGGTGCCGTCCACGGCGTCCGTCACGCGCTCCGCCGTCACCTCGACCGCGGCCTCCGCGGGTCCGTAGGTGTTGACCACGTCGCAGCCCCACTCGGTGCGCAGTCGCTGGGCGAGCGCGGTGTCGAGCGCCTCACCGCCCGCCGAGACGGTGCGGATCGACCCCGGCGCAGGCCCCGATCCCGTCTCGAGCAGCACGGCGATCACCGACGGCACGAGTTCGACGAAGTCGACGCGGGTGCGGGACAGGAAGTCCGCGAACCGGTCGAGGTCGCGGTCGATGCCCGGGGGACACAGGACGATCCGCCCGCCGACGACGAGCGGCCACAGGATCTCCGGCACGAACGGGTCGAATCCCGGTGACGTCTTCTGCAGCAGTCGCTCGCCCGGCGCGAGGCCGAACTCCGACTGCCGCCACCAGATCAGGTTCTCGATGGCACGGTGCGAGACCGCCACCCCCTTGGGACGGCCCGTCGACCCCGAGGTGAAGATCAGGTAGGCCGCGTTGTCCGGTGCCACCGTCGGGCGCGATCGGCGCGGCGGTCCGTCGAGCTCGCCGACATCGGTCGCGATCGGCCCCGCGGCGTCGCGGACCCGGTTCGGCGTCGCGGCGTCGACGAGGACCAGCCGGGGCCGGGCGTCGTCGAGGATCGTCGCGATGCGGTCGGCCGGATACTCGGGGTCGATCGGCGCGACGACGCCGCCCGCGAGCAGGACGCCGACGATCGCTTCGACGAGCCGCCGACCGCGCGGTATCGCGACCGCGACGACCGTCTCGGGCCCCACGCCCTCGTCCAGAAGGCCCGCGGCGATCGACTCGGCGGCGGCGAGGACCTCGGCGAACGTCACCGAGCCGTCGACCGATTCGACGGCGACGGCGTGCGGGGTCCGCTGTGCGGCGTCGACGATCTGCGACCCGATGTCCGTGCCGGGCGCCAGATCGGGGTCGACCGGTCCGCCGATCGTCGGATGCTCTCGACGTGCGAGGGCCGAGCATCGCCGTCCGGACCCGCTCGCAAACGCGTCCACGAACGCCGCGAGGTCGTCGGCGACGCGGTCCAGGCGGGTCTCGTCGTATCGGTCGGCGTCCGCGTCGAGGAGCAGTGTCAGCACGTCATCGGCCCGTTCGACGGTGACGGACAGGTCGTCCACCGGCCCGCGGGCGAACGACACGGTGCGTCCGGCCACTCCGCCGAAACGGTAGTCGGCACCCGCCGGTTTGACGTTGACCCACAGTCCCGATCGCAGGCCTTCGCCGCGAGTACGCGCATGCGGACGTATCCGGGCCACGGTGTCGGCGACGTGCGCGGTCGCCGAGACGGGGGTGCACCCCGGCCCCAGCCGCAACGGCAGCGGCAGCACGTTGACGGTCGTGGTCGGGACGCTGAGCGCGGCGGACCGCATGCGGCCGGCGAACGGCAGCCCGATGGTGACGTCGGTGCGCGCCATCACCGACGAGGCGTGCGCGGACACGGCGGCGATCACCGCTTCGACCCAGGTGGCGCCCGCGTCGGCACCGACCGCGGACAGACCCGCCGCGTCGACCGTGCGCGTCGCCGACCGGATGCGGGACGCCGCGCCGGAACGATGCAGGCTCCCGCCGATCGTCGCCGCCGCGTCGTCGTCGACGTCGGCGAGCAGCTCCGACCAGAACTCGCCGTCGGACACCGCGTCGTCGGAGGCCAGGTAGCGGTGTTCTTCGGCGACGACGGCGTCGACCGGGCCGTACCGACCGCGAGCGGTCTCGGCCGAGTGCTCGTGGATCTGGGCCGCGCGTCGGCCGATGAGCCCGAGCGCGTGCGCGTCGACGACGATGTGGTGGGCGCGGACCGCGAGCATCACGCCGGCCGTCCCGAGGTCGAGGGCGATCGCCTCGAAGCACGCGTCCACCGCGGGATCGATGGGGCGGGGCCACCAGCTCGCGACGAAGTCGACGGCGGCGGCGGCCGGATCGGCCTCACCGCTCAGATCGCGGATCTCGATCCCGTCGACGGTGTGCGCACCGAGTTCGCACGCCACGTCGTCGTCGACGAGCGTGAAACGGGCCGACAGCATGGGCGCCTCGCCGATGGCGCGCGCGAACGCGTCGCGGACCGCCGACACGCCGCCCTCGGGCGCGGCCGGCAGCACCCACGCGTCGGCGACCACGTGGCTGACGCTCGATGCGTCGACCAGCGAGGCGCTCAGCCATACGCCGCGCTGAGCACCGGTGACGGGGAGGACGATGTCGGGTCGAGTCGTCGGGGACGGGGCGACACCGTTCATGGTGGTGACTCCTGGGGTGTGGATGATTCAGGCGAGCGTGTAGACCGTCTCGCCGCAATAGATGTGCTGTGCCGCCGCGACGGTCAGTCCGGCCCGCTCGAACAGGGCGCGATGCTCGGCGTCGGTGCGGAAACCGGAACCGTAGACGGCGAGGTTCCTCAGATCGGCCATCGTGTCGTGGTCGCTGATCTGGCTCTCCTGCATCGGCTCCTCGACGACGATGAGCCGGGCTCCGACGCCGCCGAGTCGGCGGAGCAGGTGCACCGCGTCGGCATCGGGGTTCTTGTCCATCATCGACACCAGCAGGATGCCGTCCGCGTCCGGCAGTTCCTCGAAGACCGACTGTCCGACGAACGCGATGCGCTCGAACAGCGGGTCGGCGGTGATCGTGTCCCCGAGGTCGGCGCGAATGTGCTCGATCTGCGCGGGCATGCCGACCACGGTGATCCGAAGGTCGGGGAACGTCTGTGCCAGCTGCGTCGCGTAGGTCGTGGCGCCGTCGGCGTGCACGAGGACGTGCCCGAGACCGTCGAACACGTCGGTCGTCACCAGGGTGGGCGCGATGTAGTTCGCGAACTCGTCGGCGTCGGCGAAGTACCGGCGTCCAGACGTGTGCGAACCGAGGAGCTCTCGATACCCGACACCGAACATGTCCCGGTACACCGACCCGCCGGTGCGGACCGCGTCGGCGAGCCCGAACAGCGCTCGCTCGGCCAGCGACTCCGGACTCGCAAGATCGAGGTCCTTGGCGTAGTAGTCGTCGGTCAGCTGTTCGCCCAGATTCGTCAGACGGTAGTCGTCGCCCTCGATCTCGACGAGGTCCGCGGTGATGAGGTACCTCAGGAACTTGCCGAGCGCGGCGGCGTCGGTTCCGGTCGCCGCGGCGAGCGCGTCCAGGCGGGTGACTCCGCGCGACAGCTGCTCGGGGACGTCGAGGGTCACCGCGACGCGCAGGGCGATCGGCGGGAGGAGCTCGCACATCTCGTGGAACTTGTCCTCGGCCCATTCCTCGGAGGCGTCCGGCAGCGCCGGGTCGTCGGCGAGCGTCGGCACGGTCTCGGTGCGCCAGTAGCCCGCGACCTCGAGGTGGTTCTTCGGCAGTCCGCGATCGTCGACGAGGTGCCTGCGGATCGGCTTGAGGCTCAATGTCTCGCCCGCGATCCAGGCGTAGACCACCCCGGCGGGCCAGTCCAGGCCGGTGATCTCGTCGAGCATGAGGGTGGTGGAGCCGCCCGGTGCGCCGTCGCGGACCAGCCAGCGCAGGTCGACCTCCGGCCCGGGTGTCAGATCCTGTCGGTCCGCCGCATCCCCGACCTCGATGATCACGGTCGCGGCCTGACCGGTCGGGTGCTCCTCGATCCAGCGGCCGATCGCGGGCAGCGCGGTCTCGTCGCCGACGATCAGCATGTGGTCGATGCTCTCCGGGTGCGCGTCGGTCACATGCGGTCCGACGATGTGCGCGCGGTCTCCGACACCGCAGCGGACCGCCCAGGTGGATGCGATCCCGGTGCCGTGACGGACGAAGTCGACGACGAGTCGCGCCGCCTCACGATCCCAGTATCGGACGGTGTACGCGCGGACCATCGGCCTGCGGTCCTGCGGATGGATCAGTTCACCGTCGCCCTGCACCGGCAGTGCCGCCTCGCTCTCCCCCGGCGCGGGGAAGACGAAGCGCACGGCGTCGTCGAACTCGTCGCTGCGGAACTCCGGAACGTCGATCCCGTCGCCGGTCGTGTAGCCGCGCAGGTGGTCGCCGCCGAACACGATCCGCCGCATCCCCGGGGTGACGTCGTAGGCGTCGACCACCTCGATCTCGCGGATGGCGGGACTGTAGAAGGACTTCTGTCGGACGGTGCGTGGCATGGGCGTGTTCCTCGTGCGGGCTGGGCGAACGTGCGGGTCTTCGGGCGGCTCAGGCCGAGTACGAGTACGAGACGGCGCGCGCGGCGACCACGGACTGCAGGATCTCGCCCGAGCGGATCGCGATGTTCGACAGGAGGGACGAGGTCAGTCCGTGCGTGCGTTCGGTGCCGCCCTGCGTATACACGGCGCCGCTGAGCGGCCGCGTGGTGGTCACCCGGTAGTCACGGCCCACGCCGTCGGTCAGTTCGCCCGGTTCCACCAGGTCGCCGAGGAGCTCGCTCAGATCGGTCGGCGTGAACCCGGTCGCGTAGACGACGGCGTCCACCGCCAGCTGCTCCGTCTCGCCGGTCAGCAGGTTCTCGACCAGGACGCGGACCGAGTTCGCGTCCTCGTCGACGGATGCGACCCTCGACGCCCCGCGCATGAACAGCCGGCGCTCGCCGTCGACGTGCTCGGCGTACTCGCGCCGGTACAGTTCGCGAATCAGATCCAGGTCGACGCACGAGTAGTTGGTCGCCTTGTGGTAGTCGAGCAGTGCTGCACGCTGACGTTCGTCCGCCGCGTGGAACTCGTCGACGGCGGTCGCGTCGAAGATCCGGTTCGCGTACGGGCTGTCGTCGGCCGGCACGTAACCGTATTTGGCGAACACGTTGTGTACCTGTGCCTGCGGATAGGTGGCGTGCAGGTACTCGACCACCTCGGCGGCGCTTTGACCCGCCCCGACCACGAGGAATCGGTTCTGCGTCGGTGTCGGCATCGCCGCGAGATGGTCGAGGAGCCGATGATTGTGGAACTGTCGCGTGGACGCCGTCACTCCGGCGGGCAGCGCTTCGCGCAGGCCTCCTGCGACGACGACGTTGCGCGCGTACAGCGAGATCGGGCCGCTCGGTCCCAGTGCGTCGATGACGAGGTGCCCGTCGCCGTCGCGGATCGCCTCGGCACGGGTGCTGTAGTAGACGTCGGCGCCCGCCTTCTCGTCGGCCCACTCGAGGTAGTCGGAGAACTCTCGCCGGGTCGGGAAGAACGTCTGGTGATTGATGAAGTGCGCCATCCGCCCGCGGTCGGCCAGATAGTTGAGGAAGCTGAACTCGCTCGTCGCGTTGCGCTGAGTGACCAAGTCCTTCAGGAACGAGATCTGCATCGTGGTGCCCGGCAGAAGCATGCCCGGGTGCCACGCGAAACGGGGTTTGGACTCGACGAACGCCGCCGTGATCCGGTCCTCCGGTGACGCCTCGCGGTTGTGTTCCTCGATCGCGATCGCCAAGCCCAGATTCGACGGACCGAATCCGACCCCCACGATGTCGATCACGCTTGACGAATCGGTCCGCATGCGCACGTGTCTGCCTCAATCCTGGATTGTCGTTTGGGAGGGTCTTGAGTGAAGCTGTAATCGAACACATCGCATTCGACTATTGGTTAGCCTAACCTACCCTATAATTGTCGTTCGTTCGACCTCCCGTGCCGCGATCGACTCCTCGCTGAGGGGGATCACGATGGGAGTCGACGTCTCCGGGTCGGGGATGATGCGGCACGGCAGACCGAAGACATGCTCGACGAGCTCGGCGGTGACGATGTCCGTCGGCCTGCCCTCGGCGACGATCTCGCCGTCCTTCATCACGATGATGTGGTCCGCATAGCGGCAGGCATGGTGCAGATCGTGCAGCACCGCGACGATGGTGTGGCCGTTCTCCCGCATGAGTCGCCGGCACATCGTCAGCAGGTCGATCTGGTACGACACGTCCAGGTACGTCGTCGGCTCGTCCAGGAGGATCAACGGGGTCTCCTGGGCCAGCACCATCGCGAACCAGACGCGCTGGCGCTGCCCGCCGGAGAGTTCGTCGACCACGCGACCCGCGAGGTCGGACACACCGGTCGCGGCCATCGCCGTGATCACCGCGGACTCGTCGGCCGCGGTCCATTGTTTGATCAGGTTCTGGTGCGGATACCTGCCCCGCGAGACCAGATCGACCACGCGAATGCCGTCGGGAGCGGTCGAGTGCTGCGGCAGCAGCCCGAGCCGTCGGGCCACCTCCTTCGACGGGTACGAGGAGATGCTCTCGCCGTCCAGGATCACGCTGCCCGCCTTGGGCGGCAGCAGTCGAGACAGCGATCGCAGCAGTGTCGACTTTCCGCACGCGTTGGGGCCGACGATCGCGGTGACCGCACCGTCCGGGATCTCGATCGTCAAATCAGTGCTGATGGTCCGCTTGTCGTAGCCGGTGGACAGTCCGTCCGCCCGCAGGCGCGAATCGTGTTCGCCGTCGTTCCGGGTCATCCTCGTCTCGTCCCCTCTCGGAACAGAAGCCACATGAAGTACAGACCGCCGACGGACACCGTGATGACACCGACGGGAACGGGTTGCGGGAGCAGTTGTGTGACGATGTCGCAGACGCTCACCAACAGCGCACCGACCGCTGCCGCCGACGCCAGGCCGACGGTGCCGGTCCTGGTGATCCGACGCGCGATTTGGGGAGCGGCCAGAGCGATGAACGCGATGGGACCGGTCATCGCGACGCCGAACGCGCTCAACGCCGTCCCCGTCACGAGCATGCCGACCCTGGTGCGCTCGACTTTGAGGCCGAGCGCCTTGGCCGCGTCGTCGCCCATCTCCAGCACCGGCATCCGCCAGGCGACCCAGGCGACGGCGACCACCGCGAACGGCAGCAGGACCAGGGAGGCGTTCACCGCGTCCCAGTCGGTGCCGTCGAGGGTGCCCATCCCCCACCGCTGGAGCGCCATGGCGACCTCGGCGCGACGGTACAGGAGCAGCCAGGCGGTGAGCGAGGACAGCATGAAGCTGACGCCGATGCCGACGATGATCAGCCGGAAGCCCTGGACGCCGCCGCGGAACGCGAGCAGGTACACGAGGGCGGCCGTCCCGAATCCGCCGAGGAGCGCACCGGCCACCTTGACGTCGTAGGAGCCGCCGACGTACAGGGTGCCCACCACCACGCCCAGGTAGGCGCCGGAATCGAAGCCGATCACGTCCGGACTGCCCAGCGAGTTGCGGGTCAGGGACTGGAAGATCGCACCGCTCACACCGAGGACGGCGCCTACGACCACGGCCATGATGATCCGAGGGGCACGGATCTCGTTGACGACGAGTCGATCGTACTGATCGCCGCGTCCGGTGAGGACGTCGACGACGGTCCCCAGCGGGACGGCGATCGGTCCGACCGTGAACGCGACGCATGCCGCGACCGCGGTGAGCGCGCACAGCACGACCACCGATACGACGAGCCGGAGGTCCAGGCGGATCGAGACGCCGAGAACGCCGCGCAGCGTGAGCACGCGCCTGCCGTAGTCGAGATCGTCGCCGGCGGTCACAGCTCGCTCGCCGTTCGTCGTCGGGCGAGCAGGATGAGTACGGGCGCACCGATGAACGCCGTGATGATGCCCGCCGGAATCTCCTCGTCGCTCAGAGTCACTCGACCGACGAGGTCGGCGCACAGCAGCAGGATCGCACCGCCGGCCAGGCTGAAGGGAAGGATCCAGCGTTGATCCGGGCCGACGATCCACCGCACGACGTGCGGAACCATCAGCCCCACGAATCCGATAGGGCCCGCGGCGGCCGTCGCGGCGCCGCACATGACGGTCACCGCGATCACGCCGAGCACACGCACGCGGGTCAACGGGACGCCGAGTGCCATCGCGAGGTCGTCGCCGAGCGCGACCGCGTTGAGCGCCCGCGAGACGACGAGGGCGATGACGGCGCCGACGAGGACGAACAGGCCGACCCCGATCACCACGCCGGTGCCGCGATTGGTGATCGATCCGGCCTGCCAGAATCGCATCGTGGTGAACGCCGCCGAATCGATGAGCACCATGCCCTGGGTGACGCCGCCGAGAAAGGCGGCCAGCGCCACCCCGGAGAGTGCGAGACGGACCGGCGTGGCGCCGGCCCGCCCGGTGTTGGCAAGCAGGTAGACGATGACCGCGGCGATCGCCGCGCCGATCAGGGCGAACCAGATGTAGCCCCAGTAGCTGCCGATGCCGAACACCGAGATCGCGATGACGATGGCGAACGCCGCCCCCGAGTTGACTCCGAGGATCCCCGGATCGGCGAGCGGATTGCGCGTCATCGCCTGGATGACGGCTCCCGACATGGCCAGCGCCGCGCCGACGAGGACCGCCAGCAGCCCCCGCGGGATCCGCTGATCCCAGAGGACGTTCACCTCGTCGAGATTCGGGTTGCTCGGGGACCGGTCCCGGTGGATCAAGGCGTCGACCACGTGGGAGACCGGGATGTCGCGCACGCCGACGCCCAGACTCACCACGAAGAGGACGACCACCGCGGCGATCGCGACGACCAGCGCGATCGTCCGCAGGCGGTTCGACCGCATGAGTCCCTGGGGAGCCTCGCCGTCGGTCGTGCGCGTCGCCTCGTGGTCCGGGGCGGTCAGTTCCTCACCTTCGCCGCGGCCGAGCGCAGCGCGTCGCGGACCGACGTGTCGTCGAGCACATAGTTCATGTTGAGGTACGTCGGCGTGCCCGCGGCCTCGCTCAATGCCTTGTTCTCGATGGTGCGCCCGTCGCGGACCACGGCGAGGTTCTTGAACACCGAGTTCTCGGTGATCTCCTTGCGATCGGCGTAGAAGTTGAGGATCAGGATGTCACGGTCGAGCGAGGAGAGGTCCTCCAGCGACGGCTGCGACGGATCAGTCGAGGGCGGCGGGACGAGGCCGAACATCTTCAGGTAGTTGGCGACGTAGGGCTCGACGGAGTCGTTGCTGATGCCGCCACCGATGTACTGGACGGCGAGCGCCGCGGTCTTGCCGACGACCGTCGGGTTGTCCTCACGCCACTTCGCGGACTTGGCGTCGGTGTCCTTGATCACCTTCTCCGCCTCGTCCTCCTTGCCGAGGGCCTTGGCGACCGTGCGCAGGAAGGTCGCCGCGTCCACATCGCTCGGCGAGGTGAATGGCTTCGGGAAGGTGACGACCGGCGCGATCTTGCTGAGCTGCTGGTAGGTGTCGTCCATGTACCAGCTGCCGACGGCCAGAATCAGGTCCGGGCGGGCCTTCACGACGTCCTCGGTGCGGATCTCGTACGAGGTGCCCGTCCAGATGCGCTCGGGATCGGCGTCCTCCTTCTTGAGGGCGTCCGTCGTCCACACGTTGAACGGGAACTCCTTGTACTCGGCCACGACGCTCGGGGTCACTCCGAGGACCTGCGCCGCATTGAGGTCGGCCTCCGAGACCGCGAGGATGCGCTTGGGCGACGTCGGGATCTCCGAGGTGCCGAAGGCGTTCTCCATCGCGAACGTCGACCCGGTGTCGGCGTCGGCGTCCTCGGAGCCGCAAGCGCCGAGGACACCCGCGAGCAACGCGACGAGCGCGATGAGAACGGCTGTCGTCAGAGCCCGTCGCCGCCGCGGCGCACGATTCGGAATCGTCTGATTCATGGGGAATTTTCCTCCGGTTGAGATGGTCCGATCCGTCTGCCAGACCGATTGAAGATAAGCGTAGCCTAAGCTTCTTCTCGACCTTTCGTCCAGGCGGCCCAGATCTCGCTGTAGCGACCGCCGGACGCGACGAGGTCGGCGTGCGGGCCCTCTTCGACGACCCGCCCTCGCGAGAGGTGGACGATCCGATCGGCCGCCGCGGCCTGACTGAGACGGTGCGCGATGATCAGCGCCGACCGGCCGGCGAGGATCGCATCGGCCGACTCCTCCAGGACGCCGGCCCCGACGCTTCCCGCGTCAGCCGTCGCCTCGTCGACGATCACGACGTCGGGATCGAGCAGATCGATGCGTGCCAGCGCCAGCTGCTGTGCGACCATCGCGTCCACCTGTTCCCCGTTCTCCCCGACGACGGTGTCGAGTCCCTGCTTCAGATGACGGACCCGATCGTGAGCGCCCGCCTTCTTCAGAGCCGCCCACAGGCGTTCGTCGGAGGCGTCGGGCGCCGCGAGCTGCAGGTCTTCCCGCAGGCTTCCGGAGAAGACGTGGACCTCCTGGGTCAGCAGGGCGATACGCCGTGCCCGGTCGGTGCCCGGGATGTCCTGGATCGCGACGCCGCCGAGCGTCACCGTCCCGCTGCCCGCGGGATGGATTCCGGCGAGGACCGTCGCGAGGGTGCTCTTGCCCGCACCTGACATGCCGACGAGGGCGACGTGCTCCCCCGGACCGACGGAGACCGAGACGTCGTGCAGGATCGGATGCTCGGGTGTGTAACCGAAGTCGACGCCTCGCGCCACCAGACCCGTCCCGTCATCGGTCTCGACGTCGTCCGAGGAGTCGCCGGCGCGCGGCATGTCGAGCACTCCGACGATGCGTCCGAGCGCCGCCGCACCGGACTGCAGGTCGTCGAGCACATACATGACCTGGCCGATCGGATCGAACAGCGCGAGGAAGAAGAGCATCGCCGCCGTCGTCGCACCGACCGTGACCGAGCCGTCGCCGACCAGCACGAAACCGACCAGGAGGATCACCGTCATGCCGATGAACTCTCCGAGGTTGAGGCGACCGGTCAGACGCGCCTGCAGCACGGTGGCCCGCATCGACCGCCGGACCACGGCCCACGAGTGCCCGTCGATCCGCACGCTCAGCGGTCCGCCGAGATCGAACGCGCGCACCGTCGACACGCCCTGGATGGGACCGAGCACGTGATGCGCCCGATCGGCGGCGGCGGTGCGCTCGGCGGCGTAGACGGCCGGGGCGCGTCGGATGTACATGCGCGCGGTCACCGCGTAGAGCGGTGCGGTCGCCACCGCGACCAGGAGGAAGCGCCAGTCGATCGCGGCGAGGCCGATCACCGTGACGACGACGCCCGCCTGCGCCATCAGCATCGACGGAAGCGCCTTGCCGATGGCCTCGCTGACCTTGTCCACGTCGTCGGTGGCCCGCGACAGGACGTCGCCGGTGCCGGCCGCCTCCACCCGCGCTACCGGCAGTCGCAGGACCGTGTCGATCATGTCCTCGCGGAGTTCGGCGAGCACGGCTTCGAACACCGTGGCCGCGGCCGCGATCCCGACGCCCGCACACGCCGCGCAGCCGATCGCGGCGGCCACCATGACGCCGCCGCGGGCGACGACGTCCGAGACGTCGCCGCCGTGCGCCACGAGGTCGACGATCGAGCCGAGCAGACGCGGGGTGACCAGCCCGAAGGCTCCCGACGCCGTCATCGCGACGATGACGAGCGCAAGCCTCCCGCGGTGGCGCCCCAGGTGCCTCAGGAGCGCGCGCACGGTGCGCCGCCAGTCGGCGACGGGCAGGTACTCGTGCACCGGTCGTGTCGTCATCGTGCGGCCTCCTGCGGCGTCGGCTCGGGTTCGGGACTCGAGTCGGGTTCGGGACTCGGGTCGGGGGTGAGCGGTGTGTCCAGGGAGATGACGGTGTCCGCGGCGGCCAGCCAGGCGGGCGACTGCGTGAAGACCACGGTGGCCGTCTCCGCGCGAGTGGCGCACACCCGCTCCACCACGGTCGCCTCGGTCATCGAGTCGACGGCGGTCGTCGGGTCGGTGAGCACCAGGAACGCCGATTCGGCCGCGAGCGCACGGGCCAGACCGACGCGTTGCCGCTGTCCGCCGGACAGCATCTGACCCGCTTCGCCGACCGGCGTGTCCAGCCCGTGGGACAGGACCTCTGCGACGTCGTCGCAGGCGGCGGCGAACACCGCCCTCGTCACCGCGCCGGACGCGTCCGGACCGTCGACGACCACGGCCGAGATGTTCTCCACCACCGAGCCCTCGAACAGGTGCGGGGTGTGCGGAACCACCCGGATCGTCGACCGGCCCGCCGCATGGTCGAGCGCGGCGACGTCGACTCCGCCCACACGCAGCACGACGCCGTCGAGGACGTCCTCGCGGGACAGCGCCGCCGCCAGCTGTCGACCGACGCCCTGGTCGGCGGCGATCACCGTCAGTCCTGTCTCGGGCACTCGGATGTCGGGGAGCTCCGGGTGGCCGGTGATCTCGAGCGGACCGGCCGCCGCCGGTCGGTCGCCCGCCGTGATCGCCGGTCCGGCCTGCAACACCGACAGCACGCGGGCCGCACTGGGCACCGCGCCGTTCCAGACGGCGCCGAAGTTGGTGCCCATCGCGTTGAGCGGCCCCATGATGAACTGGGTGAGACCGACCACCGTGATCAACTCGCCGAGACCGATGGCCCCGTCGACCGCCATGATTCCCGCGGCCAGACCCACGGCGATGACGAAGATCGCCGACACTGCCTGGAGCAGAGCGACGTAGGCGCCCTCGGACCGCATCGCGGCGATCGCGTGGTCGCGTGCCCGGGTGCTGGCGACACGGTAGCGCCGCGCCGCCTCGCCCTCGGCGCCGATGCCTTTGAGCACCCGGAAGCCGGCCACGAGATCACCCGCGGTGCCCGCCGCCAGACCGACCGACTCCTGCTGACGCTCGGTGCGCCGACGCAACGGTGCGCCCGCACGGTCGAGAAGCCAGAACATCGCCGGTGCACCGACCAGGACCGCCACACCGAGCGGCCACGAGATGACGAGCAGGACGACGCCCGCGACGATCACCGAGGCCATCTCACCGACCGGGAAGACGGCGAGGAGGACCGCGCGCGACAGTCGAGCCACATCGGACGTGGCGATGCTGAGCGCGGTGCCGGGCAGCCGCGCGGGTCCGTCGGTGCCCGCCGGATGCAGCATCCGGTCGGTGACGCGCATCCGGAACTGATGCTCGATCACCTGCAATGCGTACATGGCCATCCGGTCGCCGAAGCGCCAGGTGAGCGAGAGCATCATGAAGTCGGCCGCCAGGATCACCAGCCACAGGACGAGGGCGTCCCAGTCGTGAGCGAGCACGGCGCGGTCGATGGCCAGTCCCATGATCACCGGGACCAGTGCTTCACCGACGAAATGTGCGACCACGAGGATCATCGCCGGGATCGTGTAGCGGTTCGCTCCCCACATCGTCCGCAGGACGAGCGCGCGGGGCGTGGTGTCACCGTCCACCGGGACCTGCGTCCCGCGTTCGGCGGGTCGTTCCCCGGCCAGCAGGCCGGAGCCGAACAGCCGCTCGGTCAGGC
The DNA here is from genome assembly GCF_014197435.1 of Gordonia humi. Classification (NCBI taxonomy): domain Bacteria; kingdom Bacillati; phylum Actinomycetota; class Actinomycetes; order Mycobacteriales; family Gordoniaceae; genus Gordonia; species Gordonia humi. The sequence goes on from NZ_JACIFP010000001.1 coordinate 578,725, forward strand.
TCGTCTCGGAGCCGGTCATCGTCATCAGTCCTTCTCGTCGGTCGTCGGTCGGTCGCCGTGCAGCCGGTCGCTCCACGCCCGGGCCAGTGCGCTCGCGGTGTCGTCGTCGCCGGATCCGATCACCGAGACGTCCCACCTGCCGTCGTCGGCGATACGGTACCGGGCGACGATCGGATACCTGCACTCGACGCCCTCTGCCCGCCGCTGTCCGGCCGGCGCACCGTAGAACCTGGTCACGAGGACGTCGGCGGCCCGCCGACGGCGCATCGTCTTGCGGACCGCGGGCTCGTGCAGCTGGGCCAGTGCGTGCCAGTGCCTGGTGGCCGAGGATCCCGCGTACTCCAGCGGGACGGTCGGCGTCCAGGGCCCCGCGGCGCCGCGGTCCACGCCGGGCACCGCGCGCAGGTCGGCCTCCACGTCGATCAACGCCTCCTCGCCCAGGATGCCACGCACCGCGTCGACGAGGGCGCGTTCCACATCGCTGAGCTCCGGGGCGCCCTGTCCCGCCTCGAGCGCGTATGCCCGGTAGTCGTCGTGCTGTGCGGCGCCGTCCAGCGCCGCGGCCGCATCGATCACCGAACTCGAATCACCGTCGGTGGCCGTCGCGACGGCCACGGCCACCGCGTGGAGCGACGCCCGGTCGAGTGCGAGTGCGTGTGCGGCCAGCACGAGGTATCCGGTCTCGCCGGTGACGGCGACCGCTGCGAGGCTGCGCCCGGCGGCGATGTCGACGGCCGCTCGAGCCGTCTCGGCCGCATCCGCGAGGGTCCGTTCCAATCCCGGTTCGGAGCCGTCGACGACGGTCAGCGGGATGTGCGAGTCGCCGCCCGCGTCGGCCGCCCAGATCAGTCTGTTGCGCGGGATCACGCGCATCGTCACCGCGTCCAGACGCGCGGCCAGACGTCCCAGCCGCTCACCCGCCTCGGCGACGGTGAGTTCCGGGCCGTGCTCGACGACCTCCGTGTAGACGAGATCCGCGGTCCCCTGACCGAAGGTCCGGATCTGGTGGAGCACCGGCGTCGGCGGCACCGGGCGCCGTTCGGCGACGGGGACGCACGCGGCGGCCAACGCCTGTGCGGTCCGGTGCCGGAACACGTCCCCGGTCGTCAACTGCAGGCCGCTGCGCAACGCACGTCCGACGACAGCCACCGAACTGATGCTGTCGCCGCCCAGGGCGAAGAAGTCGTCGTCCGCGGCGACCGAGGCTCGGCCCAGCACGTCGGCGATGATGTCGACGAGGGCCTGTTCGGTCGGTGTGGCCGGAGCGCGCCCCGTCGTCGCCCGATCGGCCGGATCGGGCAACGCCGCGCGGTCGACCTTTCCGCCGGGGGTCAGCGGCAACTCGTCGACGAACACGACCTGATCGGGGACGCTCTGCCTCGGCAGAGTGGACGCCAGCCGGTCGACGAGCCTCGACTCCGACGTACCGTCGCCGGGAGCGACGACGTAGGCGACGAGTCGTGCGGGTTCGCCCACAGCGGCCACGACGGCGCCGGTCACGGCGTCGTCGTTCCGGAGTGCGGCCTCCACCTCGCCGGCCTCGACTCGCATGCCGCGGATCGAGAACTGCAGGTCCGCCCGGCCGTGCAGGACCAGTCGCCCGTCGGTCATCCGGGCGGCGAGGTCGCCCGTCCGGTACATCCGCGCGCCCGGCTCGCCCGCCGGGTCCGGAACGAATCGGGTCGCGGTGAGGCCCGGTGCACCGTGATAGCCGCGTGCCGTCTGCGGGCCGGTCGCGTACAGTTCGCCGATCGCTCCGTCCGGTACCGGACGGAGCCAGCGGTCGAGGACCGTCACACGTGCGTGCGGCACCGGTCGGCCGACGGTCACGCGTTCGCCGGGGGCCACCGCACCGGCGGTGACATCGCCGGTGACCTCGGACGATCCGTAGAAGTTCACGAGTTCGCGGCCGTCGCCGGCGACCTCGGCCACGACGTCTCCGGTGAGCGGCTCAGCGCTGACCACCCATCGGTGCACCGACGCGACCTCGTCCGCGCAGGACCGGCGGAGGGCGGCGGCCGCACTCGGGATCGTCGTGACCTCGTCGATCGACCACTGTTCGATCAACGCGGCGAGCGCCCGCAGATCGTGCGTCTGTGTCGCGTCGGCGACGACGATCGTCTCGGCGGTCAGCGCGGCGGCGAGGAGTTCGGTCAATCCGTCGACGAAGCTCAACGAGCTCTTGACCAGGCGCGCTCCCGCTCGTTCGTCGGTCGGATGCTGCCAGGCGAGCCGAGCGGCCACCGCTCGCTGGGTTCCCAGCACGGCCTTCGGCACGCCCGTCGAACCCGAGGTGAACAGCAGATACGCACCGTTGTCTGGCCGGACCGGGGCGGTCGCCGCGTCGTTCCGGGGCACCGCGGGCCCCGTCCCCGGACGGTAGTCGGCGTCGATGACGGTCGTCGGCGCCGCGGTGTCGAGCATGTATGCGATGCGGTCGGCCGGATACGCCGGGTCGATCGGCACGAGGACGGCGCCCGCCGCGACCACCGCGAGGCTCGCGCACACCAGGTCGACGCCGCGACCGAGCATCACCGCGACCCGGTCCTCGGCTCCGACGCCGCGCTCCCGCAGGTCGTCGCGGAACGCCTCGGTCCGGGCGACGACGTCGGCGGCCGGGGTGATCTCGCCGGACACGACGAGGTCCGGCAGGCTCGGCAGCACCCGTGCGATCCGGTCGGCGATCGTGTCGGCGGGCGTCGACGCCGGGTCCGTCCGTCCCATCGGCTCCTGACCGGCGTGCTCCGGAACGGACTCGAGGTCCAGAACCGCGCGACCGGTCGTCCCGTCGTCGGAGCGGGCCAACACGGCGAGCACCTCGACGAACAGGGCGGCCGCCGCGTCGGCGGGACCGTCGCCGAGTTCGGCGCGCCGATTGGTGACGGTCACCGAGACCGCGTCGTGCACACCGACCATCACCGTCAGCGGATAGTGCGGTGCCTCGATCACCTCGACGTCGCCGAAGCTGAAGCCCGCGTCGGTGTCCTCCGCCCCGACGTCCGGCAGGTTCTCGACGACGAGGAGCGTGTCGAAGAGTGCGCTCACACCCGTGCTCCGGTGCAGTTCCGTGAGGGCGATGTGCGGGTGATCGACGATCTCGGCGGTCCAGCGGGCGTGCTCGTCGACCGTGTCGACGAGTGGCCGGGAAGCCGACCAGCGCACTCGGGCGGGCACGGTGTTGACGAACATGCCGACCACGTCGTCGAGGCCGTGCCCGCGTCCGGACACGACGGTGCCGAAGGCGACGTCGGTGCGTCCGGTGAGAAGTCCCAGTGTCAGCCCCCACGCCGTGTGCAGCACGGCGCCGACGGTGACTCCGCGACCTCTCGCGAACTCGACGAGGCGGGCGCGTACGCCGTTGTCCAGTTCGGCGCGTCGTGTACCGACCCCCGGGATCACTCCGTCGCGCGCCGGGTCGCCGATGCGGCTCGACGGGTCGAACGCTGCGACGAGCGACGTGGCGTCGTCGAGTCCGTCGAGGGCTCGCGTCCATGCGGTGCGCTCGGCGTCACGGTCCCGGTCGAGCAGCGTGCGGACCGCCGCCGCGTATCGGTCGGCGCCCGCGCGCGGGACGCCCGCGTATGCGCGCCGGAGTTCGGCGAGCACGAGCGGCACCGACCAGCCGTCGGCGACGACGTGGTGGACGGTCTGCACGAGCCGATGGCGGGTGTCGCCGAGTCGCACGAGCGTGTACCGGGTCAGCGGCGCCCGGGTGATGTCGAATCCCCGACCGCGGTCCTCGCGTGCGGCTCGGTCGACGGCGGTCGCGCCCGCGTCGGCGTCCTCGCGTGCGTCGACCACCCGGAACTCCGGTGCGGGCGAGCCGCCGGTCACCACGACCGTCGAACCGTCGTCGACCTGAACGAAACGTGCCGACAGGGCGCGGTGGCGAGTGATCACCGTGTGAGCGGCCCGTGCGAGCCGGTCGGGGTCCACCGGTCCGTGCACGTCGATGATCTGCTGAACCAGGTACGGATCGTCGCCGACGCCGTTCGTCGCCTCGGCCGAGTGGAAGACGATCCCCTGCTGGGTCGAGGTGGGTGCGAGCACATCGCGCAGATCCGGATCGGCGGACTCCAGGCTCGCGATGTCGGCGGAGGAGAGGCGGACCGTCGGGAAGTCAGACGGCGTGTGGCCCGCGATGTCCGCAGCCGCGATCGCGGACAGGACCTGGACCCAGCGGTCGGCGACGGCCTGGACCTCGTCCGCGGTCAGGACCCCGGACGGCCGACTGAACGCCGCGGACATCCGCGGACCGTCGGGGCCGTCGGCCACCACCGCGTTCACCTCGAGGGGTCGCGGAAGCGGCATCGCCGGGTCGCGGCCCTCGTACGGAACGGTCCCGGGCGCCATCGACCAGTCGGCGTCCGACCGCGCGAACCGCCCGAGGTAGTTGAACAGGACCGGCGCACGGTGTGCGGGCACCGGATCGTCGACGAGGTACCGAAGGGCTCCGTAACCGATCCCCTGGCGCGGCACAGCCCGCAACTGCTCTTTGACCGAGCGGACCAGCGCCGAGACGTCCGACTCGTCGACGTCGGCGAGGTCGATGTGCACCGGGTACAGGGTGGTGAACCACCCGACCGTTCGCGACAGGTCGAGATCGCCGATCGCTTCGGGTTCGCGTCCGTGCCCTTCCATCTCGATGGTGGTCCCGTCGGCACCGGTGAGTTCGCCGACGGCCACCGCGAGAGCCGCGACGAGGGCGTCGTTCGGCGATCCGTGCACTGCGGCGGGGAGGACGTCGACGAGGTGTCGGGTCAGGTCCACGTCGAGTTCCACCGTGTGCGTCCGCTCGGTGGCAACGGTGTCGCGGGCCCGGTCGCACTCCCGGCCGAGGACTCCGGCGGGCCGCTCGCAGGTGCGGACCCAGTGGTCGCGCTCATCGTCGAAGACGCCCGCGCGGGCGGCGTCGGCCAGTGCCGTCGACCACGCTCGCCAGGAGACGGGTTCGGCCGCGACCGCGTCCGGCTCGGCGATCGCCGTCGCGAGGTCCTCTGCGACGATCCGCAGCGAGATCCCGTCGACGACGGTGTGGTGAGCGATGAGGACGAGGCGTCCGGAGGCCCCCGGGCGGTCGATCCACGTCGCGGCCGTCACGCCCGGCGATCCGGTGTGGTCGATGAGGCGCGCGGTGCGGTCGGCGACGTGCGCCGCCGCCGCGGCCAGCGCGGCGTCGTCGGTCTCGCCGGGGACCGTCTCGACGGCCAGTGCCACCTCGACCGGAGCGTCGGGAATCGTGGCCGAGGTGGCGGAGGTCATCGATGCGGTGAGTGCGGGATGCGCGGCGACGACGGCGTCGAGCGCCCGCTGCAGGGTCGCCGCGTCGGCGCCGCTCGGGACCGTCAGGGCGATTCCCTGATAGAAGCCGTCGAGCCCGGCGGGCGCGGCGACCTCGTGCAGCCAGTGCAGGATCGGGGTCGGTGTGAGGGCGCCGCGCGGGGCGACGGCGGCGATCGACGCCTCCTCTGCGGGACGTAGCACCGGCGCCAGCTCGGCCGGTGTCCGAGCGGCGAAGACGTCGCGCACCCGGACGGTCATCCCCGCGCGACGGAGGGCGCTCACCACGCGGATGGCGATGATGCTGTCGCCGCCCGACGCGAAGAAGTCGTCGTCGACCGCCACGCGGTCCAGGCCGAGCACCTCGGCGAAGACGTCGCACAGGAGCGACTCCTCCGGCGTCGAGGGTTCGGCGCCGCTGCTCGAGACGAGAACCGGTGCAGGCAGCGCCCGCCGGTCGATCTTGCCGTTGGCGGTGGTCGGCATGGTCTCGAGCGTCATCACGATCTCGGGGATCATGTAGTCCGGCAGCGTGCGGGCGCACGACTCGGTGACCGCGTCGGTCGCCGACCAGTGGGCGCCGACGCCGGCGGCCGCCGTCACATACGCCACCAGTCGCTGGGTGCTGCCGTGATCGACGACGCCGACCGCGCAGTGGCGCACCCCGTCGGCGGATGCGACGGCCGCTTCGATCTCCTCGAGCTCGATCCGGCGACCGCGGAGTTTCACCTGGTTGTCCACCCGGCCCAGGAACTCGAGCGACCCGTCGTCGGTCCAACGGGCACGGTCGCCCGTCCGGTACATCCGTTCGCCCGGAGGACCGAACGGGTCGGCCACGAAGCGGGATGCGGTCAGTTCTGCGGCGTTCACATATCCGCGACCGAGCAGGAAACCCGCCGCGTACAGTTCGCCGGGCTCACCGACGCCGAGCGGTGCGAGTCGTTCGTCCACGACGTACAGGCGGGTGTGCGGGTTCGGCCTGCCGATCGATGTCGCGATTCGTTCGGCCTGTTCGCGGTAGACGACGTGGGACACCCCGATCGTCGCTTCGGCTGGACCGTAACCGTGGTAGAGGGTGGTCGTGGTCTGTTCCCGGAACCGGGCGAACAGCCCGGGTGTCAGCACCTCGCCGCCGCACCAGACGTGCCGGAGCCCCGCCATCGCGCTGCGACCGGCGGCCGCCCTCTCCCGGTCCATCTCGAGGAGGACGTCGAGCATCGACGACACGAGGTAGACGAACGTGACCCGCTCGGTCTCGATGAGGTGGAGGAGACGGTCCGGATCCGCTTCCTCGCCCGCCGCGGCCACCACGACGCGGCCGCCGGACACGAGCGGCAGCAGGATCTCGTTGACCGAGATGTCGAAGGCGAGAGGAGCCTTGAACAGCGTCGCGTCGTCGGACCCGAAGTGCAGGATCTCGTCGCGTTGCCACAGCAGTCGTTCGCAGATCGCCTCGTGCCGGATCATCGCCCCCTTCGGGTTGCCCGTCGACCCGGACGTGAAGATCACGTAGGCCAGACGCTTCCCGTCCCCCGGCGCCGGCGTGGACAGTGCGAAGGCGGCCAGGCGCTCGATCGGATCCGCGGCGCCGGTCGAGACGGGCGCCGTGACGTCGATCGTCAGTTCCGGGACCGGCCATCGGTCGCCCGCCGCGGCGGTGACGACCAGGCGCGCGTCCGCACTGTCGATCACATGTCGGCGGCGCGCCGGCGGCCACGTGGGATCGATCGGGACGAACGCTCCTCCGGCGGTCATGACCGCGAGGACGGTCACGACCATCTCCGCCGATCGAGGCATGCCGACACCGACGACGGTCTCCGGGCCGACGCCTGCCGCGACGAGATCGTCGGCGAGGTCGGCGACCCGGTGTGCGAGTTCGCGGTAGGTCATCCGGGCGCGAGCGTCCACGACTGCGACGGAGTGCGGCGTGCTCTCGGCTTGTCGGGCGAGGAGCGACGGAATCGTCGAATCCGAGGCGGCTGCGTTCATGAGGTTAGGGTAACCTACCATCAAATGTGCTCACGGCCCGCCCGGCGAGTCGACCACCGACCGTCGCACAAGCCCCGTCCGACAGGAGTCTCATTGACCACGAACCCATTCGACGACGAGACCGGAACGTTCTTCGTACTGGTCAACGACGAGGACCAGCATTCGCTGTGGCCGTCGTTCGCCGACGTCCCCGCAGGTTGGCGCGTCGTTCACGGCGGCCGGACAGGCACCGACCGGGCGGCGTGCATCGAGTACGTCGAACAGAACTGGACCGACCTCCGGCCCCGCTCGCTCCGCGAGGCCATGGCCGACGGTCCCGCCGCGAACCGCCCATCCCACCACTGACGAGAGGCTCACACTCCATGCTCCGCACGCTCGTGAACGGCAAGATCCACCGCGCTACCGTCACTCAGGCCGACCTGCACTATGTGGGATCGATCACCATCGACGCCGATCTGATGGCGGCCGCCGACCTCGTCGAAGGCGAACAGGTGTCGGTCGTCGACATCACCAACGGCGCTCGACTGGAGACCTACGCGATCACCGGAGAGTCCGGGTCCGGACGGATCTGCATCAACGGTGCCGCCGCACACCTGGTGAACCCGGGCGACATGGTGATCATCATGTCGTACGGGCAGTTCTCCGACGTCGAGGTCACGATGCACGAACCCAAGGTGGTCCACGTCGACGCCGACAACCGCATTGTCGCCCTGGGCAACGATCCCGCCGAGCCGGTACCCGGCGCGGTCGATCAGTTCGCCTCACGCTGACCGCACGACGCGGATGCGCGCCCGCTCCGTCGACGGAGCGGGCGCGCATCCGCGTCCAGGTCGTACGTCAGTCGTCGATGTATCCGCCGCGAGTGCCGAAGAACTGCTTCGCCGAGACCTCGGTCCCGTCGTCCAGGCGGAGTCGCTCGAAGACGATCGCCGGCTCCGGGACGGTGCGTGAGGAGCCGCAGACCACCGCGATCCCGCCCTCGTAGGGCACCGTCACCCGCCCCGGGGTTCCGCCGAACCGCCCGGTCGACACGTGTGCGGCGAGGACCCGCACACGCTGCCCGTCGAAGGTGAAGTGCGCGTTGGGATACGGATCCGACTGCGCCCTGACCAGGAGCTCGATGTCCGCGGCCGACGAGGTGAAGTCGATGCGCGATTCGAGGTCCGAACGCTTGTGGAAGTACGTCATCGCGGCCGGGTCCTGCGCGATCTCGGTGAGGGTTCCCGCCGCCAGATCCGCCAGCGACCGCGCGACGAGCGGTTCGATCAGATCCATCGTCGCGAGGACCAGTTCAGTGGTCGTGCTCGCCGGGCCCACCGGGACGGCCTGCTGTGCCACGATCGGCCCGGTGTCGAGCCCCTCGTCCATCCGGTGGACGGTGACCCCGACGTGGGACTCGCGGTTCAGCAGTGCCCACAGGACGGGCGAGAAGCCCGCGTATCGCGGGAGCAACGAGTCGTGGATGTTCAGCGTGCCGTGCGTCGGCGCGGCGTAGATCTCGCGCGGCAGCCAGGTGCGCCAGTTGTTGGCGACGATCACGTCGGGTTCGGCCGCGTGCACCGCGTCGATCAACGCCTGATCGGCCCGGGTCGCGACATGGACGGGCACACCGTTGGCCGCTGCGAGATCCTCCACCGAGTCGGCCCACATCTGCTCGTACGGGTGATCGCTCTGCGGATGAGTCACCGCGAGCGCCACCTCGTGCTCGGTCCGGAGCACCGCCGACAGTGTGCGGTGGCCCCAGGTCTGGTATCCGAGCGTCACTACGCGCATGTCAGCGACGCCCGGTGAGTTCCCGGACCCACGCGCCCACGCGCGGCTCCTCGGCGAGAGTCACGAGATCCACGTCCGCCGATCCCGCGGCCCGCCACCGTTCCACGAGGGCCATGAGCCGAACGGAGTCCAGTCCCATGTCGAGAACGTCGGTGTCGTCGTCGAACTCGGCGGCCGGAAGCCCGAGCATCTCCGCCAGGTCGTCGATGATCCGTTCGCGGGTCAATGTCGATTCTTGCTGGTCCATCTGTGTCTGGCCCTCCACTCTCTAGGTTCGGTGCGCGGCAGCCCGGAAGGAGATGCCGCATGTCTGGATGTCGCCCGGGCGGGCGAGGTGTCACACCCCGCCGACGGCGTTCGCACCCGGGCGGGTCGCGGCGAGCGTCTCCCTGAGCCGTCGTCGGCTCACCTTGCCCACTCCCGTCTCCGGGAAGGCGTCGATCACGACGACCGAATCGGGCAGCTTCCACTCGGCCAGGCCGCGACCGCGAGCGAACGCCCGGAGAGTCGGCAGCTTCGGGGCCGGTTCCCCGTCCGCCGCGATCACGTACGCGCAGGTCCGCTCGCCCAGGTACTCGTCGTCGATCGCGACGACGATGACGTCCCGGACCGCGGAGTGCTCGAGGAGATGCTCTTCGAGCTGTTCCGCCGACACCTTCTCCCCGCCGCGGTTGATCCGATCCCCACTGCGACCGCGCACGATCAGCTCGCCGCCGTCGGCCAACTCGACGACGTCGCCGGTGCGGTACCAGCCGTCGGCCGCGAACGACGTCGCAGCGACACCGTTCCAGTACCCGCGGATCGTGTACGGCCCCTGCACCTCCAGGAGGCCGGGGCCGGACTCCACCGGTACGCCGTCCTCGTCGACCAGTCGGATCTGGTCGTACTCCGACATCGGGCGCCCCTGGGTCGTGGTGACCACCTCGATGGGCGCGTCGAGATCGGTGTAGCAGACCAGGCCCTCGGCCATTCCGAAGACCTGTTGCAGAGTGACGCCCAGCGCCGGGCCGATGCGCCGCGCCAGCTCGTCGGGGCACCGGGCACCGCCGACCTGAATCGTCTCCAGACTCGAGATGTCGTGTTCGGTGCCGCTCTCGGCCGTCTCGGTCCATAGTCGGGCGAGCGGCGGAACGAGCCCGACCATCGTGACGCGTTCGCGTTCCACGAGCGGCCAGGCGACCGACGGCGTCGGTGACGGCGACAGGACGGTGGATCCGCCGGCGTACACCGCACCGAGGATGCCCGGTGACGACATCGGGAAGTTGTGCGATGCGGGCAGCACCACGAGGTAGACGGTGTCGGCGGTGACACCGCAGACCTCGTTGCTGCGCCACACGCTGTACAGGTAGTCGTCGTGGGTGCGCGGAATCAGCTTCGGCGTTCCCGTGCTGCCGCCCGACAGCTGGAGGAAGGCGACCTCGGACGGATCGGACCGGCCGTGATCGCGCGGGGCCGCATCGAGTGCCGCCAGTTCGTCGAGGTCGATCACGTGGCGCAACGTGGGCGCCTGCTCGGCGACCGTCCGGGCGAGGCCTGCGTGGTCGTACCCGTGGAGCACGCCGGGATGGATCATCGCGACCGCTTCGGACTCCTGAGCGATGCCGACGAGTTCGGCCTCGCGATGCGCGGGCAGGCCGAAGACGGGCAGCGCCCGGGCGCGGAAGAGCGCGAACACGGTCTCGACGTAGGCGACGACGTTCGGCAGTTGCACGATGACCCGCTCGCCGGGCACGATACCGAGGTCGGCGAACGCGGCGGCCAGTCTGCCGACCCGCCCGTCCAGTTCGCGGTACGTGAGGGACCGCTCGGCGTCCACGACCGCGACCCGGTCGGCGAGATCCGGATCCCCCGCCCGAGCCGCGAGGACGTCGTCGAACGTCTCTGCGCGCCACAGGCCGCGGTCTCGATACAGTTCGGCGAGTTCGGGAGGCCAACTAGTGAATGTCACGAGGTAAGGCTAGCCTAATGGCATGGCGATCCCATCCATCACCCCGTATCCGATCCCGACCGGCCCGTTCCCCGCTCGCGTCGAGTGGACGCTCGACGCAGGTCGTGCCGCACTCTTGATCCACGACATGCAGCAGTACTTCATCGACGCGTACGAGCGCGACGAGGAGCCGATCCGCACCGCGTTGCCGAACATGGTCCGCATCCGCGAAGCCGCCGAGAGCGCGGGGGTCCCGGTGGTCTACACGGCACAGCCCGGCGACCAGCACCCCGCGCGACGCGGACTCCTGCGCGACTTCTGGGGCGCCGGTCTCGTATCGGGCCGCGACGAGGCCATCGTCCCCGAACTCGCCCCCCGCGAGGGCGACATCCAGGTCACCAAGTGGCGCTACTCCGGCTTCGCCCGGACCGATCTCCGGCAGCTCCTGGCCCACCACGGTCGCGATCAGCTCATCGTGATCGGCGTCTACGCGCACATGGGCTGCATGATCAGCGCCACCGACGCCTTCATGAGCGACGTGGCGCCGTTCTTCGCCGTCGACGCGATGGCCGACTTCAGTGGCGCAGAGCACGAGATGGCCGCGACGTACATCGCCAAGCGTGCGGGCATGGTGATGAACACCGACGCCGTCGTCGCCGCGCTGGAGGCCTCCGACACCCGCGCGACAGCCTGAAATCATTTAGGTTAGCCTCACTTATATGACTCGAATCGTCGTGGTGACCGGCGCAGCGAGCGGCATCGGAGCCGCGTGCCTGCGCGCCCTGAACGAACGCGGATGGACGGCCGTCGGCCTCGATCGCACCGACGGCGATCGGATATCGACCGTCGCCGCACCGATGGTCGACGCGGACGCTCCGCAGCTCTGGCGGTGCGACGTCACCGATCCGGACGACGTCGCCCAGGCGGCGTCGCTCGTCGCCGACGCGGGCGGGTGCGAGGCGCTCGTCAACGTGGCAGGCGTGCTCCGCGCCGGTCCCGTCGGATCACTCGATCCCACGGCGTTCCGGGAGATGATCGACGTCAACCTCGTCGGCGTCCTGCACTGTCTGCAGGCATTCGGCCCCCAGGTGATCGAGCGGGGCGGCAGCGTCGTCACCGTCGCCTCGAACTCGGCCGGTGTGCCGCGCACCGGGATCGGGGCCTACGGTGCGACGAAGGCCGCCGCCGCGATGCTCACCAGGTCGTTCGGCCTGGAGAACGCGGGTGCGGGCGTCCGCGCCAACGTCGTCCATCCGGGATCCACACGCACCCCGATGCTCGAGAGCCTCTGGGCCGACCCGAGCGGAGAGACGTCCACGCTGAACGGCGACCTCGACGCGTACCGCCTCGGGATCCCGCTGCGACGGATCGCCGACCCCGTCGACATCGCCGACACCGTCGCCTTCCTGCTGGCCTCGGACGCCCGACACATCACGATGCAGGAGCTGTACGTCGACGGAGGCGCGAGCCTGCGCAGTTGAGCGCTGCGCTCCGTCCCCATCCACCGTGAAGACCACGACTCTAGGACTTCGATGACTCCCTCATTCCCGACGACCGAACTCGAGACGACCGAACTCGAGACGACGCCGAACGGAGCGGTCACGCCGACCGGCCCGCACCGCATGCGCTGGCGCTCGGGCGGCGCGGAGACGACCGCGTCCGCGACGATCGAACCGGGCCCGCCCGCACGCGAATCCGCCGACCTCGGTCGGGCGATGGAACGCGCCGCGGCCGAGTCCGCCGACGGTGTCGCCTTCGGCGCACTGCCGTTCGATCGGTCGGCCCCGTCCACTCTGATCGTCCCGACCCGTGTCGCGCAGGAACGCCCGTCGACACCGTTGCGCCGGGGCTCGAGCAGGCCCGCCGAACCCGCCGACTATCTCGCCGGGGTGTCGGCCGTCCTGACCCGCATCACCGACAGCGACGTCGACAAGGTGGTGCTGGCCCGGTACAGCGACGTCACGTTGCACACACCCGGTGATCCGCTCGACATCGCGGCGAGACTGGCCGACCGCAACCCGTCCGCACATGTCTTCGCACTGCCCACCGGCCCGGATCGCCACCTCGTCGGAGCGAGCCCGGAACTGCTGCTCGCCAAGACCGGTGCGCACCTGCGGTCGCACCCGCTCGCGGGGTCGGCGCGGCTGACCGGCGATCGTGCGGTCGACCGGCAGGCGGCCGACGGGCTCCGCCGCTCGGACAAGAACTTGCGTGAACACCGCTACGTGGTCGACGCGATCTGCGATCTGCTGTCCCCGCACTGCCGTCGCCTCTCGGCCGCGGACCCGGACGTCGTGTCGACCGACTCGATGCTTCATCTGGGCACCGTAATCACCGCGGAGCTCGACGATCCGAGCACCCCGTCGTCGATGCTCGCCGCCGAGCTCCATCCCACCCCGGCGGTGTGCGGCACTCCCCGCGCGGAGGCCGCCGCGATCATCGGAGCGACCGAATCGTTCGACCGCGGCTTCTTCGCCGGCGCCGTCGGATGGCAGGATCGCGCGGGCGACGGCGATTGGGCGGTGTCGATCCGGTGCGGCGAGGTCACCCCGGACCGGATCCGCGCCTACGCCGGTGCGGGAATCGTGGCGGGCTCCGATCCGACGGCCGAACTGGCCGAGACCGAGGGCAAGCTGTCGACGTTCCTCGCGGCACTCGGCTGACCTCGGCGACACGGTCGATGCAGGAGGTCGTCACCAGTTCGTGGCGATGACCGTCGGCATCGTGGGCCTCTACCACCATCCGCCGGAGAACACCGGTGGCCTGTGCATGGACGAGAAGTCCCGGGTCCAAGCACTCGACCGTTCGCAGTCAGTCCTACCGATCCCGCCCCAAGCACCCGAACGGGCCACCCACGACTACGTCGGCAACGGTGTCACGAGCCTCTTCCTGGCGGCCTTGTTGCGCACGTGTCCGCCATCGCGGATCTTGGCGATAATCACATCGAGGTAGATCACCGGATACAGCGCCTCGAGGTCGCGGGTCTGCCATTTGGCGACCTCGTCGGCGACTTCCTCGGTGATCTTCGAGATCGTCTCGTGCGACATGTCGGTGCCGATCGTCGACGCGAGATGATGTTGGATGTCGCGAATCGTCATGGCGCCGGCGTGGAGCGAGACGATCATCGCATCGAGGCCGTCGAGGCGGCGTTGGCCCTTGCGGACCAGCATCCGGGTGAAGCTGCCGTCGCGGTCCCGCGGGACCGACAACGCCACATCGCCGATCTCGGTCGCCACGGTTTTGGCGGCGTATCCGTTGCGGGAGTTCGGAAACGACGCCGCATCCGGGTCCCCGGCCTCGTAGCCGAGGTGCTCGGTCAGCTCGGTGTTCAGGCCTCGTTCGAGGGTCGCTTTGAGAAGCGAGTTCAGCAGTCCGCCCTGCCCGCCGACCGGTTCTCCGGCATCGATACGAGCGAACACGTCGTCGAGTGCTCCCGAGGCGATCAGTTCGTTGGCCATCTCGGTCTGCCGACGGCGTTTCTCTGCACGCGAATCATCCACGCTCACATCATGATTGACAGTCACTACAGCGGTTCCTTTCAGGGTTGAACCTCACCGCTTACACAGACCATCTGACACGCCCTCGAGGTCGGCGATCATCGCGTCGAGATCGTCAACGAAGTCAGTGACCGCCGGTGACTCGATCCGCTCTTTTCTACCGACTGTTCGCGCCGGGCGCACTCATCCCGGCGACCCGCCCGATTTGCTCCCATGTCCGCCCGGCGCGCCGCCCGCGTGTGATCGCCACGTCGATCGCTACTGCGGCCGCGCGGTGAGCGGCCAACGCAAGAGCGAGGGGCTGCTGCACGATCGGGTGACAGTTTCGGTTACGCAGCCTGAGTGGCTGGCGTGGTCATGATGGTCTCGAACTCGATTGGGGTCAAACGGCCGAGGGCGGCCTGTCTGCGGCGTCGGTGGTAGGTCCGTTCGATCCAGGTCACGATCGCGATCCGGAGCTCTTCGCGGGTGGTCCAGGTGCGCCGGTCGAGGACGTTCCTTTGCAGCAGGCTGAAGAAGCTCTCCATGGCCGCGTTGTCCCCGGCCGCGCCGACACGGCCCATCGAGCCGACCATGGCGTGGCGGTTGAGCGCGTGGACGAATTTGCGGCTGCGAAATTGCGAGCCGCGGTCGCTGTGGACGACGCAGCCAGCGACGTCACCGCGGCGGGCGACGGCGTTGTTCAACGCAATGACGGCGAGCCGGGACTTCATTCGCGAGTCGATGGAGTAGCCGACGATCCGGTTGGAGTAGACGTCCTTGACCGCGCAGAGGTAGAGCTTACCCTCGCTCGTCCAGTGCTCGGTGATGTCGGTCAGCCACAGCTCGTTCGGGGCGCCTGCGGTGAACTCGTGCCGGGTCACGCCGTGCCGGTCGACGTAGGCGCACAGGTCGTCGTGGACCGGTGGGCCGGGCTTCTTACCGTGCTTGCCGCGTCTCTTGCCGAACGCCGACCACCAGCGGTTGGACGAGCAGATCCGCCAGCCGGTCCGCTCAGCCATCGCCTCGCCGGCTTCGACCGCCTCGTCGACCAAGAACCGGTAACCGAACTCCGGATCGTCACGGTGGGCGTCGAATAACGCGTTCGCGCGATACGCCTCCACCAGTTCGGCGTCGGTGACCGGGCGGGCGAGCCACCGGTAGTAGGGTTGGCGAGCGATCCTCAAAACCCGACACGTCACCGCGACGGGGATCCCGTCAACGGCCAGCTCGCGCACGAGCGGGTAGATCATTTTCCCGGCAGGTTCGCCTGCGACAGATACGCCGCCGCCCGGCGGAGCACCTCGTTCTCCTGCTCCAGCAACCGGACCCGCCTGCGCAGCTCACGCTCGGTCGCGGACTGCTCGGACGTCGTTCCGGGCTTGACCCCGTCCTCGACGTCGGCGGTCCTCAACCAGTTCGTCAGGCACGACTCGCTGATCCCGAAGTCGGCAGCGATCTGCTTCAGATGGACGCCTGGTTCGCGGTTCCTGGCGACACGAACCACGTCGTCGCGGAACTCCTCGGGATACGGCTTCGGCACGATGCACATCCTTCCAGCAGCACCTCTCGGCACCACAGATCAGATGTCACCTATCCGTGCAGCAGCCCCCTGTGGTGGCCGATCTTGATCGGCTCTCCGCCTTCGGGGAGCAGGGCAGCAGCTCGCTGTTGGGCGGCTTCTGCTGCGTCGGCGGCGGCGTGTGTGCGGTCGGACTTTGCTGCGAGGGCGTCGGCGCGTGCAGCTGCTCGGGCGGCTTTGTCGGCCTCGACGTCGGCGGTGGTGCGGCGGGTGCGGTCGATGTCGGTATCGACGTCATACCCTGCGGCACGCAGCTGGGCATACGCCGAGCGCCGGATCGGTGCGGCCTGCGCGGTCCTCGGCGCTGCGGCCAAAGGCCTACACGGAGTTCGCCGTAGCGCGTGACCGATGAGTGGGGGCCACGCCCCGCAGACAGACCAGTGCGATGACGCCCAGCACCAATATCATCGCGCCTACGCGCCAGCCGTTGCTTGCGGCCCCGTCCACCAAGACGACCGAGAGCATGGGAGAGAAGCTCGCAAGCACGGCCGCCACTGAGTAACTTGTCGTCACGCCGCTGAACCGGATCTGCGGTGGGAACAGCTCAGCAAACAGAGTCGCCTGGGTTCCCTGCTGGAAGCACATCGTCAGGGTAGCGCCGCCGACGGCAATGATCAGCGGCCACACATTGGAAGGCGTCGCCTTCGACATCAGGATCCAGCAGGGCACGGCCCATCCGCCCATCACAACTATGCCGATGGCATAGATGCGAACCCTGCCGTACAGGTCAGAGAGATACCCGCACAGCGGAGTCAGCGGAATGCACACTGCGGCGGAGATCAGAACTGTAAGAAGTGCCACGTTGCGATCGATTCCTAGATTGCTGGTCGCGAACTCTAGCGAAGTGGTTGCCGTCGTATAGAAGACGACTATGCCCACGAGATAGGTGAACGCGGCCGAGATGATCAAGCGGGGGTACTGTCGAATAACCTGGAGCATCGGTGATCGCTGTGCCGCTACCTGCTCAATTTTCTGCTCCGCCTTACGAAACTCCGGGGTGTCCTCCATGTATCGGTGCACCAGGAACGAGATGATCAGAATCAGCGAGCTGGCCCAAAAGGGAATGCGCCATCCCCAGTCCAAAAACTGATCCGTGCCGAGCATAGCCGATGCTGTGACTACGGTCACGTTTGCACCAATGAGTCCGACCGGGATGCCGAGCTGGGCGAAGCTTCCGTACAGTCCGCGCCGGTTCTTGGGCGCATACTCCGTAGCCATGAGCACCGCGCCACCCCATCCCGCGCCGACGGCGAGACCCTGGCAGATACGCAGGGCGACCAGTACACTTGGGGCCAACCACACGATGCCGGTGCTCGGAACGAATCCGACAAGCGTCGTCGACAAGCCCATGAGCACAGTACCTGCAACTAGCACTGGTTTACGACCGTACCGATCGCCGAAATGGCCAGCGATAATACCGCCGAGCGGTCGCGCCAGTGCGCCGACTGCGAGTGTTGCAAAAGAATTCACCGCAGCCGTCACTGGGTCATCGCTGGCGAAGAACGTGACATTGAAAACGATGGCGGCAATGGTGGCGTAGACATAGAAGTCGTAATACTCAAGTGAAGTCGTCACCACCGACACTGCGAGCACTCGCCACCGCCTCGCCCTGCTCACTTGTTCACTTTCGGGAAGAGTTTGGATATCGACCATCGGGTGATTTTCCTAATCTGTGAGGGCATTCCCGAGCGAGGATGCGAGACATCGAGTTTCGGGATGAGGGGAAAGATGAGGGCACGCGTGTACTCGGAATGACAGCGCGCGTCTCGCGCGCTCTGCTGATTCCTGGTCGTCGTCGCCAACACCGGCGAGACGTGAATCACATATAACGTAATGCGAAGTCCAATGTCTGTCAACGTTCGCGATCGAGCTCCACCGAGGGAGGGGCACTCCCAACGATCACTCGAGTTCAGAGCTAGTTTCATGAGTATGTCGTCAGAGGCGACGCCCGTTGGCGGCGGCAGAGACTTCGAGGTCGCTCTTGAGCAGTAAGTTAAGGTTGAATCACAATTTGGCGCGATGCGCGGATCACCGGAGCCCGGGCGGGTGAGGAAGGCGTCCGGTAGTGACCGGCGATGATCGAGGGCCCCGACGTCAAGGGAGGTTCGGGGGAAAGGCCACCTAGCAGAGCAATTCTGACAGCGCCAGCCCGCACGCCATGTCGACTCTTGTGTGCCGTTGTCCTGTCTTCGGGCGCGTAGCATGGGCGAGCGCACCGGGGATCTCAAGGGTCAGGATTGTCAGGAGATACGGCGGCTCTCATTGCGCGCACATGCTTCGCCCGAGGTGGCGTATCGGCGTGCATTCTGCACCCGTGCGGCGCCGACTCTTGCGTTCCTCCGAGACTTGCCGCACCGTCATAGTAATGCGAGAAGACCTCGGCGGCTGAGTAGTTCGACATCATTTCGCTGCAGTTATCACTAGCCTGGCGGGCGCCACCCTCGTGGCTCGGCCGACTGGAACGTGCGAGTCGATCAGGCCTGCAGGTGGCGGTCCTCTCGCAACAATCGTATGGATGAGGAGCTTCGTGTTCACCCCGACCCCAGCCACCGACAATTCAGTGTCCGCCGTCGGCGTTGCCGGAGATTCGGCGACGCTCGAAGCGGTCGCGGATAGCGATGTTCTCGGTAATGACGTCGCCGCGGTTTGAGCAGTTGCAGCCTGGAGACCGTGCTTCGGTCAAGCCACATGCCTCGCCTGTGCTGCACAGCCCGAACTATCTCTTGGGCGAGCTCGATGAAAAGTATCTGACGACTCTGCGCGAGTACAGGGTTGGAGTCGTACCTGAGCCGCTCGAAGGATCCCGACACCGTCGACTACTCCACCGGATCGTCGGTATCGGCGCCACCGCTCCCATCTGGGGTACGATCCGCCCGGCGGTATGTCCAGACCACCACGGGCACAGCCGGTAGCGGCCGTCTGTACTCGCTCGTGGGCGACACAGAGCTTGCCGAGGCAGCCGTGTGGGAGGCTGTTCTCGATCCCGGAGTCACAGAACTCGGCGAGGGTGGTGTGGATCATCGATTTGAAGAGGCAGTCGCTGGACCGGGCGGTTTCCAACATTGCCGCCGGCGGTCTGGAGAAAATGTTGCGGCCGGCGTCGCGACACCGGGTCATTCGTCGGATCGTAGGTCCAGCGACATTGACGAGGTCAGCGCCTGCATGGCCGCGTGCGACATCATCACGGTGATGGACGCTCGGTCCAGCCCTTTATTCAGAGTCGCAAGCGAATTGAGCATCGCGAAGACAGAGTGAGTCAGCAGTCGGACCTGCGGCTCGGAGATATCGGGCCGCAGGGGAATCACCAAACCGATCCATTCCTCGGCGTATCTGCTCATCTCTCGCCGTATGCGCCTTCGTTCGACTTCGGAGAAGACATGTTCGTTCTTCTGGAATATCAACGGCGTCGGTGGCGCATCCATGACCGACCTGATGTGGTGGTCGGTCATCGCCTGTAGTGCGCGAACCGGATCAGCCTCGGACTCGACGGTAGTTCGGGCGAACTCCTGCAAGGCGTCCAATCCCTTCTCCACCACCGCAACCAAGAGGGCCTGCTTGTTTCGGAAATGGCGATACAGCGCCGGACCGGAGACGCCGGCTTGGGCGCAGATCATCTCAACGGTGACCGAGTCATAGGCGTTGTGCAGGAACACCTCGGCTGCCACCGCTATCAGCTGCTCACGTCGCGGCGAACTCGCGCTGCCCCCCGCCGAGCTCCTGCTCCCTGATGTCATGGGTAACACCCTATCTGGCCTTTCCTTACCGCCGGCGCACCACCTCTGACCAGGTAGAGCGCCGCACGGAGCCAAACTAATCTGGCCCCACCCAGACTCGAAGTTATGGACTATTAACCCTCGCCGCATCTGACGAGCACCCCACCACCAGGGTGAAGTGTATGGATAAAGAGGCCTGTACCTGGGCTTATTGGCTCTCCGCGAAGCGCCTGCAACCTGCCACTGGCCGCCTGTTGACAGTCGGGGTGGTCGGCTATACATTAATGGGGATTAACACAGTGAAAGGATTTTGTGATGCGATTCATCTTCATGAGCGAGGGCGAGACGCAGCCCGGCCATACTCACGAACACCGCTACCGTGAGTTGGTCGACGAGGTCTTGCTCGCCGAGGAGGTGGGGTTCGACGCTTTCGGCACTTCGGAACAACACGTCGCCATCGGCACCGCATCTACATCTGCACCCGAAGTCATTTACCCCTATCTGATGGCGTTGACCAGTCGGATCCGGTTCGTGCATCTGGTCACTCTGTTGCCCACTCGGATCAACCACGCTCTCCGCGTTGCGGAGCGATTGGCGACCGAGGACATTCTGTCCAACGGACGTGTGGAACTCGGCGTCGGCCGCGGCAACACCACGCTTGCGCTCCGCGCTTTCGAGGTTTCTCCTGCCGAGAACAAAGCGCAGCAGCTTGAGGGACTCGAGGTGATTCGACGGGCGCTGCATAACGACGTGTTCTCCTACGTAGGCGAGCACTACAAGATCCCGCCGCGCGGCCTGGTTCCCCGAGGTCTCCAGAAGCCCTACCCGCCGATCCATATGGCCACCGGCAGCCCGGAGTCTGTGCGGGCAGCGGCCGAACTGGGAGTCGGCGCGATCGTCGGAGGGTTCTATCTGGGCTTCGAGTTCATCGAGAACATGCTGCGCATCTACGATGACGCACTGGCCGGAGCAACGCATACCTACCCGCTCCAGGCGGAGAAGATCGTCGCGGTGGCCGGCGGCATGCACTGCGCCGATACCCGAGACGAGGCGCTCCGTTGGGCCCGGTCACTGACAGATACCGTGGCCCTCTCCACCGACGCCTACCAGCGACTGGCGAAACTGTCCTCCGACTACCAGTACATGGGTGCGGTCAAGGACGTC
Source organism: Gordonia humi (assembly GCF_014197435.1). Classification (NCBI taxonomy): domain Bacteria; kingdom Bacillati; phylum Actinomycetota; class Actinomycetes; order Mycobacteriales; family Gordoniaceae; genus Gordonia; species Gordonia humi. The sequence goes on from NZ_JACIFP010000001.1 coordinate 599,629, forward strand.
GACTTCACCGATGAGAACTACATGTTCAACGATTCCGCCGGATTCATTGTCGGCGACCCCGATGACTGTGTTGCCCAGGTCCAGCGGTTCGCCGACCTCGGGGCCGACTCGTTGGTGATGAGAATCGACGGGCTTCCACACGAGGAACTCATGAAGTCTATCGAAATGTTCGGCAAGTACGTGATCCCGAAGTTCAAGAACCCTCGCGCGGTGGTTCGTGACTCCGACGATATTCTCGCCGACATTCGCGCCGCCCGCCCGGCGCACTACGCCGAGGTGGAAGCATTCAACAACTCAAAACAGCAAGTGACCGAGACCGCCACGGCAGGAGAATCACGATGACCGACAACGACATCTTCGATCGCTACCCCAACGAGATCCAGATCGAGCGCAAGCCCGGTGGAGTACTGCTGATCACTCTCAACCGTCCAGACAAGCTCAACTCCCTGACCATGCCCATGTTCGAGTGTATGGCAGATATCTGGGCTGACATCGATCGGGATCCGGCCACTCGCGTGGCAGTCGTGACCGGAGCTGGTCGCGGCTTCTGCACCGGGATGGACGTGGCCCAGCCGGATCTTACACTCGACGAGGCGATCGCGCTCATGGAGACCGAGCGTCGTCGGCTGAACAATCTGGTCAACATGGATAAGCCGTTGATCTCGGCAATCAACGGATCCGCTGTCGGGTGGGGACTGTCGATGGGTCTACTGGCCGACATCAGCGTAGCGGCAGACGACGCGACGCTGCTCGACGGTCATACCCGGGTGGGAGTCGTGGCTGGCGACCATTCGTCGTTGATCTGGCCGCTCCTGGTCGGAATGGCGAAGGCCAAGTACTACCAATTGACTTCAGCGCGGCTCAGCGGTGCGGAGGCCGAGCGAATCGGGCTCGTCAGTCTCGCCGTCCCGCAGGATCAGGTACTTTCCCGCGCGCTGGAGATCGCCGACGGACTCTCGCATGGGTCACAGCAAGCCATCAGGTGGACCAAGCGGTCGCTCAACACCGGGTGGCTAACGAATGCGCTGCCTCAGCAGGAACTGTCGGCTGCGCTCGAAACCCTCGGATTCGCCGGCGCCGACTACCTTGAAGCGAGGCGAGCCTTCCGTGAGGGGCGTGAGGTATCGTTTCCGTCAGCACGTGGAATCGAGGAAGCGGTTAGTGAGCCGTCCCCGGATGCCGCGCCTGTCCGGTGACATCATGACCGAGGATATCGCGACAGCCGGCGTCTTGGAGCTCTCCGGGATCGATGAGTCCGGCGTTCTGATCGCCACCATGGACAACCCTCCTGCCAATGCGATGAATCGGGCGCTAATCCGGGGGCTGACCGAACTATTCGTGGATCTCGCCAGCGGCACTGATGCGCCGGCAGTCGTGCTCACCGGCCGCGGTGACAGATTCTTCACTGCCGGGGGAGACATCAAGGAACTCGAGGGCGCCGAGGCATCTGAGCTAGATGGGCGAATGCGTGATTTCCATGCGCTGCTCACCGCCCTGGACCGGTACCCACGACCAGTGGTCGGCGCAGTCAATGGCCACTGCGTCGGCGGGGGCATGGAACTGGCGCTGTTTACCGATGGCGTGCTTGCTGTCGATCATGCCAGATTCGGATTTCCGGAGATCAATCACGGGCTGCTGCCGGCGGATAAAGGGATTCAACGGGCCGTCAAGTTGCTCGGTGCGCACACCGCCCGCAATCTGTTGCTTACCGGTGAAATATTCGGTATACGCCGGGCCGTTGATATTGGTCTCGTCGAGCGCGTCGTCGAGCCCGATCGTCTGCTAACGGTCGCCGTCGAGCGCGCACGGACGTTAGCCGCTAAACCGGCTGTCCTGTATGCCGCTCTGAAATGGAGTGTAAACAAACCGGTCGACGAGGACGATGGCGAATCGTTACGTGCCACACTAAGTGCGGCGGAGAACTACTTCGACGACCCTGCCGCGGCGGCCGCTCGTGCACGCTGGTCGGGAAGGCGCGACCGATGAGCTTCTGAACCGTCACGATATACAGCTGCACTACTCGTACCCCCGCTCTGCAGGCCAAGGATCCAAGTTAAATGGCATCAACCAGACCAGTATCAACGAAGCCGTCCGGCGGCCAGAAGATCCCCGTGTTACAACACGCCTCAGGTTTTCAGGCAGTCGAGCGAACATTTGCCCAAATGCTGCACGACCGAGCACAACACGAACCGCATACGGTGGCATTCAACCAATGGAAAGACGGAGTGGTCCAGCCGACCACCTGGAGAGAGTATGACGAGCGCGTCACGCGGGTAGCGCTCGGGCTCAACGATCTTGGCGTCACGCCCGGCGACAGGGTGGCGATCATGTGCTCGGCACGACAAGAGTGGGTGATCGCGGCGCTGGCGGTACTCACCGTCGGCGGCGTCCTCGTCGGCGTCTACCCGACGAGCTCGCACCACGAACTCGAGCAGGTACTCGGCAGCAGCGAGGCGACTGCGATCGTCGCCGAGACCGCTGCTGATCTGGCTAAGGTCTCCGAAGTGGCGCCGAGGCTTCCGCATCTACGGGTGGCGATCGGTGTAGACGCCGTGCCGTCGGGCCCGGCGACGATGACGGCGGCAACCTGGCAGACCGTCATCGAAGCTGGTACCAAGCTGGGTCAATCTGCACCCGACCTGCACGACGAACTGATTCGAGACGGTGACATCGACCAGCCCGCGGTCTTGTTCTCCACATCGGGGTCGACGGGCGCGCCAAAGTACGTGGTCCATACCCACCGGTCGCTCCAGTACGCGGTGCTGAGCCAGGCGATGACCTATCCCGAGATGGGTCGTGTGCAGCACGACCTGGTGGGTTTTCTGGGACTGTCCCACGTTGCGCCGGCGCTTATGGGGGTATTCGCACCGGTCATGACCCGGCTGGTGATCACCTTCTGCACGATGGAGGAACGCTCCGAGGTGCTCATCGCGGTACGGCCGACGGCGGTCGTGTGGCCGCCGAGAATGCACGAGAAACTCGCCACGGAAGCACTGCAGGCGATCAAGAACTCGCACCCCGCGTTTCGGATCGGATACTCGCTCGCCATGCGTGTTGCGAGAAGAACGAGTGCGCTGAGATGGCGGGGTGCGTCAGTGCCGATCCACCTGCGCGCCGCCGATGACGTCTGCAGGAAACTGATCTTCCTCCCTCTTCGGGCGAAGGTCGGTATGGACCGGATCACGGTCAGCTGGACGGCCTCTGGAAGCATGACACCCGAGGTGGCGGCGCTCTGGCATACCTGGGGTCTGGATCTTCGCGAGCTCTACGGAACAACCGAGACGTGCGGGACCGTCATCGCGCAGTGGGATCGAGACTATCCGGCGCCGGGAACCATCGGTAAATGCCTTCCCGACGACCGGTGGGCCGCGCGTGTCTCACCGGATGGTGAGCTTGAACTACGGGCGCCGTGCCTGTTTACGGAGTACTGGAACAATCCGGAGGCAAGAGCGGATGCCTTCAATGACGGCTGGTATCGCACCGGCGACCTCGTCGAGATGGCCGCGGACGGGGAGGTGAAGATCATTGGGCGGGTCAAGGATCTCATCAAGACCAGCGGCGGCAAGTCGGTCAGCCCGCAACCGATCGAAATCAGGCTCAAAGCGAGTCCGCTGATCGACGAGGCGATCATCGTCGGTGAAGGCCGCAAGTATCTCACCGTGTTGCTAGCGGTCAGTGCGGAGGCGCGCGGGATGGAGCCAGGCGAGCGCGACGCCGTACTGCGGCAGTGGATCGATGAAGTCAATTCTGAGCTCGCCCGGCCGCTGCAGCTCAAGGACTTCCGGGTGCTTCCGAGGCCGCTGTCCGCGGACTCGGGGGAGCTCACTCTGAAGGGGACCATCCGACGTGCGAATGTACTGATTTCGTTCGCAGATGTGGCCCAAACGATGTACAGCGGAGACGAGCATAGTGAGATCGCCCGCCACACCCGATTCATCAGGACCGGCCGTGGCTAGCAGATCAGTGGCCGATCATGTGCCTAACCGCGAACTGCGAATAGAGAACATGAGCAGTCCGGAAATCGCCGCCGCGGTGAATTCAGGAACACGCACGGTGGTGTTGCCGTTAGGCGCAACCGAGCAGCATGGCCCCCATCTGCCGTTGTCGATGGATGCGCTGCATGCCGATGAACTCGCCTTACGAATAGCGGGCCGGCTGGGTGACGCCTTAGTGTTGCCTACCGTCAGAGTGGGATACTCGCCCCATCATCTCGGCTTCGTGGGTAGCTTATCCGTCCGCGCCTCGACACTCGAAGCGATTTGTGAGGACTATCTGAGCCCGCTCGCCGAGTACGGTTTTAAACGCGCGATACTATTTTCCGGACATATCGGAAACTACCCGGTGATGCGCGAATTCGAAGAGCGGTTGAAACGAAGCCTGACGCCATTATCAGTAACTGTATTTACCGACGGCGAGGCCATCATCGATACCTGGCAAAAGTGCGCTGACGAGGTGTCAGGGCTCGGCGCGAGCGTGGGTGGACACGCCGATGTAGCCGAGACTGCGGTGATGCTGGCAATGCACCCCGGACACGTACGAACCGAATCACTCGAGTGCGGCTACACGGGAACGGTGGATGGCGAGCTCCTGCAACGCGCCTTCAACGATGGGTTCCGGTCGGTGTCGCCCAACGGGATTCTCGGTGATCCGCGTGGGGCGTCGGTCCCGCTGGGACAGTCCTGCCTTGAGTCGGTCACGGATCTGATCGTAGCGCATGTGGAAGGGACACTGTGCTGAAACGACTCATCGTGATGCGCGCGGCGCCGCGCCGCGTGCAATCACGCTTCGGCGTACTGATATCTGAAAGGACGAGAACATAGAATGAGTGCTCTAGAACCGGTAACCTCGGGAGACGCGGTGCTGGACGCCTCACGATTGCGACGATTGTACGGGCGGTATCCCACTGGTGTTGCGGCCCTGTGCGCGTTGCGATCCGGAGATCCGGTGGGGATCGTTGCGACGTCTTTCACTCCAGTTTCTATGGACCCGCCGCTCGTGTCCATCTGCGTGCAACATACGTCGACGACGTGGCCGGTGCTCTCGGCCGATAAGCACATTGGAATCTCCGTTCTCGCTGATTCGCAAGAGGCCGTATCCCGCCGGCTCGCCGCCAAGAAGGTCGACCGGTTTGCCGATGTTCGCTGGTTCTCCAGCGATACGGACGCGGTATTCGTGGACGAGGCGACAGCATGGCTCGACTGCAGCATCTCCCAGGCGATTCCCGCCGGCGATCACGACGTCGTACTGCTGCAGGTCAACCGCATGTCGATGAACGACGCGGCGGCACCTCTGGTGTTTCACGACAGCCGCTTTCGCACCCTGGTCGGGCTCGACCGATGACCGTCGGGCAGCGCACACGCGTGGTCCGTGCCTCCGAGTCACTGGCGGCCGGCCGGCCGGTCATCATGATCGGCGGTTGTGCACCGGAGACTGCCGAGGTGGTCATTGCCGGTGAACACGCGGATCCTGATTGTGTCGCTTGGGCCATCAGGTATACCTCGGGTTTCCTCTGCGCACCGATGAAGGCCCGCCGCGCTGACAGGTTGAATCTACCCGCTTTGAAAGGGGACGGGCCGCCGGGGTCCGGGGCCCCGGCTTATGCGGTCGGAGTCGACGCGGCGCACGGAATTGGCACCGGGATCAGTGCGGTGGACCGGGCTCACACGATTCGTGTGCTTGCCGCCCCCGGCACTCGGCCGGATGACCTCACCCGCCCGGGTCATGTCGTACCGGTCAGAGCCGCTGACCGGGGTGTTCTGCAGTGCCGTGGTACCGCAGAGGCGGCCGTCGACCTGTGCGCGATCGCCGGGCTGGCCTCGGTCGCGATCACAGCGACCTTGACCAGCGATGCCGGCAATCTGCTGCAGGGCACAGAACTCGCCGCCTTCGCCGATGAACACCACGTCGAGATGGTGACGGTCGACGATCTGGCCGACTATGTCGTGCATCATGGCACCGGTGGCGGGGGCCGTGTGTGCCGACTCACAGAACAGTCGGTGCGTATCAGTGTCAACGGCCCCTTCCTCATTGACTTCCTTGATGACGTCACTGGCGCGATCCATTCGGCGCTGACAGGACCCCTAGAACCCGGACGGACTCCTACTGTGCACGTGACTACGGCCTGTGCCCGGTGGGGATCGGGGCTCGGGACCGGGCTGCGTTCTGGGCACGACGACATCGCGCGCGACGTCGGACCGGTCACCGATCACGGGGGAATCGTCCTCACTCTTCGCGATACCGCTGAGCACTTCGCCACGGAGAAGTCGGAGTTGGCGCGCGGTGCAATTCTCGCCGTGCTGAGCCGGCTCGGCGTAGAACGAGCGCGGGTGGTCGGATGGCCGGATGGCCCCGATTGCACGACGATCCAGGTTATGGATCGATCTTCGGGTACGCCTTTCTCGCTTGAAGCTCCCGCCTGATATCTGCTCCATCCGCGAAGCGCTGGGGCACTGTAATCTACATAAATTCGGCAACGTCGCCTTTAGGAGAAATCAATGACCAGTCTCGACGTCCCGCTGACGCCGCTGCGCTTCCTAGAGCGCGCAAGCGAAGTAGTACCTCACAAGAATGCGATCATCGATGGCCCTCGCCGCTGGAATTACGCGGAGTTCGCCAATGAGGTACAGAGACTTGCCAAGTCGCTTCGAAATTCTGGGGTCGGAGACGGCGCACGCGTTGCCTATCTTGCGGCCAATTCTGCCGAACTGCTCATCGCACACTATGCGGTTCCGCTCGCGGGCGGAATTCTGGTAGCGATCAATACTCGATTGGCCGCTGCAGAGGTGGAGTACATCTGCGCGCATTCGGAGGCGAAATTGCTGTTCGGAGACGAGGAGATGCTGACCGCACTACAGTCGGCAGACGTCGCAGCTGATTCGGTCGATAACTGGATCTGTCTACCAGAGAGTGACGGGCGGACGTCGAATACGTGGCAGGGATCGCACTATACCGACTTCCTAGCAGACGGTCGCGGAACCGATATCGAGTGGACTGTAGCGGACGAGCAAGCGAATATTTCTCTCAACTACACCTCGGGCACCACCGGCAGACCCAAGGGCGTCCTGTACTCGCATCGAGGAGCATTCCTGAGTTCGCTCGGCGGTGCACACCACTCGAAGTTCGACGCATCCACAAAGTACCTGTGGACATTGCCTATGTTTCACTGCAACGGCTGGTGCACGACATGGGCGGTGACCGCCGCGCTGGGAACACACGTCTGCCTCCGCAGCGTCCGAGCCGACGCGGTGTGGGCGATGATCGATGAGCACCAGATCACCCACCTCAATGGGGCACCCACAGTGCTGACGATGCTGGCTTACGCCGAGCAGGCGCACGTCCTGACGACCCCGCTGACCATATCTAACGGGGGTGCACCGCCGAGCCCGACCATCATTGCGGCGATGAGGGCGCTCGGGGCTTCAGTGGTCCACATATACGGCCTCACCGAGACATACGGGCCGTACGCCGTGTGCGAACCGCAGCCAG